>JAIERI010000231.1 GCA_019747015.1 Xanthobacteraceae bacterium
TTGGCGTCGCCAAGCGGAATCATGGTCCCCTGCAACGCATTCGCCGGATCGGTCGTGGCCTTGCCGTCGGCGTCGAGCGCCCATCCTTCAGGAATGTTCTCGCCCTTCTGTTTCGCGGCGACGATCGGACCGCGCGCCACCTTCGACAATGCAAGATCGACGACGGCGGGATCGCGTCCCTCGAGCGGAACCGCGAATGCGATCGGGTTGGTGCCGAACACCGGTTCGCGCCCGCCCCATGGCGCCATCGCGCTTGGCGTGTTGGCGAACAGCAATGCGACCATTCCCTTGCGCGCCAGAGCCTCGCAAGGCAATCCCGCCGCCCCGCAATGATTCGAGCGTGAGATCGAGGCCGCAGCGATGCCCTGCGCCGCGGCGAGCGATGGCAATTCGGCTACGGCAAGATCGATAGCAGGATAGGCAAAGCCATGCGCCGCATCGATCGCCAGAACTCCCGGACGTGGACGCGCCGCCGTCGGGCGCGCCTTGCCATCAATCTTGCCGCTGGCGACCATCGCCAGATATGTCGGGACGCGCGACAGCCCGTGACCTTTGAGACCGTCGGCTTCAGCTGCAACCAGAGCGCGGGCAACGGCGTTGGCGTTGCCGGCATCGCACCCCTTGCGGATGAAAGCGGCCGCGACTCTTTCCGTCACCTCTATGAGTGAAAGCGCACTCATGACGCCAAAACCCTTTTGATATTTTCAACCGTGACCCATGACACCCGCGTATTCGATTCCACCGTGACGCCGGCGATATGAGGGGTCAGCACCATGTTCGGCGCCGCGGTGAAGACACTGCCGCCGGCCTCGTCGAGCGGCTCCTCGTTGAAAACGTCCAGCGCCGCCCCGCCCAGTTTTTTAGTAGTCAGGGCAGCGGCAACCGCAGCTTCGTCAACGACCCCCCCGCGCGCGGCATTGATAAGGATGGCGTCGGCCTTCATGCGTGCCAATGCCTTTGCGCCGATCATGTTTCGGGTGTCGGCGGTGAGTGGCACATGAAGACTGACCACGTCGGCCTCGCCCAGCAGTTCGTCCAGCGACCGGCGCGAGACTTTTGCGGCTTCAAAGATATGATCCTTGGCGAAAGGATCGTAGGCCACAACCCGCATGCCGAGCGCCGAAGCGAGTTTGGCGGTGTGCTGCGCAATCGATCCGAAACCGACCAGCCCCAAAACCTTGCCCGCCATTTCGCGGCCGATCAGCGCGTTGCGGGGCCACTTGCCCGCGATCATCTGCGGCGTCGCATGGTAGGCATTGCGCAGCAAAAGCATCGCCGTACAGATAACATACTCCGCCACGGACAAATCGTTCGCGCCACTGGCCGGCAGCACGGCGATGCCCCGTTTCTCGCACGCCGCAACATCGATGTTGTCGAGGCCGACGCCGAGCCGCCCGACGGCGCGAAGCCCGGCCGCGCTTTCAAGCAGCGTGCCGCGCACTTGCGTGCGGTTACGCACGATCAGCGCCCGCGCATCGGCGACGACCTTGGAGAGGTGTTCGGGACGGTCCACGAGCTTTGGATCGTAGAGCACATCGAAATCGTTGAGCCCTTTCGTGATGGCCTGTTCGTCCATGAATTCGCAGATGACGATATCAGCCACGCCGTTGAAATCCCCAACTAGTTTGCCGTGCCTTGCGCGAGATCAAAGCAGGCAGCGAAACCGTTCGCCGCCCGCTGTTTTCTTAAGCGCTTCGATAAAGCTTGGTCAGCACGAACTCGCGATGACCCAGCGATTCCGCAGCCGTCAGGCGTCCGTTCGCGGTGCGCGCGACCATATCGATCAATGCATCGCCAGCCTGGTCGAGCGTCATTTCGCGGCGAAGCACGCCGGTGACGTCGACATCGATATGCTCGCCCATCGTGCGCAGCGTCTTCGGATTGCCGCTGATCTTGATGACCGGCACGATTGGATTGCCGATGACGTTGCCCTGCCCGGTCGGAAACGTGTGGACGACATAACCGGCCGCGGCCATCAAGGTCACGCATTCGGCAGCCGCCGACGACGTGTCCATGTAATAAAGGCCCGGGCCCTTCGCAGGCGCTTCCGCAGGCTGGAGCGCATCGATGTATTTCGAGGTGCGGCCGATCTTTTCAAGATTGCCGAGCGCCTTCTCCTCGATGGTGGTGAGACCGCCCGCGATGTTTCCCTTGGTCGGCTGCGAGTCGGACAGATCGTCGGTCTTGTGCGCTTCGATCACGTCGTCCTGATAGGCCTTCCACATCTTGTACCATTTATCGGCGATCTCGGGACTTGCCGCCCGCGCCTTGCAGAGGTGCTCGGCGCCGGTGATTTCCGAAGTCTCGCCGAACACGCCGTAGATGCCTTGCGGGATCAGCTTGTCGTACATGTTGCCGACGGTCGGACATGACGACAGGCCGGTGGTGGTGTCGGACTCGCCGCACTTGGTCGAGACCCACAGATCCGCAATCGGGCATTCCTCGCGTTTCAATTCCGAGGCCCACTGCACGAACCGCTTGGCCTGATAGCTCGCCTTGGCAATGGTTGCGATATCGCCGTGACCTTCGATGCCGAAGCCGACGACCGGCTTGCCGGTCTTGGCGATGCCGTCGACCACGCGGCCGGTCCAGCTCTCTTCGATACCGATCACCACCACAGCGGCGACGTTCGGATTCGAGCCAACGCCAATCAAGGTACGGAAGAATACGTCGAGGTCTTCGCCAAATTGCAAACGTCCGTAAGCATGCGGCAGCGCCATCGTGCCCTTGACGTTGTGCGCAACAGCCTCGCACGCCGAGTTCGACAAATCGTCGAGCGGCAGGATGACGACATGATTGCGGACGCCGACGCGGCCGTTCTCGCGCTTCCAGCCGTGGAACGTCGCCTTCTTGAAGTCGGCCGAGGCGCGTTTGGCCGGGAGCGCCCTGGTCACGAGCTGGTCGGTCGCGCCTCCGACGAACGGTGACTTCATTTCGCTGATGTTGCTCAATGCCATGTTCCTGTCCTCACCAACGCTTGGTTTTCATGTTCTGGGTGTGGACGTGATGTCCCTTCTTCGCGGGGGCGACCATGCGGCCGACATCCTGCGCATACTTCGTCACGGTGTCGCCGTTTGCGAGATCGGACAGCGCCACCTTGTGACCAATCGGAATGTCGTCCTTCACCTCGATGGTGAAGGTCGTATCGTTCTCGGTGACGACGCCGAGCGCCTTGGTGCCGGCCTTCAATCCCTCGACGACGACGACGGCGACATTATCCTTGGGGCTGTGCGCCAGAACATGCGGCACGCTCGCAGTACTCATTTGACGATCTCCTCTTGGCCGTTTCGGCTCTCAGATTGTTCAAGTCTTGTATAAGATACTAAACCTAAGTCAAGTCACGGGGCGTTCATGACGCCGCCTCCAGCACCGGCGGCTCGTCCGTGATCAGCGTGTCGCCGGGCGCGACGCGGGTGAAAACGACGGGCTCGGTACCGATATCGATGCGCTCATCTTTCATGCGCACAACCGTGTAGCGCGACGTGGCCAGATCCGACGCGATTGGATGGTCTTCGCGGAAATGCGCGCCGCGGCTGTCGGTGCGGGCAATCGCTGCCGCGCAAATTCCTCGGCTGACCTGAATCAGGTTTTCGAGATTGAGCCGGTCGGTCCATGTGAGATTATAGCGCCGGTCGCCGTCGGAGATGCCGCATCGCGAAACAGCATCGCTCAGTCCTTCGAGCACCGTGGTCGCCCGTGCAAGGCCCTCGCCGGTGCGCAGAATGCCGACATCATTCCACATCGTTTCGACCAGCGTTTCGCGAATGTCCGACAGATCGCCCGCGGGACGGCCGATCGGAGAGAATGCGCGATCCAGTGAACGTTCGATTGCATCCGGGGCGGGATCGGCATGCATGCCCTCGCGCAGCACCGTGCGCGCCATCGATGCGCCGGCGATTCCGCCGAACACCGTCGAGTTGGCGACGCCGTTGCCGCCGAGACGATTGGCGCCGTGTACCCCGCCGGTGTCTTCACCCGCCGCATAGAGCCGCGGCATCTGCGTGCGGCAATCGAGATCGAACACCACGCCGCCCATCATGTAATGCGCGGTCGGCACCACCTCGACGAGCCCGCCCGCGAGATCGAAACCGCAATCGGCGCAGCGCTCCACCATTCCCTTGAACATGCGCTTGACGTTCGCGGGACCGAGATGACTCATGCTGATATGAACACCGCCGTTCTTCGTGGCGAAGCCCTTGCGGATCTGATACATGATCGAGCGGCTGACGATGTCGCGCGTCGCACGCTCGCCCCGCACGTCGTAATCGAACATGAAACGCTCACCGCGTGAATCGAGCAGATGACCGCCCGCGCCCCGTAGCCCCTCTTCCAGCACGGTGCCTGTCATACGCGTTCCCGCGCCGGCCAGCAGACCGGTCGGATGGAATTGCACCATTTCAAGATCGCGCAACGTCAAGCCCGCGCGCAGCGCCATCGCCAGACCATCGCAGGTCTTGTCGCCGGACGGTGTGTGATATTTGTACATTGTCGGACCGCCGCCGGTCGCAAGCAGCGTCGCCTTCGCGCGCACCAGCGACGGTTCGCCGGTTCTCATGTCGAGCATCAGCACACCGGCGAGGCCCGATCCATCGGCAGCAGGAATGAAATCGAGCGCGCGATGGTCTTCCATACGCCGCACATCGCGTCGCCATACCTGCTCGGCGAGCCGATTGATGATCTCGATGCCGGTCAGGTCGCCCTTATGCACCGTGCGGTCAAACGTCTGGCCCGCGAATGCCTTCTGGTGAACGCTGCCGTCGGGATTGCGGTCGAAGAAACAGCCCAGCTCGTTTTCGAGTTCGCGAATCCGCACCTGCGCCTCGACAACAAGCTTCCAGGCAAGATCCTGGTTGTTGAGCCACTTGCCGCCCTCGATGGTGTCCATGAAATGGCGTTCGATGGAGTCTCCCGGTGCTAGCGCGACATTATACCCGCCCTGCACCATGCGCGTGCAGCCGCATTTTCCAAGCAGGCCCTTGACTGCGATGGTGACATCGAGCTGAGGCGCAGTCTTCTTGGCATGCAATGCCGCGAACAAGCCGGCGCCGCCTGCCCCCAAAATCAGAATATCAGTCTCGATCTGTCTGATGGCCATGAAGGTCACGCCGCCCCGATACTTTTGAGAACCGCGTCGCGCCGGCTGGCGACATCATTTTGAACGTCGGCGAACAGCGACCCGCCATGCGAATCCATACCGACCAGCAGCGGACCGAAATTGCGAATCGAGAATTGCCACAGGCTTTCGGGATGAAGATCGTCCATATCGATATCGACGATCCGCTCGATCCACGTCGTCTCCAGCGCCGCGGCGCCGCCAACAATGGCAAGATACGCGCCGCCGAATTCCTTGAACGCCGCAAGCGTCTCCGGCCCCATGCCACCCTTGCCGACAATGATACGCACGCCCTCGCGCGCCATCAGCGCATGCGTAAACCGCTCCATGCGCATCGATGTGGTGGTGCCGATACAGAACGGCGTATAGCCGACAGGGGCTTCGTTCGAAACCGGCACACGATGGACATTCGGCGCGGTGTGAATCACCGCATGCCCCTGGAGATCGAGCTTGGTGCGGCGATCGCGATCGAACATATGGATCAGGGTGGCGTCGCGGATGCCGAAAAGCGTCTTTTCGAGCGTGACGGTATCGCCGATCTTCAGTTCGCGCGCCTGTTCCGGCGTGATCGGCATGTTGAGGGTGTGATGCGCCATCGTTGCCTCCTCAGGCCGAAAACGTGATGCCGCCGGGCGTGATCGTTGCCCGGGCGCGCCGCGCCGAATGGCACTGGATATTCACCGCCACCGGATTTTGGGTGATGTGCGTGGCCGCGATTTCGACATGGACGGCGAAGCTGGTGGAGCGCCCGCCGAGACCCTGGGGACCGATGCCGAGTTCGTTCACCGCGCCTGACAATTCGGCCTCGATCTTCGCGCCTTCCTCATCGGAACACACCGAGCCGAGGGGGCGCGTCGCCGCGATCTTGGCAAGATGCATGCACAGGTCCGATGTGCCGCCGATACCGACGCCAACGATGGTCGGCGGACAGACACGGCCGCCGAGTTCGATCACCCGGTCGATCACATAGGCCTTGACCGCCTTGATGCCGTCGGACGGCAGCAGCATTTTCAGAAACGAACCGTTTTCGGAGCCCGAACCTTTCGGGATCATCTCAATCGATACGGTTTCCGGCCGCTCGTCGAAATCGACGTGGATGATCGGCACCCGCACGCCGCTTGAAGTCTGATTGTTCTTGCGCGTGATCGGATGCACCACGGAGGAGCGCAGTGAGCATTCCGTCGTGGCGCGCTCGCATCCGGTGCGGATCGCGGCCTTCAGCTTTGCGCCATCGAAGTCGACGCCGCGCCCGATCATCACATTATATATGGGAATGCCGGTATCCTGGCAGAGGATGTTATTGGTTCGTTCGGCGACAGCGATGTTTTCGACCATCGTATCGAGGATGGTGCGGCCAGTGGCGCTGGTCTCGGTCCTCACCAGGTGCCTGAACCCGGCCTTGATGTCGGCCGGCAGCATCTTCAGCGCCTGCACATAGAGCGTTTTGCAGACCTCTTCGACCTCGTGCATATCGACTTGCATGGCTTGCTCCTAAATTCCGCCACTGAGCAGAAACAACAGACCGACAGCCGACGCACCGGCGACGCAACCCGACACCACGATGGCGCTGCGTTCGCGCACCGCAAACCATTCGATCGCCAGCACGCGGATGCCGAGCGCCATATGAACGGCGAGCGCGGTGACGAGGCCCCACTCCGCAAGGCGGATAAACCAGGAGTGCGTCAACACCAGAAAACTCTGCAATGAGTCCGCCCCGCCAAGCGCGGTGCCAAGCGCGATGAAATGCATCGGCAGAAAGATCGCAAGCGCCACACCGGAGATGCGATGCAAGACCGCGGCTAGAAATCCCGGCCTGAGATGGGCGCTGCGCATCATGCCAGGTAAACCGCGAGCGCGGCCCTCACCCCGAGACACAACAGCAGCGCCGAGAATGCCAGCATCGCGATATCGAGCGAGCGGCCGCGCCACTTCGCCCACTCGCGCAAAACCGACCGCAGACCGATTGGCGCATGGATCGCCGCCGCCACGACGAACAGCAGATAGAACGCAAGGAATCCCTTGTTGCCATGGGTGCGGCCGAGAATTTCACCCGCGGTCAAATTGGTGCGAACCGCGAAAATGATGGTCGCAAGATGAAACGTCACCGCAAGCGCGAGGATGAAAGCCGTGCCACGCTGGGCGAGATAAAGAACCGGGTTCATGGTTTGCGCCTCCACAAGGTGCTGGCGGTCGCGCGTTTCAGGCCGGCGATGGAAAATGTCGGCGACAGTTGCTTGGGGCAAAATTCGGTGCAACTCATGTGGCTGTGGCAGGAGTGGCAGCCGGCATCGCCGGACACAGCCTCGAGGCGCTCATCCTGACCGCGATCGCGCACGTCGTTGACAAGTGTCCATGCCCGATTGAGCGCGGCCGGTCCAAGATAATCGGGATTCCACGACACAACATCGCAGGCCGAATAACAGATACCGCAATTGATGCACTCGATGCCGTCATCGGCGGCTTCGCGCTCGCCCGAGTCGGGCGCGATCACCGCAAACTCGGCGGGGGGATTTTCACCCGGTTCGAAATAGCCGTGCGCGTTTTTCCATTTCTCGAAAAACGGCTCCATATCGACCGCCAAATCCTTGACGATAGGCAGATTGCGCAGCGGCGCCAGCTTCAGCGGACCGCCGCCCAGCCTGTCGACACGGGTGCGGCAGGTCCAGCGCGGCTGCTCGTTGACCACCATCGCGCACGAGCCGCACATGCCGACACGGCAGGCATAACGATAGGACAGCGTGTGATCCTGCACGCGCTGGATTTCGGTGACGACATCGAGCACCGTCTGATTTTCGCGCGAGGGCACTTCGAAGGTTTGAAATGCGCCATCGCGATCCCCGCGCCAGATCTGCACGGTGAGGACATCGGCTTGAGGCCGATCTTCGTTGTGGACGGTTGCTGCGCTCATAGCCTGCCTATCGGTGGAGAACGAGCGCAACCCGTGCGCCCGCTTCAGGATCGTCAGCTGCCATTGGCGGCGTGAATGCCGCTGAAAAAGATATCCTGCCAGTTCGTGGTCTTGGCGGAGACGAGACCGGCGCGATTCATGTAGTCGAGATAGACCAGAATTTTCTTCGGCGTCGTGGTCCATTCATTCTTCGGATCGCGAATGATCTTCTCGGCATCGGCCGCGGAAATCTTCGAGTTTTCCGCCTTGATCCAGATCGCCGCGGCGGCTGCCGGATCGGCCTTGATGTTCGCTTCGCTCTCCTCCAGCGCGTCGATGAAAGCCTTCACAAGCTTGGGATTGCTATCGACGAATTTCTTGGCGGCCCAAACCGCGTTGAAGGTGTGCGGTCCGCCGAGAACCTCATAGCTGTCGAGCACTTTATGGACGCGCGGATCGGCCAGTTCCTGATCCTGAAACGGCGCGGACCCAAAATGTGCATTGATCTCGGAGACGCCGCCGAGCATCGTGGCAAGCGCATCGGGATGACCCATCGAGACGGTCAGCGAATCCAGTTTCCCTTGCTGTCCCGCTCCGAAAGCCTTTTCAGCCGCCATTTGCAGCGTCACCGCCTGAATCGAGGTTTTCACGCCGGGCAGCGCGATCTTGTCCTTCTCGGTGAAATCCTTGATCGTTTTCACATTTGGATTCGTGGTGACGAGATAGAGCGGCATTGCATTCAGAGCGGCAATACCCTTCACGACAATGTTGTTCTGCGTCTTGCCCCAGATCGTCAGCATCGGTCCAACGCCGCCCGATGCGAAATCGAGATTGCCCGAGAGCAACGCCTCGTTCATGCCGGAGCCTGCGGTGAAGCGGAGCCACTCGACCTTGAGGTCGATGCCGGCCGCCTTGGCGTGCTTCTCGAAAAGCTTCTGCTCTTCCATCATCGTCAGCGGCAAATAGGAAATGCCGAACTGCTTGGCGATCCGCACAGTATCCGCCTCGGCGGATGCGCTGCCCGTCCAGCCCGCAGAAAGAACTCCGATCGCTCCCGCCACTCGTGCAAACTTCAGCCAGTTCATGTTTGTCTCCCTCAATGTGTCCGCCGTCCGGCGATGCAGTTCGTTGGGTTCAGGGTGTCAGCTTGAAGTGAGCGATTGCAAATGCGTCACGATTGCATGCCCCAGCGTCCGATGGTGTTCTTCTCGATCACGCGGAAAAGCAGGTTCTCGATGACGAGGCCGATGATGATGACGGTCAGCAGGCCGGCGAAGACATTGGGAATGTCGAGACTGTTCTTGTTCTCGAAAATGAACCAGCCCAGGCCACCGGACCCGGAACTGACGCCGAACACCAGTTCGGCGGCGATCAGCGTGCGCCATGCGAATGCCCAGCCGATCTTGAGACCGGTCAGAATGCTCGGGAACGCGGCCGGAATCAGAATCTCCCGGATGTATCTGAAGCCGGTCAGCCCGTAGTTTCTTCCAACCATCTTCAGCGTGCTGCTGACCGACAAAAATCCGGAATGGGTGTTGAGCGCGATCGCCCATGTCACCGAATGCACCAGCACGAAAACGAGACTGCCATTGCCCAGCCCGAACCAGATCAGCGCCAGCGGCAGCAGCGCGATGGCCGGCAAGGGATTGAACATGGAGGTCAGCGTCTCGAGAAAATCGGTGCCGACGCGCGACATGATGGCGAGCGCGGTCAACAGCGACGCGAGCACGATGCCGCAGGCATAGCCCATCAGCAACACCTTGATCGACGCCCACGCGCGCGCCGGCAGAACGCCATTGGTAATGTTGTGAAAAAACGCGCTGACCGTCGCGCCGAATGTCGGAAACAGCAGATCGTTGTTGAGGAAGCGACCATAGGCTTCCCAGGCCAGTGCCAGAAAAATCAGGATCAGTATTTTGCGCAGCCAGGTCTGATTGTAGAGCCGGTCGAGCGCCGACAGCGGCTTTTCGACCACGACAGGAAGTCGCGCCGCGGATTCTGCATCGCGAACGAATTCCGGCCGCACCGGGGCCAGCGGAATGTCCATTGCGAGCGACGATTTAGACATTCTCCGCCTCCTCGATCGTGTCGGCGAACAGCATTTGCTGAATGCGGCTCTCGAGCGCCTGGGCGCTGTCCCCGTAAGCGCCGCCATTCAGTTCGGCCTTCACCTGTCCCGGATGCGGCGACAGGAGTAAAATGCGGGTTCCGATCTTGATGGCTTCGGGAATCGAATGGGTCACGAACAACACCGTGAAACGGGTTTCGTCCCACAACGTCATGAGTTCATCCTGCATCTTGCGCCGCGTCAGCGCGTCGAGCGCGGCGAACGGTTCGTCCATCAGCAGAATATCGGGCTCCATCGCCATTCCGCGCGCGATGGCAACGCGCTGCTTCATGCCGCCCGACAGCATATGCGGGTAGCTGTCGGCGAATTTATCCAGATTGACCTTGTTGATGTAATGCATCGCGCGCTCATCCGCTTCGCGAGCAGAGAGCTGGCGCGAACATTCGAGCGGAAACATCACGTTCTGACGAACCGTCTTCCACGGCAGAAGCTGATCGAATTCCTGGAACACCATCATCCGGTCCGGACCGGGATGTTTGATAAGGTTGCCCTTGAGCCGCATCTCGCCTTCGACCGGCGTCATGTAACCGCCGACGGCCTTGAGCAGCGTCGACTTGCCGCAGCCTGACGGTCCCAGCAGAATAAATCTGTCGCCCTGAAAAACCTTGAAGTCGATGCGATAGGTCGCCGTCACGAGATGATCGGGCGTTTTATATTGAAGGGTAACGCCTTTAACCTCGAGAAGCGGCCCGCCCGTATCCATCAAGTCCTCCCAGATCGAATTGCCGGAACTTTCGCTCTCTTAGGCTTATTTGCTCGGACGTTCTTTCCATTTGTCAGCGATGGAAAAGAACATTTCTCCGCAAAGCCGGCTCTGTTCGACAGAATGATGCCGGCACATGAAATTCACCGCTCGCGATCTTTGGTCGGTTTGGTGTGAACGTCATGTGCCGGCTCATTTACGCGTCTCTCTCCCGATCGAAGTGTTTGCCACTTTCGTTATCTGCAGCGTGCCACCGGAAAACAGTTCTGTAAAGATGTCATATGTCTAATATAAGACTCGGCAAGACGTAATCGCTTAGGCGGCTTCACGCGCCGCTCATTCCGTAAAATGGAATTCTTTCCCGGCACAAATGGGTATCGCGCGCTCGTCGCTTCGGCGCACGGTCACAGTATCGGCAGTCGCGTTCCGACTTGGCGCGGCTGCCGTACTATTTGGACAGCCCTAGCTGCAGCGGCTGCGAATAATTGATCCAAAACAAGTGCCGCTTCCGCGAAAGCTGATGCTTCCCAAGGTGCCCGGCGGATCTTGCGATGAACTCCAGCCGAACTCGCTTCCGAGAGGACGAATTGGATTCATGCCTCTTGACGACGACGTTGACGCACTTTTTTTCGGCATCTGCGTTGCGCAATAGGTGCCGTCGACAATGGGATTGCAGGGTTCTTCGGCCTGACACGGACCGGATATGACAACCGCGATCAGCGCCACACCGACAAGTTGAGAATTTATCAGCTTCGCCAGCGCAGAGGCCATTCTCATGATCCTTAGCCGGAAATTTTCTGAAATAGGCGCAGCGGCGATCCCCGATATCATTTCTTGATCTGGGTCATCACATCCTCTGCCTTGTCTTTCGGATTATCCAGACAGCGCTCGAGGAAGGCATCGGTTTGTTTTTGCAATGTCTCGATATTGAATTTTGACGAACCGGATTTGCCGAGAAGAAAACCGTGCAGGAAAGCGATCGCTACATCGCGGCTTGTTCCGGGCTCTCGCACGACGTCCTTGCAAGTATACTGTTCGACCGTGCGATCAGACTGAGCTTGTGCCGGGGACTGAGCGTGAGCGACGTGATTTGCCGAAAGGCAAAAGATGACGCCCGTGAAAAGCAGAGCAATGTTTTTGAAATACATCATTCCCCCAAACGCTCTTTTCGAAAATACGCTAGTATGTTTGGTACTATGGCACGCAATATGAGTCAAAATGAATGCCGCGTGCAGGTGTCCTCTTTGCTTGATGCAGGCCATATTGTGACTGTGAATGTCATGAGACATGTGTCCAGTCTCGGCCGGCTTCGGTCCGCTATCTTCTTGCCGGGACCCGCAGCGCTGATCTTTCTCGGCCTTCTGCTATCCGTGATCAAGCCCGGCATTGCTCTGGGGGACGAAAGCAAAGCCAATGATGACGGCGACAAGAGCGAGCCGGCAAAGGCTGCCTCGCAATGGCCGAATATCTATCTCGACATGCGGACCAACTTCGTCACCGTTCCCGCCAACACGCTCTCCATCGGCTTCGGCAGTTTCCTGCCTCCCGCGTCGCTGGCGTCGCTATCATCGGTCTCCGCGAGAGGCGTTGCACTCGATCTGCCCCTGACCATCGATCTGACAGATCGCGTGTCGGTGTTCGGCGGCGTCACCGCAAGCAGTGCAAGCACCGACATTTCGTCATGGTCACCGTTGACAGTCGAGAGCTGGAATATCGGGCTTCAGGCCGATGTGATTCAACAAAACGGCGGACGGCTTCCCACCGTCACGGTTTTGTCGACGCTGACAAAATCGGCCATCGATGGCCCCCTCGCCACAACAAGCGTCTCGACGGTGCTGGAGATGAACTACGCACTCAATGAAGACGAAACGAAGGGTCTTCTGGCCGGCACGCAGTACACCAACATTTCCGTCGATTCCGGTCTCGCCAGTGTCGGTCCGGCCTGGATCGGCTATGCCGGCGCCTACTATCAATGGTCCAACAACTGGAAATTGACCGGGCGCGCCGGCGTCCAGTCCTTCGCCGGCGGGAGCACGAACGCCCTTGCGCCTTTTCTGCCCCTCGACCGGTCTCTCATTTCGCTGAACTCATTCACCCAGCCGATCCTGCGCGCCGATCTGGACAAAATGGACGACAACGACAACCGCCTGTTCGGTCTCACGGCGACGGTATCGTGGACGCCCAAGCCGGCATTCCAGTTTATCATCCGCACTCCGCTCTATCTTGTGCGGAACTAGTGCGCCGGACGCGCACGGCCACGCGCAAGGAAAAAACACTTAAGAGTTGCGTAATCGGCTTCAGCTATCAGGCAGCATGCCTGAAGATTCCCCGGCCAGCAGCGGCTCAACACAGATGGAAAAAAGCGCGTCACGTCCTTTGGTGATGATCGCTGTGGTGTGGGCCGCGGCCGTGGCCGCGCTCGCTCTGCCGGCCCTCGGGGGCGGATTCTTCGATGCCATGTCGACCGACGATGCGATGCGGCTGGTCGAAGTGCGGGACCTGATCGCCGGCCAAGGCTGGTTCGATCTGACCCAGCACCGGCTCGATCCGCCCGGCGCCTCGATGCACTGGTCGCGTGTGATCGACGCGCCACTCGCTGCGTTGATGCTGGTCCTGCGGCCGGTGACAGGAATGCATGGCGCGGAAGCAATCACACTGGTGCTTTGGCCCGCGCTGCTGTTCGGCGCGGCGCTGCTGCTGGTGGTGGCGATTGCAAGACGTATGAGCGATGAGGACGGCCGCGACGCGGCGCAGGTCGCGACAGTGCTGCTGGCTGCGTTGTCGATTCCGGCGCTGATTCATTTCCGCGCCGGCGCCATCGATCACCACAATGTCCAGATCGTGCTTCTGCTGAGTCTGGTTCTGTTGTTGCCGGCAATCGGGCAAAGCTCCATCAGCACCTGCCTTGCCGGACTGGCGGCCACAGTCTCGCTGGCCATCGGTCTCGAAATGCTTCCGGTCATCGCCGCGCTTTGCGTCGCCGTGCTTGGGCTTTCGGTCTGGTGCGGCGGCGCGATCACAGCGCGGATTGGCGTATTCGGTGCGGCGCTGGCTGTCTCCTCGCTGCTTCTCGCGGCACTGTTGCTGCCGTGGCATTCGCTTGGCGCACCAGTATGCGATGCGTTCGGCGGACCGGTGCTTCTGCTGATTGCCGGAGGCGGCGTGTGTTTGATGATCGTTGCAGGCATCGACCGACACTATCCGGTGCGTGCTGCACGCTTTGCAGTTGCAGCGATCGCAGGCGTCATCGTACTCGGCGTATTCTTCAAATTGTTTTCGGGATGCATGGCCTCGCCCTATGCGCAAGTCCCGCCGCTGGTCACAAGCTTCTGGCTCGATCAGGTCGTGGAAACCATGTCCGTTGCCACAGTCGCGCAGCTCATCCCGCAGAAGCTGGCCGGCTATTATGGATTTCCGCTGATAACGCTGGGGTTCGCCTTCGCAGCCTTGATCCGTGCGCCATCGTCCGGGCGATGGCAATGGGTCGTGGCGGTCGTAACCCTCGCAATGCTGATCGCCATCAGCCTGTGGGAGCTGCGCGGCGCCGCCGCCGCGAACATCGTGGCTGCGCCGTTCTTTGCGGTCTGCATCGCGCATCTGTGGCCATCGCGCGCGCAAAGAACAAAGATGCTGCTGGCCGCGCTGGTTGTTTCGCCTGCCACGCTCGCCGGCCTCGGTGTTGCGGCATGGCCCTTGATCGATCGCACCGCGCCAACGCAGGCGGCGGCGCGACAGGTCATGTTATGTCAGACACTCTCTGGCGCCGCGCCGCTCGCCGCGTTGCCACCGGGCCGGATCATGGCGTCCATCGATCAGGGCCCGGCCATTCTGGCCGCGACACAACACTCCGTGTTCGCCGCCCCCTATCACCGCAACAACAATGGCAACCTTGCCATGCTGAACACGATGATGGCGGCCCCGCAGGACGCGCGGCAAATGCTGCGCGATCATCGCGTCGATTACGTCGTGATATGTTCCGGCTCGGCCGACCTGATCGACTTCGTCCGGCTCGCCCCAAACGGACTGGCCGCGCGTCTGGATAAGGGCGAAACGCCAGATTATCTCGAGCGGCTCGATCTCGATCCCGCGCACCGGCTGTCCGTGTGGCGGGTGCGGCCATAGGCGCCGTGACAACCTGAGATTAATGGCAACCAGCGATTAACCATCGCCTGCTATTCTCAAGGTCTGCGGAGAGATCCCATGACCACGATCGCAAGCGTCAGTTCGAGCCAGACAGCTCTGGCGCAAGCCCAGGCAAAGCTCGCGGCTGACCAGGCCGCGAAAGCGGCGGACGACATCATCAAGGCAGATCAGAAGGCGGTGGACGAAGCCAGCCAGCAGGACACGGCGCAATCCGTTGCGAGTGCCGCGTCCGCGAGCGTTCAGGGCAAGGGCGTGGTCGACATCACCGCTTGAGCGAGTTTGAACCTGGCAATTTGAACCTGGCAAAATGAAAAGGGCATGACGGCGAAAGCCATCATGCCCTCAAACGATTTGAGCCCGATCCCAGGGATCGCGCGGCTCAGCTTTTGCCCATGCAGTCTTCGATGAAGAACAGGCGATCGTCGCCATCGAGGCCCTTGGCCTTCGCGTCCTTGCGGCAAGCCTTCATCTTCGGCTTGTTGGCGCTCCATTTCGCACGCATTTCTTTTATCTTGTCCTTGGTCAGCTTCATCTTCGATGGAGCTGGCGCGGTGGTTTGTGCCGGCGCGGGCGCGGCGGTCTGTGCCGACGCGCTCAGAACCGAGCCCGTCAGAACCAGCGCGGCCGTGAGGCAAACGATCTTGGACAACATTCAAATCTCCCCTGCATCTTCTTGATTGTTGAGTGGTTGGTCGTATGACTGAACACCGCAAACAGATATTGTATTCCGTCCCCGGTAGCGTTTGGGCAATCCGGAGACCCGAACGGCCTCCTTCAGAAAGCATAAAGGAAGCCCTCTTCGGCGTCGATACTGCCTTCAGGCCCCCGCAGGCCGCAATTCAACGAAAGTGTCCCATCCACGAAAGTCCTGCGAAAATTTCGCAGTTGCGGCAAAGTTTTCATCCGCCCGGCAGCAGAGTGTTGATAGGCTGCGGCCCAGCGAGCAGCACAACGGAGTCGTCCCATGACCGCGCCCAATCCGATCGACAGCATTGAAAAGCGAGTGGCCGCGTCGGTGGCGCAGCACTGGAAAGCCTATCTGATCGAAGGCATTCTGCTGGTGATCCTGGGCTTCGGCGCCATCGTGGTGCCGCCTCTGGCCAGCATCGCGGTCGCGATTTTCCTGGGCTGGATGTTCCTGATCAGCGGCGTGGCCGGGCTTTTCCTGACTTTTTCGGCACGTCAGGCGCCGGGCTTCTGGTGGGCCCTCATTTCAGCGATTGTCGCGATCATCGCGGGCGTCGTACTGCTCTGGCGGCCGCTGGAAGGCACGCTGAGCCTGACCATCGTCGTCGGCGCCTATTTCCTCGCCGAAGGCATCGCTACCATCATGTACTCGCTGGAGCACCGCAAGGAACTGACCGGACGCTGGGGCTGGGTGTTGCTGGGCGGCCTGATGGATCTGGTGATCTCCGCCGCCATCATCACCGGCCTGCCCGGCTCGGCGTTGTGGGCGGTCGGCCTCTTGGTCGGCATCAATATGGTATTCGGCGGCGCAACGCTGATCGGCATGGCGCTTGCCGCACGCGGCGGCAAGGCGGCCTGAGGGTCAGGCTCAACAGCCGCGGCAAATGCTCTTGATCTTGCGATCCAGCGCCTTGTCCTCGGCGGATTCCTTATAGGGACTGTAGTCATCAGGCGCTGCATCGCGGCGGGGCTGGAGATGGCCGACCGGCGCCTGCCCGCTCAGTCCCGGATTTGGCGACAGCGCCGGCGGCACCGTCGGATTGGCTGGCCCGCCAAGGCGGCCGCTTTGTGCCAGCACCGGCGCGGCGATTAGCGAAAAACCAAGAGAAGCCCCAAGCGAAATCCCGACGATCAGCTTTGTTCGCACGCGCATCATAGCCTCCTGCATCCTTCCTGGACCTGCTTTATCGGTTTTCATTCTTCAGATGTGTCCGGCCTCATACCGCCGCCAGATGCCGGTTCATCCCGATAATGATGCACTCCCCCGCAATAGTCGACGATACGATAGTGGCGGGTGCCGTGCACTTCACCTTCGTGAGACACATACCCCAAGCCGGCCGGGCTTTTGCCGTGGCCGCCGGGAATATCGAGGACGTAGTCCGGCTGACATAGTCCAGAAACGCGGCCGCGCAATGCGCGCATCAGTCCCTGTCCTTGTTGCAGCGTGGTGCGCAGATGCGCGGTGCCGGGCGCAAGGTCGCCGTGATGCAGATAATAAGGCTTGATGCGGCATTCGACGAACGCACGCATCAAATCTTCAAGGGTTTTAGCGTCATCGTTCACGCCGCGCAGTAGCACCGACTGGCTGACCATCGGAATTCCAGCGTCCACAATGCGCGCGCAGGCCGCTCGCGCCTCGTGCGTCAATTCGCGCGGATGGTTGGCGTGCAGCGCCAGCCAGGTGGTTGCGCCGTTTTGCCGCAAGGCGGCGACGGTCTCATCAAGGATGCGGGACGGGTCGGCCACGGGAATGCGGGTGTGAATACGGATGATCCTGACATGATCGATCGCGGCGAGGTCCGCCATGATCTGGGTCAAACGCCGCGGCGACAGCATCAAGGGATCGCCGCCGGTGAGAATCACTTCCCAGATTTGCGGATGCGCACGGATGTAATCCAGCGCGCGCGAATAAGCCTCCGATGAAAGAGCGCTGTCCTTGCCGGGACCGACCATCTCGCGGCGGAAACAGAACCGGCAATACACCGCGCAAACGTGCACCAGCTTGAACAGCACGCGATCGGGGTAACGATGCACGATGCCCTCGACAGGAGAATGCGCATGATCGCCAATCGGATCGGCGTTCTCGTGCGGACCGGCTGTCAGCTCCAGCGCGCTCGGGACATATTGCCGCGCAATCGGATCGTTCGGATCATTCGGGTCGATCAGCGCCGCGACATCTGGCGTGATCGCCACCGCATAGCGCGCGGCAACTTTTTCCAGCGCGGGCAAATCCTCGCTCGAGGCAAGGCCGTGTTCAATCAGTTCTTGCGGCTGACGCTGCGTATTCGCGATTTTCAAGATGTGACTTTCAAGACTGGGGACTCCATACCACCTGATCGATCCGGCTCGCGCCGCCCGCCAGCATTACGAGGCGATCGAAGCCGAGCGCGACGCCGCAGGCTTGCGGCATGCGCGCGAGCGCGGCCAGAAAATCCTCATCAATCGGGTAGCGCTCGCCATAGCGCCGTTCTTTTTCGTCCATTGCCTGCACGAAACGGCGGCGCTGTTCGTCCGCGTCGGTCAACTCGCCGAACCCGTTCGCAAGCTCGACGCCGCAGGCATAGATTTCGAAACGTTCAGCGACACGCGGGTCCGATGATTTTTGCCGCGCCAGCGCGGCTTCCGGTGACGGATATTCGTCGAGGATGGTCAAATGCCCCTGCCCCAGGTTCGGCTCGATATGCTGAGTTAGAATTTTGCTGAAAATATCCGACCAGGTATCGTCGGGCGTAATCCGCACAAGATTTTGCGCCGCGGCCGCCAGCGCATCGCGCTCGCCATTCTTGCCATTGATGGTCGAGAGAAGATCGAGACCCGCATGATGCATGAACACTTCGGCGACCGTGAGCCGCTCCGGTGCTTTGAACGGATCGGCGCTTTGTCCGCGAAACGAAAAACTCTTGATGCCGGTCACGCGCGCGGCTTCGGCAATCACAGCCGCGCAATCGGCGATCACCGAATCGTAATGTGCATTGGCGCGATACCATTCCAGCATGGTGAACTCGGTGAGATGCAGCGCGCCCTGCTCGCGGTCGCGGAACACCCGCGCGAACTCCACGATTTTCTCCTCACCCGCGGCGAGCAGTTTCTTGCAGGCAAATTCCGGCGAGGTCCGCATATAACGCGTCGAGACGACGCCATCAGGCGCGACGAGACGCGCCACAGGTGCGTGCAGGTGGGTCTCGTTGCCCGGCGAGACCTGCAAAATGCCGGTCTCCACCTCGACAAAACCCTCGTTTTCGAACCATCGCCGCAGCGCCCGCGTCACAGCAATCCGCGCTTGCAGAAACGGCGCGCGGTCGACATGGCGGTCCGCCGACCACCAAGGCGAGGGTTTGGCGGGCATATCCATCATCAATCGGGCCGCAAGGAAGCGGTAAAGGGGGTGGCATTGAAGGGGTAAATCAGTATGTTGCTGCCCGAAACCGTCTCGCGCCGCCCGCTTCCGCAGGCTCGCGCCCGTCCCCGAAACTTAGGAACATTATCCGTGGTCAGAGTCATCGCAAGTTCGATCCGCAAGGGCAACATCATCGAGCAGGACGGAAAGCTATATGTCGTTCTGAGCGCGGAGAACATCCATCCCGGCAAGGGAACCCCGGTCAGCCAGATCGAAATGCGCCGGATCAGTGACGGCACCAAGGTGTCCGAGCGCTACAAGACCACCGATCAGGTCGAGCGCGCTCACGTCGAGGACAGCGACCACACTTTCATGTACGAAGACGGCGACGGCTTCCACTTCATGAATGTCGAGAATTACGATCAGGTGCTGGTGCCGAAGGACGTCATCGGCACCATGGGTCCCTATCTGGCCGAGAACATGAAGGTGAAGCTTTCGATGTACGGCGCGACCCCGGTCTCGCTCGAACTGCCGCAGCGCGCCACGCTTGAGGTCGTCGAGACCGAACCCGTCACCAAAGGCCAGACCGCGTCCTCGTCCTACAAGCCCGCGGTGCTGTCGAACGGCGTGCGCACCAACGTGCCGCCGCATATCGGGGTCGGCACCCGCATCGTGGTGATGACCGAAGACGGCTCCTACGTCGAGCGCGCCAAGGACTAAAGCGCGGACTAAGGCGAATCGCTATCGCACTTTAATGACAGGATGCGGCGGATTGGTCTTTGCGCCGCGGGTCCGTGCGCCATTACACTGGCGGCATGAGCGGACGCGATTCTGAACGCGACAGGTTTTCGATCACGCGGCGCGCCCTGCTCGGCGGCGCCGCAAGCCTCATCGCGCTTGATTCACGATCGGCGTTTGCCTCTCCGCCCGGATTCGACAAATGGCGCGAGGCCTTTCGCGCACGCGCGCTCGCCAAGGGAATCTCCGAAGGCACTTACATTCGCGTCATGGGCCGGATCGAGCCCGACATGAGCGTGTTCGCGAAAATGCGCGATCAGCCGGAATTCAAGGAACAGACCTGGCAATACATCAACCGCCGCGTCTCCGACTGGCGCATCATCAACGGCAAGATTGCGCTGCAGAAAAACGCCGCCCTGTTCGCGCGCATCGAAAAGGATTTCGGCGTCGAGCGTGGCACGCTTTTGGCTTTGTGGGGTGTCGAGAGCGCCTACGGCGATCCCTTGGTGCAGCAGAACCACATGAAGCCGGTGTTTCCCGCGCTCGCCGCGCTGGCGTGGAACGAGCCGCGCCGCCGCGCCTATTGGGACAGCGAACTCATCAACGCGCTGCGCATCGTCGACAAGGGCTGGAGCACACCGGAAGAAATGCGCGGCTCATGGGCCGGCGCGATGGGCCACACCCAATGGATGCCGGAAGTCTGGCTCAATGTAGGCTTCGACTATGATGGCGATGGCCGCGTCTCGCCGTTCGGCAGTCCGGCCGATGCGCTGGCCTCGACCGCGCGCTATCTCGTCAATCGCGGCAAATACCGCGCCGGCGAACACTGGGGCTATGAAGTGACCGGCGCGAGCGGCACGGGGAAAGGCAATCGAACCTACGCAGCATGGGCCGCATCCGGCGTCACGCGCGCCGACGGCCAGCGGTTTCCACGCTCGGGCGACAGCGCGCAATTGTGGACACCGGAATCCGGCGGGCCTTCATTTTTGCTGGGTCCGAATTTCTTCGCGGTGCGAAGTTATAATCCTTCGATGAATTACGCGCTGGCTATCGTGCATCTCGGCGACCGCATTCTCGGCGGCGGTCCATTCCGCCAGCCCTTCCCAGGCTCCGAGCGCGCGCTGACGCTCGCCGAAATACAGGAAGTGCAGACCCGGCTCACGCAGGCAGGCTTTGATACAGGCGGCACAGATGGCCGCGTCGGCAACGACACCATGCAGGCAGTGAAGAATTTTCAGACCAAGGCGGGACTCGATCCCGCCGACGGTTATGCGGGGCTAACGGTGCTGGCGCGGTTGCGGCAGGGGTCGTAGGGTTTTTCGCGGCACCCAAACGGGTCATTGCGGCTCGCGAACGGTCTTTCCCAAAGTGATTTCCGGCCTGCGAAAACCCATCGCGACCCAGGCGGCAACAAGCTTCAATATGAACCTGGGAGAAGGACCGTTCGGCAAATCATCTGCAAGCTCGACCCCGTCTGGCCGAGCTTGTGTCATGATCCGCATTTCAACCGGCGGAGCGCCCACCGGAAAGCGGTTCCGGTACATCGTCAGCCAATGTCCCTTGGTGAAGTCGAGGAACATTGCCGAATTACAGCATGTGGCAATGACCCGCCGGGTCGGGGAGTCAGGCTTGAGCCGGTGCTCTTCCAGATATTCTTGCCCCTTCACGCATTGCACGCGATCCTTTCGATATAGAAGGTAGTCCGTTCCACCGTCGGGATTGAGGACGGGCGGCGCGGAAGGCAACTGCTCGAAGCGCCTTCCGGCTTCCTGGCAACTCGCGCAATAGCAGCAGGCGGTCATAATTGGCCGGCCGACCGCCTCCAATTTCACCTTGCCGCATTGGCATGTTTCGACGAGGCATTCTTGCTGTTTCTGATTCATCGCGACCGCCCCCTGCGTGGCCCGTCTATGATGTCATTTTGGCGTTAGCAAGAAACGTCCGCAATCCGGCGACTCATGAATGAGTAACGATTAGTTCAGTGTCCCCGTTCCAGCCGTTGCCGGGGTTGCGGCCGGGGCGTCTTTCAGCATTCCATTCAGCAGGTCGCGCAACGCAACAAGATTATCTGTCGTCGTCACAATCCTGGCACGCACAACGCTTTCGAGCTCGACAACTCCGTTGTCGAGAAGTTGGGTGGTTTGCGGCCGGCCATGCGTGAACGTGATAAGGGCGAGCGGCCCGGTCACGCTGACATTGAATTTGCCGACACAGAGTGTTTCCGGAACGTTGTCGGGATCGGTGCCCGGTTCTTTGACAATGGCCATGAAAATCCCTCTGTGCTGAAAGCCAACTTCTCGGACGTCCTACCGAAGACCGATTTTATCTAATCACCGCCGGCCCCAGATCCGGCACCGCGACGTCGGCCACGCGC
>JAIERI010000010.1 GCA_019747015.1 Xanthobacteraceae bacterium
TGAAGGAACGAAGCTCGCTGGACATTCCGATGGTTTATGGCAATCAGAAGCGCGCTATCCTTTCCCTTGAAAAGGGCGCGCCGGGCGAGCGCGCATTCCGCGACGCCTTTGCAGCCTGGGGACAATAATAACGTGCGTATTACGCTTGCAGGCTCCCGCCATTTCGGTGTGGCTACATTGAACATGCTCCGTGAGCACGCTGTGGAGATCGCCCGGGTCATCGTGGCCGATGGCGAAGACCGTCTGGCAATGGCGGCGAAGGCGGCCGGAATCGACGTGCTGGTCCAGGCCAATCCAAAAATCATCGGAGCGTCCGAGATTCCTCCCGGCACCGACCTCATCATCACCGCACACAGCCATGCCCGTGTCAGCCAGGAGGCGCTCGCAGTGTCCCGGCTCGGCGGCATCGGTTATCACCCCTCGCTCTTGCCGCGGCATCGCGGCATCGCTGCGGTGGAGTGGACCATCAAGGAAGGTGATCCGATCTCTGGCGGCACCATCTACCATTTGGCTGAGCGTATGGATGGTGGCGCCATCGCCGCGCAGGAATGGTGCTTCGTCAAGAAGGACGAGACGGCCCGCGAACTGTGGGAGCGTGCGCTGGCGCCGCTCGGTCTGAAACTGATGGCAAAGGTGATCGATCACGCCAAGGCGTTCGGCTCATTGCCCGCCAAGCCACAGGACGAGCAATTCGCCACGCTGGCGCCGAAGATCAAGGTCGAAGCCAACGCGTAAGGCGTTCCGCTTGCGATTGTTCTTTTTCAGTCTCTGAAAATAAATACGCGGGCTGAGCCCGCGTATGAAATCTTGAGTATTTTGCAACAAGCTAGGATCACGCCGCCGGCGTCTCGCCTTCGCGCACCGCACTCATGACCAGATCATCTGCATCGGTCACGCCGTCGGCGGCGCGGCGCACGATTGTCTGCGCCATTTTTGCCTTGGTGGCGGGCGTGCGGTTTTCATGTGCGATCTGCTCGACGGCGATGTTGAGCACTTCGCGCAATGCTGCGATGGTTTCGGCGCTGAAAGAATCTGGCGGACGATTAGCCATGCATGTCTCCTTAGGGCTTGATTGCGCGCGGACCATCGCGCCGCATTGAGGCAGTTATGAGTCGCGAGGACGAATTCACAGGTTCAAACGCCGATGTGATTTTTGAAAGGCTCTATTCACATTTCCTTCAAGAACATCTCGCTGTAGCGAAGGCTCTTGGTGAGTCGCGTGCAGATCAGCCCCAGATGTTGTGTCGAATGAGTCGACAGACGGGATGTAGGCGTGCATCCTACGATCGAACTAGTCATCGTATCGCAATGGTGCGCGTAAATTTGATGAGTGAGTGCGCGCGCTGCATTGTGAGGGGCTCTCGATGTATTTATTTATTTTTGCAGGCCGGTTTTTTGTTGGTCTATATGCGGCAGTCATAGTCGTGACGGCGCTGCTGACAGTGCCGCTTGCGGCGCTTGATTTCACGCCGAGCCAGCCGTTTCTTGAGAAGAACGGCTTTTATCTGTCCTCCGCCGGGTTCCGGGTAAAATTCGCCAACGATGCTGCGGGAGAAAAGGTGCTCAAGGCATTGCCGCCGCATCGATTCGTGATTCACACGGTCAATGGCAAGGACCATTATCTTTTCGCCGACCCGAAAGTGTGCGTCTGCATCTTCGTCGGCAATAAGGACAATTATCTGTCCTACCGCGCCATTCTGGCACAGCCTTTGGGGCCAGTTCCCGACGATGTAGCGGCGGACTACAAGACCAACGCGGAAGTCATGTTAAACGACCCGCTCGGCACCGATTCGATCTATGAGCCGGACACGATTGCTCAGGTTTTGCAGGATTATTATTGAGCGATCGTCATTGCTTTATTCCGGCTGCCTTGATGAGCGCCGCGTTGGCAATTGTTTCGCGGACGACAAGAGCGTCCATTTCATCCGGTTTCATGGGCCACGGTTCGACGCCAAGTTTTTTCAGGTCATTTTGCGTTTCGGGTTCGGCAAGAACTTTCGTGCCGGACGTATATAGCTTGTCGACGATGTCCTTCGGTGTTTTAGACGGCACGAAAACGCCGAACCAGATCGCAGTGTCCGCGCCTTGAAGCCCGATTTCCAGTGGTGAGGGCACGTCGGGAAGATCGGCGACTCGCTTTGCCGTCGAGACAAGCAATGCACGAACTTGGCCATCTCGGATCAGCGGCAACGCCGTTGCCAATGGGCAGAAATAGAAATCGATGCGGCCGCCGATGATGTCGGTAATGACTTCCGCACCTCCCCGGTATGGAATGTGAGTCGCATCGACGCCGGCAGCGAGGCGAAACTTTTCAGCGCTGATATGGGTTGCGCTGCCGATCCCGACCGATCCAAATGTGATGGACGCATCTTTCGCTTTCGCCGCGGCAATGAACTCCTGTACCGTTTTCCACGGCTTGGATGGAGACGTGATCATTACGTTTGCGCTGTAGCCAATCATGATTGCGGAGGATAAATCCCTGGTGGCGTCGAAGGTCAGATCGGTAAAAATCGCAGGAGCGATCGTGATCGCCGATGAATGAGCCAGGATCGAATATCCATCTGGATCCGAGCGGACGACGGCGGCGGTTCCTATCGTGCCGCCAGCTCCGGTGCGATTTTCAATGACGATCGGTTGACCGAGCTCTGCCGAAAGGCGCTCAAAAAACATGCGTGGCACGACGTCGGTCGCGCTGCCTGCGCCGAAGGGAATGTAGGCCTTTATCAGTTTCGATGGCCATGACTGTGCGCCGCTCGTTTCGACACCCAAGACTGACGCAGATATGAGCAGGCACGCTGAAATCGCAAGTCGTTGAAGGAGCGTCCGCCGATATCGTTCCGATTCTATGGCCTTCATCATTGCTCCGTATCCTGGTTTTACACCACCTTGCCGCCAACACCGGCTTAGCAAGATTTATTCCGCATGATTGGGAGGGGCGGCGCAAATCAACAAAAAAGCCGGCGCGTGCGCCGGCTTCAAATTCTCTCGATGTGAAGAAACTTACGCCGCGGCATCCGCGTGGGTTTGGGCTTCCTGACGCGCGATCGAGCTTTTTACGGCCGATTGCACCTTCTCGAAGGCCCGTACCTCGATCTGCCGCACACGCTCGCGCGATACGCCGAATTCGGCAGCGAGGTCTTCCAGCGTCATCGGCTCTTCTGCCAGACGCCGCGCCTCGAAGATTCGGCGTTCGCGGCTGTTGAGCACGCCCATCGCGCCGTTCAAGGCGCTGCGGCGATGATCGAACTCCTCGTTCTCGGCCATGATGGCTTCCTGATTGGGCGAATTATCGACCAGCCAGTCCTGCCATTCGCCGGGTTCGCCGTCGTCGCGGATCGGAGCATTGAGCGAGGCGTCTCCGCCGAGGCGGCGGTTCATGTCGATGACGTCACGCTCGGTCACACCAAGGCGCTTGGCGATCAGCTTGACCTGATCGTCATTCATATCGCCTTCTTCCAGCGCAGAGATCTTACTCTTGGCCTTGCGCAGGTTGAAGAACAGCTTCTTCTGGTTCGCGGTGGTGCCCATTTTCACAAGCGACCACGAGCGCAGGATGTATTCCTGGATCGATGCCTTGATCCACCACATCGCGTAGGTGGCAAGGCGGAAACCTTTTTCAGGCTCGAAACGTTTCACAGCCTGCATAAGGCCGACGTTGCCTTCCGAGACCACCTCGGAAATCGGCAGGCCGTAGCCGCGATAGCCCATCGCGATCTTCGCCACGAGCCGCAGATGGCTGGTCACGAGCTTATGCGCCGCATCCCGGTCGTCATGCTCACGCCAACGTTTGGCGAGCATGTATTCCTCCTGCGGTTCAAGCATCGGGAATTTGCGGATTTCGGCAAGATAGTGCGAGAGGCCGGATTCTCCATTGAGAACCGGCAGTGTAGCTGCACGGGCCATATTGCGCCCTCCAGTGGTTCAAGCCCCCGATCAGCGGCGGGCCAGGCAGGCTGCTGCTTTGTCAAAGCCAGCGGAGCTGCAATGTTCCGCGCCGGGACATCTCCAGCGCGCGGTGCAACATACACCCTCGGAGGTGGGAAAAGGAAGAACAAAACGGCATCACGTCGCGGTGATGCAGGTTAAATGTCTGTAACCATGAGATTTTTCAGCACGGCGCGATCATTTTATCCTGCGAAGGGCGTCTTGAAGGAGAAGCAAATCCTCCGGCAATGGCGATTGCCAGTCAATTGCGTTTCCGGTGCGTGGGTGTTCCAAAACCAGAAGGGTGGCATGCAAAGCTTGTCGGCCCAGCGCCGCCAAGGCAGTTCGGGCGGCTTCCGGCAGATGTCGGCTCTTGGTCCTGAAACCGGACCCGTAAACATCGTCCCCGAGCAGAGGATGTCCGAGATGGGCCAGGTGAACCCTGATTTGGTGAGTCCGCCCGGTTTCGAGCCGGCAGGCCAGCAAGGAGGCGACCGGCTTGCCATCATCCCCCAAATAAGTCTCCAGCACCTCCCAATGCGTCACCGCTTCGCGGCCACCCGGCCGGACAGCCATCTTCTCGCGGGCGTGAGGATGACGGTCGATCGGCTGATCGATGGTGCCGCGTGGGCGGTTCGGCGTCCCCCAGACAAAGGCGAGATAATAACGCCGCATCTCGCCGGTGCGGCCGTGGTCGGCGAATTGCGCGGACAGCGATTGATGCGCGCGGTCATTCTTCGCCACCACCATTATTCCCGTGGTGTCCTTGTCGAGCCGGTGGACGATGCCGGGTCGTCTTACGCCGCCGATGCCGGATAGACTGTCGCCGCAATGAGCGATCAGCGCATTGACCAGCGTACCAGTCTCATGGCCGGCGGCGGGATGCACGACGAGGTTCTTCGGCTTGTTCAGGACGATGATGTCGTCGTCCTCGAACACGATATCGAGCGGGATATTTTCACCCAAAGGTTCGGCCGGAACGGCGGCGGGAACGTCGATAGTGATCGTATCGCCTGCGGCGACATGATAAGCGGGATCGCGAACGGCGGCGGCATTGACGGTGACGCGGCCTTCGAGGATCAGCGTTTTCAGCCGCGTGCGCGACAGGTCCGCGAGATGGACGGCGAGCACGCGATCGAGCCTCGTGGATTTCTCGCTGCCGTCGACGGTGACATGATGAAGGCCGCCGTCGGACGTGCCTTCGAGCGTGTCATCAGACAGATCGTCGAATGAACCTTGAGATGAGCCTTGCATGATTGAGACTGTTGCACCCGAACTGACACCCGAGCAAGCCGCGCTGGCGTTGAGGGTCCGGCGCATGATGCTGGTCGCCGGACTGACCACTGCGCTCGGGATCGGCGCGGTATTGATCGCCATTGGCTATCGTCTGTTCCACACCGAGGGAAACGCGGCGGTCAGCGACGTGACGATCAACCTGCCCAAGGACGCGCGGATCGTCTCCACCGCGCTCGCCGGCGACCGCCTTGCAGTGACACTGGATATAGGCGGCGTGCTTGAGGTCCGCACCTATGACGCGCGTACATTGAAGCCCGTCGGACGGCTGAAATTCGTAAGCGAGCCCTGATTGGGTGCTGCCGCATCTTGCGGGCCGGGCCGTTCGACGCTATTCCCTGTCGCCAACGCTCCCTTCGTCTAGCGGTTAGGACGCGGCCCTCTCAAGGCTGAAACAGGGGTTCGATTCCCCTAGGGAGCGCCATTTCCCCTTCGCGCTTAAAATTGATGACGCGGGCAGGGAAATCCTTACTCATCATTGAAAACCGGCCTGATTGAAGATCGTTTAGGGTGTTCGTTCGCCCGCTTCCTGAAGAGAGTTGTTGGGAATGTCGAAAAAAGTAGCGCTGATCACGGGCATCACCGGCCAGGACGGCGCTTATCTCGCCGAATTGCTGCTGTCCAAAGGATATGCCGTCCACGGCATCAAACGGCGTTCATCGCTTTTCAACACCGACCGTATCGATCACCTTTACCACGACCCGCATGAGAAGGGCTACGATTTCACCCTTCATCATGGCGACCTGACGGATTCGTCGAGCCTTATTCGTATTGTGCAGGAGGTCCAGCCCGACGAGATCTACAATCTCGCCGCGCAGAGCCATGTCGCCGTATCGTTCGAAGAGCCTGAATACACGGCGAACTCGGATGCGCTCGGCACGTTGCGAATCCTCGAAGCGATCCGCATTCTCGGTCTTGAGAAGAAGTCGCGCTTTTACCAGGCATCGACCTCCGAACTTTACGGCCTCGTTCAGGAAACTCCCCAGAAGGAAACCACGCCCTTCTATCCGCGCTCGCCATATGCCGTTGCCAAACTCTACGCCTATTGGATCACGGTGAACTACCGCGAGGCCTACGGCCTGTTCGCGTGCAACGGCATTCTGTTCAATCATGAATCTCCGATCCGGGGTGAGACATTCGTGACGCGAAAAATCACGCGCGCGCTGGCTCGGATCAAGCTCGGCCTTCAGGAGAAGGTTTATCTCGGCAATCTGAACGCGCGCCGGGATTGGGGTCACGCGCGCGATTATGTCGAGATGCAGTGGCGCATGCTGCAGCAGGACGCGCCAGAAGACTATGTCATCGCGACCGGTGAACAGCATTCGGTGCGCGATTTCCTGGACACCGCCGCAAAAGAAGTCGGGATCGTCGTCCGCTGGTCCGGCACCGGCATCGATGAAAAGGGTTACGATGAGACGACCGGCAAATGCATTGTCGAGGTAGACCCGCGTTATTTCCGTCCCGCCGAGGTGGAGACGCTGCTCGGCGATCCGACCAAGGCACATCAGAAACTTGGATGGTCACCGACCACGACATTTGCCGAACTTGTGACGGAAATGATGCGTGAGGATTTGATATCTGCCCAACGGGACGAACTCGTCAGGCAGCACGGTTTCAAGCATTTCAACTACAATGAGTGATGCTGTGGCCGTGTCTCGGCGGTCTGTTCAGATACGTCGCTTTCGAACTGCATAGAGATCGATGATCGCATCGAGATGTTTCTCGTATGAGAACGCCGAGCGCGCGAGCATACAGTTGCGAGCCAGCCGATCATGCGTCGCCGGCTCCAGTGCGTGCCGCAGCGCAGCTGTGAGAGTTGCGATTTGCGCGGGGTCTTCGACAATCAGGGCGTCGTGGTCGTGGGTCAGAAGTTCACTGACCCCGGCGGCGCGGCTGACGATCGGCGGCACGCCCATCGCTACGCCTCGGCGGGAACAAGACCGAACGTATCAAAACGCGAAGGAAACAGCACGACGTCCGCTGCTGTATAGAATGGATAAGGATCGTTTGTCGCGCCGGCGAAGACGACTCTTTGCGTCAGGCCGAGCGTCGCGGCGAGGCGCTGGAATGGTGCGGGATCGTCCCGCCCGACAACCACAAGGATGAATGACGGATCGCCAAGCTCCGCCACTGCCTGCAGCGTTTCAAAGAGTCCCTTGCGTACGAAATCCTGGCCAAGGAAAAGGCCAATCTTCTGTGATAGGGCGATGCCAAACGTCTCGCGAAGCTGCGAGCCTACGGCTGGATGCAAAGCGGGATCGTAGCGGTTCAGATCGGCCGCGTTGTAAATGACGGCAATGTTGGAAGAATCGATCTTGAGGCGGGATTCGACCTGTGCCTTCATCGCATTGCTGAGACAGATTACTGCCGGAGGCGCCAGGGAGGTCAGCAAACGATGTTCCACGGTGGCGTAGAACTGGCGCTTTGGGTTGACGCGATTGGCAACGCGGGAGGCGGCGCGCGCCAGCGGCGATTTGTGTTTGAGATGTCCCGAGGCGAAAGTCTCGAACGCGAAACCGGCATGGGGCTGGTAGATGTCGCAGCGATCGACGGGAAGCATCGCATGCACGATGTCAAAGTGTTCGCCGTCGATCCGCTTGTCGATCGCCCGCAGAAAGCTCTTGTAGCGTCCCGCGCGTGTCAGGCCGCTGGCCTTGGCATAGACATAGGAAACACCCGCAACCTTGCTACCCGTGGCGGGGGTCGCATGGAGCAGGGACACGGCATGTCCGCGCCCGGCCAAGGCCCGTGCGAGATCCACGGTATAGCTCTCGGCTCCGCCTCGGGCCGGGTCGGCATGATAGGTGACGAGGGCGATCTTCATGGCGTGAAAATGCGGGAGAAATCTGCGGCGGCAATCATGATTGCCATCGTTCTACATCGCGTGCACATCAAAGGCGAATAGCTTTGTGTGTGCATTCGCAGAGCGCGCGGCGTCCGAGGCGTCACGCAAGGCCACGGAAGCCCCTAGGGCTTCGAACCGTTGACTTTCTGAATCCAGGCACGGACGTCCACCAGAATATCGGGCAGCAGCGGACGCACTTCGGCGACCGTCATGCCTGGTTTGAGGCGCGGGTCGTAGAGAATATTCATGATGAACTGGTCGTAGATATCGAAAAATCCCATCGACACGTCGTCGTTGAACATCGTCCACGGAACCGAATCCGTGTCATTGATCGGCCCCAGCGATTGCAGCAGCTCCTCATAGGCGCAATCGAGAAACACGAAGTCGCCGGCGTCGATCGCCAGGATGACTTCCGAGTGCTCGATCTCGTATTTATCGTTCTTGCGAAAGCCGGAGAGGCACTGCGGGTCGAGCGCGCGGCGTATATCCCGCGCGTTGTCCGCTCCGTAAAATCTGCGGATCGCTTTATCGAGATCCTGGTCCTTCACCAGGGTCACGATCACATTGGCGTCTTCACGGGTGTCTGTGATCGCGATGTCGATATTGGGCATGTGGCGGCCGATATCGGCGGCGACATTGGCCAATTGCTTGCGGCGGTCAGCGCGTTGCGGCCCGGCGACGAATATCCGCACCGGCGTGTCGAATTTGCGGATGCGATCGACGCGGCCTGCCAGATGATATTCGGCGCCGAAGGCGGTTTTCATGAAGCCGTCGATGATTTCGGCGTCAGTGAAAACCTTTTTTTCCTTTTGCTGACGCGAGACGATGGCGGCAATTTCAGCGGATGCCGGGATCGCTGCGGCGCCGGCGACCGCCACGGCTATCAACGGCACAATGGCGAGCGCCAGATATTTCGGCAGAATGGATGGCATGCGAAGAGCTAGCCGCAATGCGCGGAGCGGCGCAAGTGCCATGCGCCATAAGGAAAATAAAAGGTCCGGTCTTTCACGACCGGACCCCTCGAATTTATCGTCAATTTCAGTTCTTGACGTAAACCGTCGCGCCGACCGACACGCGATTGTAGAGGTCGATTACGTCGTCATTGACCATGCGGAAGCAGCCCGATGACACGGCCTGGCCGATCGTTTCCGGTTCATTGGAACCGTGAATCCGGTAAAGGGTCGACCCGAGATAGATAGCGCGCGCGCCCAGCGGGTTCTCGGGACCGCCTTCCATATGACGCGGCAAATCTGGCCGGCGTGCCAGCATTTGGCTCGGCGGCGTCCAGGCCGGCCACTCCTTTTTAGCAGTAACACGATGAACGCCATTCCAGCGGAAACCGTCGCGTCCAACGCCGATGCCGTAGCGTAGGGCCTGTCCGTTTCCCATCACCAGGTAGAGCCTGCGCTGCGTGGTATCGACAATGATGCTGCCGGGTTTGTAATTGCCTTCAAAGCCCACCACGGTGCGCGGAACCGGTCCCGAACCGCCACCCGCGCCGAAGAAGCCCGAGAAGAAATCCTGCGCTGAAGCAACTCCGGCAGTGCCTGCGCAAACCGCACAAGCCAGCAAGATAGCAAAAATACGTTTCATCATAAGCCTCGCAAAACCGTTCCGCACCCGTCAGTCATTGGGGGCTCGAGCCAGCGCAGACAGGCCACAATTCAATGGAATTCGCAAGCCACGCCCCCGTGAAGTCTTGCGGCTTTGACAGCGGCTCGAACTGGCATCGGGCTCGGCTGCGGGTCTAGGATGGATCAGGCAGGGATGGGTATGAAGATATTCCAAGGCACCTCGTTCAATCCGGAAACCATCGCGGTCATGACGAGGGCGCTGGAAGACGCCGTGGAGACCTTGCCCTATCCGGTCTCGTCCGGGACGGTCCGGTCGCTGGCCAAAAACATTATCGATCTTGCCTCGCAGGGTGAGCGCGACCCTCAGCGCATGAAATTGCTGGCCTTGCTGGCGCTGCAATCAAAAACATAGCGCGCGGAGCGGTATTCCTGCGCCGTTAATTTAAAACTTCGATAGTTTCTTTCGATTAGGTTATCCGCGATCGAGCGACAGAGTCGCGTGCCAGGCCGGCCCATGCAAGAAATGCAGCGAGGAATTGCCATGCAAATAATCGAACGTTTTTTGCGTGATGAACGCGCAGCAACCGCCGTGGAATATTGCTTGATCGTAGCCGGCATCGCGCTTGCAATCATGGCTGGAATGAACTCAGTCAGCACGTCGATAAAGACGGTTTTCACCAACGTTTCGACCAGCCTTAAATAAGCGCCTCTCCTAGATCCATATGTGTGGGGAGCTGTGAGAACTTGCTCTCGCGGCACTATTTATTTACCCCGTTCATTAGAGTTTTCGCAAAGTCTGAGCTTTAAACTTTCAGACCATTCGCGAAAGAATCCCGCGTCTCAACATCCAGAATTGTTCGGATCATTTCTCGAATGTGAGCGGGCGTCATTATGCGTGTCATTAAGCGTTTTCTGCGGGACGAGTCTGGTGCCACGGCCATCGAATATGCGTTGATCGTGGCGGGCATTGCCCTCGCAATCATCTCGGGCATAAACGGACTCGGTACCAAGATCAGCACAAAATTTACATCCATCGCCACGTCACTCAGATGACGCCATTGTTCCCTCCAGTGAGGGACCGAAGTGGTGGGCGCACAAGGGATCGAACCTTGGACCTCTCCCGTGTGAAGGGAACGCTCTCCCGCTGAGCTATGCGCCCGGGATCCGGCCATGGGCCGGTTTCGGTGGAGAGGCGATTTACGAAGCGGGGAGGCCGGGTGTCAAGCGCGGCATCGCGCCTGAAGTGTTTAACCGATCTGCCGTGCCCGTGAGGCATGCGCCTGCAACGCGCGGATTCGCTGGGCCAGCGTTCCGTGGGGCTCGGTGGCGGCGCCATTGGCTGAACCGCTCACGATGGTGCTGATCGCCGGTTTGGTAGGCTCCGCTGAGAGAATCGCTTCGATCGGCGAATCCGGTCCCTCCAGCGTCGCCGCCAGTTTTGCAACTTCGGCCGCGATATCGTTGATGCGTTCGCGCAGCAGCGCGTTTTCCATGCGCTCGGTGGCCCAAGAGGCCTCCGCCTGCTGATGTATTGCGTTGATCTCGCGCTGAAGTTTGGCGCGCTCATCCCGCGCGGCGACAAGCTGTTCCTCAACGGCGGTTTTCTCCGTGCGCAGCTTGTCCATCGCGGTGGACTTTCCGCCCGTCGTGGCAAGTTCTTCGCGTAATGCTTGTTCGGCTTGCACGGCATTTTCAGCCTGTTTGCGCAACAGATTGTTTTCATATTCGCGTTCGGCCAGGATTTTGCCCTGCAAAGCGAGGCGGCCTTCCAGATCGGCGACGCGGCTGGTCAGCATCTCCGCTTCCTTGGTTTGCACCAGAAGCTGACGATCCAGATCGCTGACCCGGCTGCTCAAATTCTCCACCCGCGCGCGCGCTTCGTACAGCTCGCGGCTGGCGGAATCCGATTCACCGCGCTGTTCCGCAAGGCGCTGCTGGGTCTCGGAGAATTCCTTCTCGGCGTGATTGACGCGGGTTTGAAGTGCTTCGATCTGCGCGCGGACCGCGACCAACTCGACCTGACGGCTTTCGGCGGTCATCGAACGGTCGGACAATTCGTGGGTAAGCTTGGCAAGATCAGCCTGCTTGTCCGCAAGCGCCTGTTCGGCGGTGCGCAGCGACTGGGTCTTGACCGTGAATTCCTCCTCGGTCGCGCGAAGTTGGTCGCGCAACGCTTTTTCGCGAGCCTCGAGTGAGAAGATCGTTGCATTCTTTTCACCAAGCTCGATTTTCAGGCGGTTGATGGAGTCCGATTTTTTGCCGAGTTCGGCAAGCTGGCTGGTGGTCTTGTTCTTGAGCTGCTCGACGCTCATTTCGAGCCGCCGCGCCGACATCGCGAATTCTGCGCGAAGCTGGTCCTTGTCGGCCTGAATTTCGGCCATCGACAGCGGCGTCGCGGCTTCCATCCGGCGCGTCGTCAGCCGCACGGCGCGGTTGTGCACCAGCGGCATGATCATCAGCCCGCAGAGCATCGAAAGTAGAAAACCGATCGCCAGATACATGATCGGTTCGACCATAGCCTATTCCCCCAACCGCTAGACGCTTTTACCTTTTTACCTTGCCACGGAGGCGAAGCAAAAAGCTAGCAGATCGGCCTGTTAACGTGAATTCGTGACTTTGCCGCAACAAAAGCCGTGTTCCGCCGCGTGGAAAGGGTGCGCGGCACCGGCCGGATTGTCGACGGGTCAGAACGGATTCCAGGTCGCCCGGGGGGTGAATTTCAGATAGCCGACATTGGCACCTAGCCGCAGGCCGACGCCGGAGCGGATAGGCACGAGGACGATGCCGTTGATGGTCAGCGCGGTCATGCCGAAGCCGCCGATAAAATAGGCGGAGCCATCGATCCCCGCGAACCGCTGATAAATCGCGTCTGTCGCGGGCAGGTTGTAGACCAGCATCATGGTGCGTGCACCATCGCCGCCCACATCGAACCCGACGGACGGTCCCTGCCAATACACCCGCAAATCGCCGGCGTTCTTGGTATACAGCGTGCCTTCGCCATAGCGCAGGCCGGCGACGAACGCGCCGCCGCCTTCCTCGCCAAGCACGTAGCCATTCGGCAGGCCCCATTGGCTCACGGCACGCTCGATGACGGATGCCAGGCCGCGCGATACGTTGCCGAAAAAGCGATGTCCGGCTCCCACCAATTCATCCGGGCCGAAGTTATTGGGATCACCGGCGCGCTGCGCGAAAGCGGGGACAGAAAAGGACAGGCTGGCTGCGAAGAGGAGGGCGATCAGGCGGGATGCAAAGGTCATTAAAGAACCTCTTGAGGCAATATCGGCTTTGGCTCTGGGTTTAACGCCTTGCTGACGCGGGTCGTTTAAGCTCGGCCATCCCGACTCAAACGTTATCGGCACCAACTATGACGGCACGGCGGCAGGAAAATAAAGGGCGGTGTCGTGGATCCGCCCTTTTGGTGGCTGTTTTGGCGACCGCGCTGGTCTTATCCGCTGGGATTTCAACCGATGCCGACGCAGGCGATGCGGTGGTGCTGACCGAGCGCGTGGTGATTGATCGAAACACCGGTCTTGCCATAGGCGGATACGATCCGGTCGCCTATTTCACCGATGGCGCAGCGATTTTAGGACAAGGCACCATTGAAGCATCGCAGGGCGGAGCCGTCTGGCGCTTTTGCAATGAAGGCAACAGGGCGTTCTTCCTTGCCAACCCCGATATCTACGCACCACAATTCGGCGGCTATGACCCGGTCGACCTCACCGCGGGCAACATCGTCGCCGGCCGGGCGCAGATCTGGCTGGTCGCTGGACGGAGGCTTTATTTGTTCAATCGCGAAGGCAATAAAGACCGGTTCGTGGCGGATCCGGCGCGTTTCGCGCGCGAAGCCGCCGACAAATGGCCGACGCTGCGCGATACGCTGGCCGATTATTGACTGTCCATTATTGATTGTTCATGGCGCTGGGATCTCCCCACGCGATGAATTCCGGCACCAGGAAATCTTCCCGCGACCCTCCGAAATGAAGCTTCGCGCCTTTGGCGTCGGTTACCATGCCACCAGCCGCGGTGACCACTGCGTGCCCCGCGGCAACGTCCCACTCTGACGTCGGCGACAGCCGCGGGTAGATGTCCGCGCCGCCTTCCGCAATGCGGCAGAACTTGATCGCCGATCCTGACATCTGCCGAATCGCACCGGGCCGCTGCGCGATGAATTTCTCGGTGCGTTTGTCGCCATGCGAGCGGCTGACACTCACGATCCAGGGGCAGCCTGGTCCCGGATGAGGGCGGGTATGAATCGGCTGCGCGGCGCGCGCCGATGCATCCTTCGTCACCAGCAAGCGTTCGGCGCCGCGGCCAACGATGCCGCGCCAGATCAAACCCATCGCAGGCGCGCCAACGATCCCAAGCAACGGCTGTCCGCGCGATACCAACGCGAGGTTGACGGTGAATTCATCGCGTCCATCGACAAATTCCCGCGTGCCGTCGAGCGGATCGATCAGAAAAAAACTGTCATGATATGGCCACGCAGCCAGATGAATGCGCTCTTCGGACAGCGTTGGAATGTCCGGAATGAGTTTGGCGAGACCCTCGGCAATGATGCGATCGGCGGCAAGATCGGCTTCGCTGACCACCGATCCGTCGGTCTTGCTGCCGACTCCCATGCTTTGCCGGTTGATGGCGTTCACGGCGGCACCGGCCTGCGCGACAATGTCGGTCAGCGGTTCCATCAGCGCCTGTGCCGCAAGCGCATCGATCGCTGCTCCTGATCCGGTGCTGCTACTCATCGCGAAATTCGTCTTTGTCACACATCAGTTCTTCTGTGTTTTTCGCGCCACGTTGGTGGCAGTTGTCGCATCGGCGGTGTATCAAATCATAGCATCGGTGATTCGGCGCGCCAGTATGGCGTAAGTGCGCGCAATACACTCACTGCATAAACGAATAGCAGGAAAATCGCATGTCTGGCACGTCCGGTGTTGCTCCCGACGCACTCGATCTCGCAGCTCTGCTGTGCTCGCGCGTCTGTCACGATCTCATCAATCCGGTTGGCGCGATCGTCAACGGTCTCGAGGTGCTGGACTCAAGCAGTAAGGCCGAAGACCGCGACTTCGCGCTCGATCTGATCCGCAAAAGCGCGGCCAGCACATCGTCCCGTTTGCAATTCTGCCGCATTGCTTATGGCGCCGCGGGATCCGCCGGAACGCAGATCGATCTTGGCGAGGCACAGAAGGTCGCGCGCGGACATCTGGAAGATGAGAAGACAAAGTTGATCTGGAATCTGCCACATCTGTTGATGGCAAAAAATCGCGTCAAGCTTCTGCTCAACATGCTGGTGATTGCTCAGCAGGCAATCCCGCGCGGCGGCGAACTGACCGCCGATCCGCTCGGTGAGGGTGAGAATATGGGCTTTCGCATTCGTGCCGCCGGGCAGAACGCTCGCGAGCCGCACGATCTCGCCGTTCAGCTTAATGTCACCGATCTGGCTGCGGTGAACGCGCATGCGGTGCAGCCCTACTACACCGCGCTGCTTGCCAGGTCCTGCGGACTTGCCATTGCCGTCGCCGCAGAGACCGATGCTGTTATGGTGACGGCGTCTTAAGGCCGATGGCGAATTATTAATAAAATGTTTCTTTTGTGTACGTGCCGCCGTATGCGGCCGCTTACACTTTATTCAGTGCGAGTTTTTGCGTTTACTCAACCAATATTAAACGCTTTGCATAGAAAATAGCCGGATTCCGAGGCGGGTGTTCTGCGCCCTGTACGAAGGCTGATTTTCATGGACGACTTGCTGCGGGAATTTCTGACGGAAACGAATGAGAGTCTCGACACCGTTGACAATCAGCTGGTGAAATTCGAGCAGGATCCGAACAACGCCAAGATTCTCGATAACATTTTCCGGCTGGTCCACACCATCAAGGGCACTTGCGGCTTTCTCGGCCTGCCACGGCTGGAGGCACTTGCTCATGCCGCCGAAACCCTGATGGGTAAATTCCGCGACGGCATGCCGGTGACCGGCGAGGCCGTCTCGTTGATCCTGGTCACGATCGATCGGATCAAGGATATTCTCGGTGAACTGGAATCTACCGAGGCTGAGCCGGAGGGCAGTGATCCCGATTTGATCGAAGCTCTGCATGGCATGGCGGAAGCCGGCATGCAGCCGTCTGCGTCGGCGCAAGCCAAACCGGCCCTTACCGAAGGCACGCTGGTGCGTCAGGTGCTTGAGCGCGAACTGCGTCCCGGTGAAGTATCGTTGGATGACCTTGAGCGTGCTTTCCAGGAAACCGAAACCGAAATCATCTCGCCGCCAGTTGGCCCCGTCGCTTCGAGTGAAGCGCCGCAGCCGGTCGCTAAATCCGCTGCAAAACCGGCGGCGAAAAAGCCGGTCATCGAAAACGATACGGGCGATGCCGACAAGGTCGCAGCGCAATCGATCCGCGTCAACGTCGATGCCCTCGAACACCTGATGACCATGGTGTCCGAACTGGTGCTGACCCGCAATCAATTGCTTGAAATCAGCCGCCGCAATGAGGACAGCGAGTTTAAAGTGCCGTTGCAGCGACTTTCGAATGTCACCGCCGAGTTGCAGGAAGGCGTCATGAAGACGCGCATGCAGCCGATCGGCAATGCCTGGCAGAAGCTGCCGCGCATCGTCCGGGATCTGTCGAGCGAACTCGGCAAGCAGATCGAACTGGAAATGCATGGCGCTGACACCGAACTTGATCGCCAGGTGCTCGATCTCATCAAGGATCCGCTCACCCATATGGTGCGCAATTCGGCAGATCATGGCCTTGAGGCACCCGCCGAGCGTCTCAAAGCCTGCAAACCGGAACAGGGCACGATCCGTGTCTCCGCCTATCACGAAGGCGGCCACATCATCATCTGCATCGCGGACAATGGCCGTGGATTGAACACAGATCGGATCAAGCAGAAGGCAGTTCAGAACGGGATCGTCACCGAAAGTGAACTTGACAAGATGAGCGAAGCTCAGATCCACAAGTTCATCTTCGCGCCCGGTTTCTCGACCGCCGCTACTGTCACCAGCGTCTCGGGCCGCGGCGTCGGCATGGATGTTGTGCGCACCAATATCGATCAGATCGGCGGCACCATTGATGTGAAATCGGTGCCGAATGAAGGATCGAGCTTTACGATCAAGATTCCCCTGACGCTGGCGATCGTATCCGCATTGATCGTGGAAGCGGCGGGCGAGCGTTTCGCCATTCCTCAAATCGCGGTCGTCGAACTGGTGCGTGCACGCGCCAATTCCGAGCATCGCATCGAGCGGATCAAGGACACACCGGTGCTACGGCTGCGCAACAAGTTGCTGCCGCTGTTGCACCTCAAGAAGCTGCTCAAGCTCGACGACGGCCATGATGCAGATCCGGAAAACGGCTTCATCGTCGTTATGCAAGTCGGCAGCCAGACTTTCGGCATCGTGGTTGACGGCGTTTTCCATACAGAGGAAATCGTAGTCAAGCCGATGTCGACCAAGCTGCGCCATATCGGAATGTTCTCAGGCAATACCATCCTCGGCGACGGCGCTGTCATCATGATTATCGATCCGAACGGCATTGCGCAGTCGATCGGCAGCTCGATCGCGGCGCATTCCGAATTGTCGGACGATGCTGTCGCCTCGCGCGCGGGCGCCGCCGAACAGAAGACCTCGCTGCTGGTTTTCCATGCCGGTTCGACCCAGCCGAAGGCGGTGCCGCTGGCGCTGGTAACGCGGCTTGAAGAACTGGCAGTCGACAAGATCGAGATATCCAACGGCCGTCCGATGATTCAGTACCGCGAGCAGTTGATGCCTTTGGTTCAGATCGAAGGTGTCAAGATTCGCGACGAGGGCGTGCAGCCTATTCTGGTGTTCGTCGATGACGGTCGTTCGATGGGCCTCGTTGTCGACGAGATCGTTGATATCGTCGAGGAGCATCTCGACATCGAAGTTGCCAGCGTACAGGAGGGTATCCTCGGCTCCGCCGTTATCAAGGGACGCGCCACTGAAGTGATCGACGTCGGCCATTTCCTCCCGATGGCATTCGCCGACTGGTTCACCCGCAAGGACATCCAGATGGGCAGCGCGCAGGATGTGCTGCTGGTCGACGATTCAGCCTTCTTCCGTAACATGCTGGCGCCAGTGTTGAAGGCCGCGGGCTATCGCGTCGCCACCGCGGGCAGCGCCAACGAGGGTCTCAACGTTCTGCGTTCAGGCCGTCAGTTCGACGTCATTCTGACCGACATCGAAATGCCGGGCATGAACGGCTTCGAATTCGCCGAGGCAATTCGCGCCGACCAGCGCACCGGCGCGACGCCGATCATCGCGTTATCGTCCCTGATTTCGCCTGCGGCTATCGAACGCGGCAAGCAGGTCGGCTTTCACGATTACGTTGCCAAATTCGACCGGCCGGGACTGATCGCGGCTCTGAAGGAGCAGACGGCGCAGCATCCGCCTCAAGTCAGCCACGCCGCGTGAAGGACATGACGATGAATTCCGAAATCGAAATCGCCGAGACCGGCATCACCGAATACGTCACCGCCATGATCGGCGGACAATTATTCGGTTTGCCGATTGCGCGGGTACAGGACGTCTTCATGCCCGAGCGGCTGACCCGCGTTCCGCTCGCATCTGACGATGTCGCCGGGGTGCTGAATTTGCGCGGCCGCATCGTCACCGCGATCGATATGCGGGCCCGGCTTGGCCTGCCCAAGAATGACGATGGCCGTCCGCCGATGGCGGTGGGCGTCGACCGGCGCGGTGAATCCTACGGCCTGCTGATCGATTCCATTGGCGAAGTCATGAAGCTGGCGGACGACAGCCGTGAGATGAACCCGGTCAACCTCGATCCGCGCATGGAAAAGGTCGCCGGCGGAATTCATCGTCTCGAAGGACAATTGATGGTCGTGCTTGATGTCGATCGCGTTCTGGAAATCGCGCCCGACATGATCGCGGCATAACGAAGTGGTGGAAACGGCCCGAACGGGTTCCTGGAAATTAAGGGAGACCAACAATGAAAACATGTCTCGTCGTTGACGATTCAAGCGTCATCCGCAAGGTGGCGCGACGGATTCTCGAAGGCCTGGATTTCAACATCGTCGAAGCCGAGGATGGTGAAAAGGCTCTGGAAGCATGCAAGCAGGCCATGCCCGAGGCCGTGTTGCTCGACTGGAACATGCCGGTCATGGACGGTCTTGATTTTCTTCGCAACATGCGCCGTATGCCCGGTGGAGATAAGCCAAAGGTTGTGTTCTGCACCACCGAAAACGACGTCGCGCATATCGCGCGCGCGCTTCACGCAGGCGCCAACGAATACATCATGAAGCCCTTCGACAAGGAAATCGTCACGGCGAAATTCCAGGAAGTTGGGCTGATCTGATCGGCATCCGAAGTCCTGACGGACTTCGGCGGTTTTGTGTCTTGTTGCGTGCGGCGTGTAGAGTTGAGTTGGTAGTGTGATGAGTGCAGGTCTGGCAACAGCCCCTAATGTGAACCCGGCGCGGGCTGAGCCGCTGCGCGTGATGGTGGTCGACGATTCTGCCGTTATCCGCGGGCTGATCTCACGCTGGATCGAGGCTGAGCCGGATATGGTGGTGGCGGCCTCGGTTCGCACCGGCCTCGATGCCGTCAATCAGGTTGAGCGCGTCAAGCCGGACGTGATGGTGCTCGACATCGAAATGCCGGACATGGACGGCATCACCGCGTTGCCGCTGCTGCTTGCCAAAAAGCGTGACCTGATCGTGATCATGGCCTCAACCCTGACCCGCCGCAACGCGGAGATCAGTCTGAAGGCGTTGTCGCTTGGTGCCAGCGATTATATTCCAAAGCCCGAAAGCACCCGCGAGAGCGGCACCGCGGAGATTTTCAAGCACGACCTGATTCAAAAAGTCCGCCAATTCGGCGCCCGGATCGGCCGCGGCTCCGCGCTGACAGCGCATGCGCCCGTGGGTGTCGCACGTGGCGCGCTGCAGGTTCCGCTGCACGCGATTTCAGCGCCGGCGAAATTCATGCTGCATCCCTTCAATCCCGGCCCGGCACGCGCTCTTCTGATCGGATCGTCCACTGGCGGCCCACAGGCGCTGATCTCACTGGTTGCCAGTCTTGCACCTGTGATTGACAAGGTTCCCGTCCTGATCACGCAGCACATGCCGCCGACCTTCACGACTATTCTCGCCGAGCATCTGGCGCGCGCCAGCGGACGGCCCGCGCACGAAGCGGTCGATGGCGAAGCCGTCAAGGCCGGCCGCATCTACCTCGCGCCCGGCGGTTTGCATATGCGTGTCGCGCGGCATGGCCATGAGGCCGTCATCGCGCTCGACAGCGGACCACAGATCAATTTCTGCAGACCGGCCGTCGATCCGCTGTTCATGTCCGCGATCGACGTCTGGCAGAACGACATTCTGGCGCTCATCCTCACGGGCATGGGGTCGGATGGCATGCGCGGCGGCAAGGACATCGTATCCGCCGGCGGCAACGTTATCGCTCAAGACGAAGCCTCGAGCGTGGTGTGGGGCATGCCGGGATCGGCGGCGAACGCGGGCATTTGCGCCGCCGTGTTGCCGCTCGACCAGATTGCACAGAAAGTGCTGAAGATTTTTTCGGGAGATCACGCGTGAACCAGCTCGAATATGATTTCTTGCGCAAGCTATTGAGGGAACGCTCGGGTCTCGTTTTGTCCGATGACAAGCAGTATCTGGTCGAAAGCCGGCTGCTGCCGCTCGCACGCAAATCCGGTATTGCAAGTCTCAGCGAACTGATTGCAAAGATGAGGCACGGTTCGGATCCGCTCGTTGCCGATGTGGTCGAGGCGATGACCACGAACGAGACCTTCTTTTTTCGCGACAAGATTCCGTTCGATCATCTCAAGGAATCAATTTTCCCGGAGATGTTGAAGGCCCGCGCGGCGCGCAAAAGCCTGCGCATCTGGTGCGCGGCTGCCTCCACCGGGCAGGAGCCGTATTCGATCGCGATGATTCTCAAGAATATGGGCGCGGCAATTGCAGGATGGCGGATCGAGATTATCGCCACCGATCTGTCGAATGAGGTGCTGGAGAAGTGCAAAGCGGGCATTTACAGCCAGTTCGAAGTGCAGCGCGGCCTGCCCATTCAAATGCTGGTTTCGTATTTCAAACAGGTCGGTGAAGTCTGGCAGATCAATCCCGATATCCGGGCGATGGTTCAATTTCGTCCGCTCAATTTGTTGCAGGATTTTTCCAGCTTAGGGGTGTTGGACATTATCTTCTGCCGCAACGTGCTGATCTATTTCGATCAGGCGACCAAGGCCGCGGTGTTCAATAATCTGCTGAAGGCCAACGAGTCAGACGGCTATCTCTTCCTTGGCGCAGCCGAGACCGTGGTCGGATTGACGGATACCTATCGCCCCTGTCAGCAGCGCCGTGGTGTTTATCTGCCGCAGAGTGGTGCCAGGTCAGCATCGCTGGTGCCTGGCATGGCGACGGGTGGCGTAAGGGCAGTGGCGGCGCGGGCCAACTGACCTATAATGCCGCCGGGGGAAAGCGATCCCCCCATAGGCGGCATGTTCCGGGCGCTCTGCCCAAAACTCTGCCCAAGTATCGCGTCCCGCAGCTTTGCAAGGACGTGTCATGCCGTCATCGAATTCTCCATTGATTCAACAGCCAACAAGCTCGGCCATTCCACCCGTCATCTCAATACAAGACGCGTTTGTCGTCTGGCTGCGCGTCGCGCTGCTCAGTTTCGGCGGTCCCGCAGGCCAGATCGCGGTGATGCATCGAATTCTCGTCGACGAGAAACGATGGATTTCCGACAGCCGGTTCCTGCACGCATTGAATTATTGCATGCTGCTTCCGGGGCCAGAGGCACAGCAGCTTGCGACCTATATCGGATGGCTGATGCATCGCACAGCTGGTGGCCTCATGGCGGGAGGATTGTTCATCCTGCCTGGCATCATCGCTATCATGGGCCTGAGTTACATCTACGCGGCTTACGGAAATGTCGGATTCGTCGCGGCGTTGTTTTTCGGTTTGAAAGCGGCTGTGCTGGCGATCGTAATCCATGCGGTCGTTCGCCTTGGCAAGCGCGCGTTGCGCAACCGGGTCATGATCGGGCTCGCGACCGCGGCCTTTATTGCGATCTTCTTCTTCAATGTGCCGTTTCCCATCATCATTATTGCCGCAGGCTTGATCGGATATGTCGGGGCGCGGATGGCGCGTCCGGAATTCGCTTCGATCGAACATGGCGGTGCAGCATCGGTAGCGATTGTCGATAATCTGTTGAGCGACGATTTGCCCGATCATGCGCGTCCGAGCGTGGCCCGTGCGTTGAAAGTGAGTGCGACCTGGTTGCTCCTTTGGCTGGTTCCCATTGCAGTGCTCGTAATTGCATTGGGTCAGACTAATGTGTTCAGCCAGATAGCGATCTTTTTTAGTAAGATGGCGATCGTAACCTTCGGCGGGGCCTATGCCGTGCTCGCCTATGTGGCACAGCAGGCTGTCGAGCACTATCATTGGGTCCAGCCCCGTGAAATGCTTGACGGTCTGGGCATGGCGGAGACTACGCCGGGT
>JAIERI010000029.1 GCA_019747015.1 Xanthobacteraceae bacterium
TCCTTTTTTCCTTAAGTACAGCCGAAATCCGCATCCTGTCTTCAAACCCTCTGTCTTTTAACAACAGGGCGCGACGATACACAGGCACTTGTCGAAGAACAAGCGCATGGGCGATGCGAAAATTCAACTCATTGTGCCATGCGGCGGACTACGGAGCGGCCTTCGAATCCTTCGCGCGGGCGGCCCTAACGAGCTGAAAGATTCGATCCGGCGTGACCGGCAGCGTGTCGATCTCGATACCCAGCGGCGAGAGCGCATCGGACACAGCGTTCGCAATCGCGGCAGGCGCGCCGATGGTGCCGCCCTCGCCCATGCCGCGAAAGCCGCCGAGCGTGGCCGGCAGCTCCGCTTCGATATGCACGACGCCGATGTCGGGAATGCTGGTCGCAACCGGAACCAGATAATCGGCGAGGCTCGCGGTGACGAACTGGCCGGCATCGTCGTAGACGATTTCTTCAAGCAGCGCCGCGCCGATGCCCTGCGCCACCGCGCCATGGACCTGACCGTCGACGATCAGCGGATTGATGATCCGGCCGCAATCCTCGGCGACCACAAAGCGCTTGACGCTCACGCCGTAGGTTTCCGGGTCGATCTCCACCATCGCCAGATGCGTCGACGAACATGCGGTGCCGAAATACGGATCGTAGGTCTCCGATGCCACAAGGTCTTCGCGCTGTTCGCGCGGAATGCTGCCCATCTGCGAATAGACTGCGTTGGCGATGTCCTTGAATGTCATCGACGCGTTGGACGCACGTGCACGAATGATTCCGCCGGACACGTCGAGATCCTCGATATCCACCTTCATCAGATGCGCCGCGGCCTTGAGAACCTTGGCCTTCACCGAACGCGATGCCATGGTCGCCGCGCCGCCGCCCAACACTGCGGAGCGGCTGGCATAGGTACCGCTTCCCATCGGAACAAGCGCACTATCGCCGTGCTGCACCTCGACGTCCTCCATCCTGCAGCCAAGTTCGTCGGCAATGATCTGGGCCAGCGTCGTCTCCAGCCCCTGCCCGTGCGATGAAATGCCAAAGGCGGCGGTGATCGAACCCGTGGCATCGATGCGGATGGTCGAGGTCTCGGTGCCGGTGTTGATCGGCATGCCGGGGGCAACCGAGATGCGCGAGCCGATGCCGGTTAATTCCGCGTAGCTCGCGAATCCGATACCAACCCATCGCCCCTCGGCGCGCGCGCGGTCGCGCTCCTTCAGGAGAGAAGGATAATCGAGATAGTCGCAAGCGCCCTGAAGGCATTCCTGGAACGCCGATTTGTCCCAGATGATTCCCGACGCGGTGCGATAGGGAAACTCATCCGCGTTGACGAGATTGCGCCGCCGGATCTCGGCCGGGTCTATTCCAATTTTGCGCGCAGCCATGTCCATCAGCCGCTCCATGGCGAAAGTCGACGATGGACGTCCCACGCCACGATAAGGACCGGTCGGCGGCTTGGGAGTCAGAACGCCGCGAATGCGTCCGCGATAATGCTCGAGGCGATACGGTCCCGGCATGAAACTGACCACCTGTACCGGCTCGAGCGCGGCGGTCCAGGGATAGATCGAATACGCGCCGATATCGCCGATTACGTCAGCACGCAGACCGAGCAGCCGGCCTTCCTTGTCGATGGCCAGTTCTGCCTCCATCAACTCATCGAAGGCCTGACTGGTCGCCGATAAATCCTCAAGGCGGTCGCAGACATATTTGATCGGCCGTTCCATCTTGCGCGCGAGCAGACAGACCAGCATCTCCTCGTGGTAGAGCGAGCCCTTGCCGCCGAAACTGCCACCGACATCCGGCGCCACCACGCGCATGCGATTGCCCGGCAAATTCAAACAGCCCGACAGCACATCGCGAATGACGCCCGGAATGTTGGTCGAGGAATGCAGCGTCAGGGCCAGCCGCCGCCGGTCCCATTCGGCCAGATAGGAGCGGTTTTCCATCGCGACCGCGGTCTTGCGCGTCATGCGAAAGGTGCCCTTCACGGCGACGGGCGCTTCCTCGAAAACCAGGTCCACCTCGCCGCGTTCGAACACGCGGGAAATAATGACATTGGTGCCCGCTTCCTCGTGCAGCAGCGGCGCGTCATCTTTGACCGCATCAAGCTGGCGGATCGCGAACGGCAGTGGCTCGTAATCGATGGAGATGTGTTCGAGCGCGTCTTCCGCCGCATATCTGGTCTCGGCAACGACCGCGACGACCGGCTCGCCGACATAGCGCACCTTGCCGCGCGCCAGCGGCCAGATCGGCGTGGCGTAATAGCCTTTCATCCGCGAGGTCGGAATCGCCGGTTGAATGTCGCCTTCGAAATCATTCGCCTCGAAGATCGCAACCACACCCGGCACGGAAAAGGCCTCGCCGATGTCGATCCCGCGAATGCGTGCATGCGGCTGGTCGCTGCGGCGAAGCGCGACATGCAGTGTGCCGGGCGGCGTAATGTCGTCCACAAAGCGTCCGGCACCCGCAAGCAGACGCGGATCTTCGGTGCGCCTGATGCGCTGGCCGACCATTTTGGGCCGCAGTTCGATCGAGGCATCGAACTTGCTCATCGCAGCGGTCCCCGTTCCTTGACCAGTTCGCGCACCGCGCCGACGATATGCTGATAGCCGGTGCAGCGGCAGATATTGCCCGACAGCGCCTCGCGAATCTCGTCATCGGTTTCGAGGTCGTGATGACGCAGAATGTCGACGATGGTCATGATGAAGCCCGGCGTGCAGAAGCCGCATTGCAGGCCGTGATGCTGGCGAAAGGCCTCCTGCACCCGGCCAAGCTTCTCGACCGTGCCTTGACTCTCGACCGTCTCGATGTCCGCGCCGTTGGCCTGCACCGCAAGCGTCAGGCACGAACGCGCGCTGCGTCCATCCAGCAGAATCGTACACGCGCCACATACGCCATGCTCGCAGCCGACATGGGTGCCCGTCAGCCCGAGTTCGTGGCGCAGGAAGTCACTCAACAGCATGCGCGGCTGGACACGGCGCGTATAAGCCATACCGTTCACGGAAACGGAAATTTCGGTGAGATCGCTCATGCCGCAGCCCGTACCCAGGCATCCCGGAGTGCGCGGCGTGTCAGCACGCCGGCCAGATGACGGCGATAATCCGACGATGCGTTGAGATCGGAATTCGGATTGATCTGCTGGCGCAAGGTCTCGACGGCCTTGTCGAGCAGCGCGTCATCGAACCCCCCGCCTTCCAGCATTTCCTCCACCTGCGGCATGCGCACGGCGGTGTCGCCCACGCCCATCAGCGCGAGGCGCACGTTGGATGCGGCACCGTCCCGCCGCTCCATCGTCACCGCGACGGCGGCAAGCGCGTAGTCGCCGTGACGCCGCGCAAATTCCTCGAACCCCCAGCCGCTGCCGTCCGGCAGCGTATCGATCTCGATTTCAGTGACGAGTTCATCCGGCTCCAGCGCCGTGATCAGCGAGCCGACAAAGAAGTCCTGCGCCGGAACAGTGCGCGCGCCTCTGGGCGAGGCGATATACACGCTCGCGTTCAGCAGCAGCGACATCATCGGCATCTCGGCCGCGGGATCGGCGTGACAAACACTGCCGCAAAATGTTCCGCGATTGCGGACGGTGAGATGCGCGACATGCTTCATCGCGTGATGCAGCACCGGCACATGCCGCGCGATCAATGCATCGGTCGCGGTCATGTGATGACGCACGAGCGCGCCGAGCGCCAGCCTGCCGCCTCGCAACTCGACCCGATCGAGACCCGTGACCCGGTTGATATCAACCAGCACGGACGGCTTCACCAGCCGGAAGTTCATCATCGGCATCAGGCTTTGTCCGCCGGCCAGAATCTTGCCGTCGTCCCCTGCTTCAGCCAGCGTCTGCACCGCATGCTCGACGCTTTCGGCGCAAACATAGTCAAAAGCCGCCGGCTTCATGTCAGCTTTCCAAATGACGAACGGATAGTCCCTCGACCCGCCGCGCGAACAGCAACGGCGCGGTGCCGGGCCTCACATCGCCACCCGGACCGCGCAACCATGGCAAAGAATTTTTCCCTTCCATGGTTACTTGCATTAGTGGACTATGATAGACAATTGTCAAGTTATCCAGCAGGAAAAAGGAGCGGCACCATGGATATGACCGGCGAACAGCGGATCGCGGCGAGCCGCGAAATCGTGTGGAAAGCGCTCAACGATCCGAACGTGCTGAAAGCCTGCATTCCCGGATGTCAGGAACTCGTCAAGCTGTCGGACAATGAGATGACGGCGACGGCCGTGATCAAGGTCGGTCCGGTGGCGGCCAAGTTCCAGGGCGCTGTCACTCTGTCGGATTTCGATCCGCCGAACAGCTATCGCATCACCGGCGAGGGCCAGGGCGGCGTCGCCGGTTTCGCCAAGGGCAGCGCGCTGGTGCGGCTGGAAGCGGACGGCGACGACACCATCCTTCACTACAATGTTTCCGCGCAGATCGGCGGCAAGCTGTCCCAGCTCGGCGGACGGCTGATCGACGCCACGGCCAAGCAGATGTCGGGCGCGTTCTTCAAACGTTTCGCGCAAGAGATCGCTGCACAATACGGCGACGGTGTGCAGAACGAAAATCCTGCGGCACCTGAGGCCGCTCGCAGCACAACCCAGACGTCAAAGCAGCCGGCGGCGCGCCCTCGCCCGGTGCCAAAGATGATGACTGTACCGATGGATGTCGCGCCTGGCATGTTCAAATATCTCAAGTCGGCCGGACTCGTGCTGCTGATCGGAGCGCTCGCACTGGCGGGGTATGTCTTCGGCGGCGCACTGCCGGGCGTCACGTCAGGACACATCTCACCGGATTTCGCGAACGCCGTTCAACTCATTATCGCGGCCGCGATCGGATATCTGTTCGGCCGCCAGAGCAACTCGGGCCCTGTTATCCACATCGATCGCGACGCGATCGATGTATTCGCCGATGCCTTGTCGCGGCGGCGCGACTGATTCATGATAGCACGGCCTATGGCACGCACCTCAGCCCGCTCCGCTTCGAAACCGTCCCGACCAGCCGCCAGGACAAAAGGCACCAAAACAGTGCCCAAAAAGACGAGCAAGGCAGCCGGCAAGACCCCAAGAGGACCAATGGTGCGCAACTGCTCGGTCGATCGCACACTGACGATCCTGTCGGACGCATGGTCGTTTCTGGTGCTGCGGGAAATCTATCTCGGCGCGCGCCGCTTCGATCAAATTCAGGGCGTGCTTCACATGCCGCGCAGCACGCTCAGCGAGCGCCTGAACCGGCTGGTCGATCACAATGTCATCCGCCGCGATCCGATCCCCGAAACAAAATCGCGTTTCGATTACCGCCTGACGGAGCGCGGCTTCGACCTCTATCTCGTCATGCTGGCGATGCTGCGCTTCGGCGACGACTGGCTCGCCGGAAAGAAAACGCCGCCGCTCAAACTGATTCATGCGAGTTGCGGTCATGAATGCCATCCGGAAACTCTCTGCTCCGCCTGCAACGAGCCTGTCGACGCGCTGCATGTGACATATCGCGACGGTCCGGGCGCGGGCATATCCTCATCAACCGTCATGCCGCAGCGGCGGCGGACCGGCGATGTCGAAACATTTGAACGGGGCCGCCCGTCATCGGTGTCCCGCACCCTCGGCATTCTCGCCGACCGCTGGACGTTTCTCGTGGTCCGCGAACTGTTTTTCGGGATCCGGCGCTTCGATGTCCTGCAGGAGCGGCTCGGAATCGCGACCAACATCCTGACCAACCGCCTCACCCGTCTTGTCAGCCAGAACATTCTGAAACGGGTGAAATATTCGCAGGTGCCGGAGCGTTACGAATACAAACTCACGGCGATGGGCAGGGATCTGTATCTGCCGCTGATCCAGATGCTGCGCTGGGGGGACAAATGGCTGGGCCACAAAAAGCCACTGATCCTGCGGCATGGGGACTGCGGCAAGGACTTCGCGCCGGTCATCGCCTGCGATCACTGCCGCCAGCCGCTCGATCCGCACCACATGCGCTACTATTTGACATACGGCAAACGGCGCAAGGACCATCCGCCCGCTTTGCTGGCGGCCGAGGATGAACCCGGCCACCAGTAACGCGCAAGACGCCGGCTTAGCGCAGATTTCCCTTCGTCTCGGGGACGATGAAAGCCCCGATCAGATAAATCATGAAAATCACGAACGCGAAGATCGCCAGCGACATCGGGATTTGCGCCGGTCCGGCACTGGCCAGTGAAACGAATGTCGGCATCATGCCGCCAAGCGCAAAGCCGATATTCCAGGACAGTCCCGTGCCGCTGGCCCGCAACGGAGTCGGAAACCGCTCGTTGAGGAAAATCAGCACCGGCGCAATGCCGGCATTTCCGACGAACGCAATCGACAGCGCATAGAGCGTGATCTGCGTGACGTCCGTCGTTTTCGCCATGCCGAGATAAAGCAGCGGCAGTGCGATGGCCGCGCATATGCCGACGAGAATGAACGTCGTCTTTCGCCCGATCTTCTCGCTCAGCCCGCCGACCAGAACCGCCGAGATGAAGCCGGAAACACTCGCACCCATCAGGATGAGCGAGGAGATGTTGTTCGGGATCGCGTTCACCACCTTCAGGAAGCTCGGCAGATAACCGGACGTCAGATAGTAACCGGCGCCGCCTCCGAACGTGATCAGCAGGTTCAGGAGAAGAATGCCCCTGTACTCGCTCGAGAACAGGGTTTTGACGGGCGATAAAGTCACTTTCGCCTTGTTCATGGCCTTCTGCGCCTGAAGCTGCTTGAAGAATGGCGACTCTTCAAGGTTCTTGAAAATGAACCAGCCAAGCAGCGAACTGATCAGACCCGAAAAGAACATGAAGCGCCATCCCCACTGCGCGAACAATTCGCCGGGAAAAACCGAGGATGTAATCAGGAACACGATCGAGGCGAGCAGCGCACCGATACCGGCGCCGCCGCTGCCGACGAGGCCCGACATCGCGCCACGCCATTTTTCCGGAACCGATTCCGTGCCGATGGTGTGCGTCGACGCCACCACGCCGCCGACGAAAATGCCCTGCACCAGACGCAGGATTAAAAAGACGATCGGGGCAATGATTCCGACCTGCTGAATGGTCGGCAGCAGGCCGAACACCGCCGTGCTGAGGCCGACACCGACGATCGCGACCAGCATCGCGCCCTTGCGGCCATGAACGTCCGCATAGTGACCGAATATGGCGGAGCCCACCGGCCGCATCAGCAATGTCACCGCGAACGATGCATAGACTGCCGCGAGCGACAATGCCGGGTTGGTCGAGGGGAAGAACAAGGCACCGACGACCGGCGCGACATAAAGCAATATGAACAGATCGAACAGATCGAGGGACCAGCCGAGCACCGAGGCAATCGTTGCGTTGCGCATTTGGCGGCTATCGCCGATGGGGACTGCCTTGGCAACATCACTTACCGTCATTTTAATCTCCCTTGAAATTTGTTGGTTGTTACGAATTCAGCGGCCTGTGAATTTCGGAGCACGCTTGGCATTGAACGCCTCGACGCCCTCCTTAAAGTCTTCGGATTGCCGCAAGCGGCTGTAGCAATGCCCTTCCAGCTCAATCGAAACCTGAAGCGTCGAATCTTCGGTGTCGTTGAGAAGTTTCTTGGCGGTGCGCTGTGCCAGCGGCGAGAACGTCCGCAATTCGTCGACGAGCTTGCCGGTGGCGGCTTCAAGTTCGCCGTCCGGCACGCACTCCGTTGCAATGCCCCAATCCAGCGCCTGCTTCGCCGCGATCCGCTTCGAGCGCATCACGATGTCCTTGGTGCGGGTGATGCCGACCATTTTCTGCAGCCGCGCGGAGCCGCCGGAGCCCGGAATCTGGCCGAGCTTCTGTTCGGGAAGCGCGTAGAGGGTGGTTTCGGAGACGATGCGAAAATCGCAGGCGAGCGACAATTCGAAGCCGACGCCGAAGCAGTAGCCCCTGTTGGCGACAATCACCGGCTTGGCGCAGCGCGCCGGCGAAGCGATGTTCCAGGCGAGTTTCGAGACATGCTCGGGCGAGGCTTCCATGAAGCCGCCGATATTGCCGCCGCTCGAAAAATGCTCGCCGACCGACCGCACGACGATCACGCGCACCCTAGCGTCCTCATCCAAAGTCTCGAACACCAGGCGAAGCTGATCGCGCTGCGCCATCGAGACGACGTTGTAGGGCGGGCGATCCAGAATGATGTCGGCCCGTTCATGCGCGTCGTCGCGCTCGACATGGAAGCCATCGAGCTTGGCAAGACGTGGATCTGTGAACTGATATTGTGTAGCCATTGGTGTCGAGTTCCCTGATGAAAGGTTTGATGTTCAGGCAGCGTTGGGAGGCGATGTTTCGCTTTGGTATTCACCGGCGACCAGAAGCCGCCGCAGAAGTTTTCCGACCGGCGACTTCGGAATCGATTCGACGAATACGAACCGGCGCGGTCTCTTGAAATTGGCGAGTCCCGAGGAGCGGCAGTATTGCTCGAGGTCTTCTTCGCTCACTGGCGCGTTGCGCTTGACGAAAGCCGCGACGATCTTGCCCCATTTCTCGTCCGCAAGGCCGACCACCGCGACCTCGGACACCGCCGGGTGGAGCGACAGGCAACTTTCGATTTCGACCGGGGACACGTTCTCGCCGCCGGTGATAATCATGTCATCGACGCGGCCGGTCACGAACAGGTCGCCGTCGGCGTCGGCGAAGCCGGTATCGCCGGTGAAATACCAGCCATCCCTGATCGCCTTGGCATCGGCCTCCGGGCGGCGCCAATAGCCCTCGAACGCTTCATCGCCCGCCAGCAGCGCAATGATCTCGCCTTCCTCGTCGGTTTTTGCGAGTTCGCTCGCCGAGCTTGCGCCTAACCTGACGACGCGAATGTTCTGATTGATGCCCGCGCGGCCCGCTGAGCCCGGCTTGGCGAGAGGATTCTGGTCGATGGTGCAGGTGTAGACTTCCGAACTGCCGTAGTGATTGACGAACAGGTCGGGCTTGAAGATGGCATCTAACTTCTTCAAAAGCCCGTCGGTCATCGACGCGCCGGCGAATCCGAGCTTGCGCACGCTTGAGATGTTGGCTTGCGCGAAGTCGGAATGATGAATCAGGTCGTGATAGAGCGTCGGAACCAGGTAGAGGTTCGTGATCTTCTCGTTCTCGAGCAGCGACAGGGCCTGTTTGGAATCATATCGCGGCAGACAGACGAACGTGCCTCCGATCACCGACATCGCGATCAGCGACCGCACGCCCATGGTATGATAGAGCGGCATCACGCCAAGCGTGCGCTCGAATCGTCCATAAAGATTCTGCGCGACATGCGCGATGGCCGCGGCGCGTTCGGCCCGGTGACGCCGTGGCACGCCTTTCGGTTTCGATGTCGTGCCCGACGTATAAAGCATGATCGACCATGCCTCGGCGCTGACCCGGGCCACCGCCTCTTCCGCGTCCGCCGCGATCAGATCCTCGAACGCGAATGCGCCGCCGGCGCCCGGCAAACCGACGCCGATGCGTTGCAGGCCGGCGGCGAGTTTCGAATCCGCGACCGCCTCGCGCGACACATCCTGATAGACCAGCGCGCAGGCCTCCGAATCCTCGATGCAGAAATCAAGCTCGTCCGCCTTCGCGCGCCAGTTGATGGGTGTGATGACAAGGCCGGCCAGCTGGCAGGCCCAATAAACGGTCGCCGCCTCCCACCTGTTCTGCAACACGGTGAGGACGTGATCGCCCGGCTTCAGCCCGACGCGGTCGAATGACGCGACCAGCGACGAGATTTTCCCGAACCACTGGCGGTAGCTAAGACGGGTATCGCCGTCGACAATCGCGACCGCATTCGGATCGCGGGCGACGCTGGCCAGGAAACTGGTGCCTAGATCAAACATGGGCAGGCTCGTTGTTCGCAGAGGATGTTCTCATGTCTTTCGCCGCCTCAAGTGCGGCTTTCACGATGGGCGTATATCCGGTGCAGCGGCATAGATGCCCGCTGAGCAAAACGCGGATGTCTTCCTCGCTCGGGTCCGGATTGCCGCGCAGGAAATGATCCAGCGACATCAAGATGCCGGCGGTGCAGAACCCGCATTGCAAAGCGTGATGTTTGCGAAACGCGGCCTGCAATATCCCGAGCCGGTCCACGGCGGGTGCAAGCGACTCGACGGTGCGCACATCACAGCCCTCGATCTGGACGGCGAGCGTCATGCATGCCCGCGTCAGCATGCCATCGATGACGACGGTGCAGGCGCCGCACACGCCATGTTCGCAGCCGACATGCGTGCCGGTCGCGCCAATCTGATGACGCAGAAAGTCCGTCAGCAGCAGACGCGGCTCGGCTTCGCTCTCGGCGGGCTGGCCGTTCAGCATGAACCGGACCTGATGACGAGACATGGATTTCAGTGCCGTCATCGCAGCACCTCGGCAATCAGGTCGCGCCCGATCATCCGCACCAGATCGCGGCGATACCGCGCAGTGGCGTGCACATCGCTGCGGGCATCGAGATCGTAGGCAAAAGCATTCAGGGCATCGTCGAGCGTGCCGGCGTCGAGTTTTTGCCAGTCACGCACTTGAGGGGTGTCAGCTACTCCGCCAACCGCCAGCCGAACGCCATCCGGCGTCTTGATCGCGGCACACGCGATGATCGCAAAATCGCCGTGACGTCTCGCGACTTCGCGGAAGGCACATCGCCCGGTCTGAGAGGGAAACGTCGCGGCCTCGATCAATTCGTCATCCTGTCGCGCGGTGGCCATCATGCCGCTGAAGAAATCCTTTGCCGCAACGGACCGGCGTTTTTTCGAGCTGCGCAGATGGATTTCTCCCTGCAACGCAATGAGCATCAGCGGAAGCTCCGCACTCGGATCGGCGTGGGCGAGCGATCCGCATACCGTGCCACGGCTGCGCGTTTGCGCGTGACCCGTCCATGGCAGCGCGAGCGCCACCAGCGGCAATGCCTCTGTCAGTTCCGGCCAGCGCAGCAGCGCCGCCTGCCGCACGCCGGCACCGATCCTCACGCTGTTAGCTTGACGCTCGATGCGGGCCAGTTGCTCAAGCCGCATGATGTCGATCAGCACTTTCGGCTTGGCAAGACGCATGTTCAGCATCGCCATCAGCGACTGGCCGCCGGCGAGGATGCGCGCATCACCGCCTTCCGCGGCCAGCACATCGAGAATCTCTTCGACGCTGTCGGCACGGATGTAATCGAAGGGAGCGGGCTTCATGATCTCCTCCCGAACATCGATCCGATTTTTCCGAACAGGGAGGCGGGGTCAGAGCCCGACGGGCCGGTCGCGTGGCGTGCAAGCGCCTCGAAGAATTTTCCGATGATGACTTTGGTTGCGCCGTCGAGCAGCCGGCCGCCGATGCTCGCAACCTTGCCGCCGATCGCGGCGTCATAGATGTAATTCATCGTGGTGCCGCCGCTGCCGTTCGGCATCAGCGTGATGCGTCCCTCGCCGCCGCCGAAGCCGAGCGCGCCGTCCGCTTTTCCACTCAGCGTGACCGCATGAGGCGGATCGAGGTCCGACAGCCTGACATCGGCGCGGTACTGGCCCGTGACCGGACCGATGCCGAGCCTGACATCGGCGCGGAAATGCGTGTCGGAAATCTTTTCAACGCTTTTGCATCCGGGGATCACCGCGCGCAGCGTTTCCGGATCGAGCAACATGTCCCAGATTTTCTCCGGCGCTGCGTTCACCGACGCACTGCCTTCGCCGCGCAGGCGCCTGTCGCCGGCAATGGCTGGCGCTGAAGCCGATTGCGCTCTGCCCTGCGGCGGAACAGTCTCCGCGCCGCGCACCAGCTCGGCGAGTTTCGAAGGCACCAGAGGCAACACGATGTCGCGCACGCCGAGCGCGTCGGCGACCGCATTGGCGATGCACGCAGGCGTCGACATGCAATTGCCCTCGCCGACACCTTTCGCGCCGAGCGGCGTGAAGGGCGACGGCGTTTCCATGTGAACGATGACCGGCTCGGGGACCTCGGTCGATGTCGGCAGCAGATAGTCGGCGAACGTTCCGGTCAGGAAGCTGCCGTCCGGCCCGTAGGAAAATTCCTCGAACAGCGACGCGCCGAGCGCCTGCGCAAAGCCGCCCCTGATCTGACCGTCGACCATTCCGGGATGCAGGATTGTGCCGCAATCATGCATGGTGACGTAGCGATCGATGCGCGTCTCAAGCGTGACGCGGTCGATCTCCACCGCGCAGATGTCGAAAATGAATCCGTGGCACAGCGACGAGTTGACGTGATCCTCGTCGTCCGGCGGCGTCAGCTCCGGCGGTGTCCAGAACACCGTTTCGCGCAAGGTGTTGCCGACATCGTCGGGCAGCGAGCCGGGCGACCAGTGACCGAGCGCGGCGATACGCGAGAACGAAACCTTGTTCTCGGGGTTGGTCTTCGAGCGCACACTGCCGTCCGCGAATTCGATGTCGGACACATCCACGTTCAGACGGCTTGCCGCGACACGGGCGAGTTTCCTGGACAGTTTTTCAGCGGCCAGTTTCGCGGTGCCGGCGACGGCGGGCGCGAAACGGCTGGCATAATTTCCCGACGCGATCGACCATGCGTCCTTGGCGGTATCCATCTCGGCGTTGACGCGAATATCCTTCGGCGCAAGGCCGAACACGTCCGCGACCACTTGTGAGAGCACCGTGCGATGGCCCTGACCTTGCGGAACGGACGCGACATGCACCGTGACGCCGCCCACCGGATCGATGGCAATAGTTGCAGTCGCCTGCGCGCCGTTTTTTGGGCCGGCCTTGCGGCGCTCATCGACGGTGAGCACCGTCGTGATGTAGCCCATGTTCGACACGCTGGGCTCGACGACGGCCGCATACCCGATGCCGTAGAAACGTCCCTCCGCCCGCGCCGCGTCACGGCGCGCTTGCAACTCCGCAAGTCCGCCTTCCGCAACGCCGAGATCGAGACTCTTCTGGTAGTTGCCCGAATCCAGCAGCGCGCCGCTCGCCGTGCGATACGGAAACGCATTGGCCGGCACGAGATTGCGGCGCATCAGTTCCAACGGATCGAGCTTGAGTTCGCCCGCGATGCGATGCATCAAACGCTCCAGCGCGAAATAAACTTGCGGTCCGCCAAATCCGCGATTGAGTCCCGTCGGGGTCTTGTTGGTGACGACGACGCGATTGCGGATTTTGAGGTGACGAATGTCGTAAGCCCCGGTCATGTTGCCATGCATGCGGTAAAGCGTGGCCGGCTCGGGGGCGCGAAGATGTGCGCCGCAATCCTCGATCTGGTCCCAGTCGAGCGCGAGGATTTTTCCGTCCTGCGCAACCGCAGCCGACAATGTGGTCACGCGGTTTGTCGCAGACACCGAGGCGGAGAGATGTTCGAGACGGTCCTCGATCCATTTCACCGGCCGGTTTGCGACGCGCGACGCTGCGGCGATCAGCACGATGTAGGGAAACACGCCCTGCTTGACGCCGAAGCTGCCGCCGGAATCCTGCGGCGTGCGAAGCCGGAGCCGGTTGCCCGGCACTTTCAGGGCGCGGGAAATTACCGCATGGATGCTGAACGGGCCCTGGAAATTCGCCGTGACATCGTAAGCGTCGTCCATCGCGTCGTAGTCGGCGATCACGCCATAGGTTTCGATCGGCGTGCATGAATTGCGTGGATATTTGATGTCGATCGAAATCCGGTGCGCGGCCTGCGCGAACGCGCTTTCGGGATCGCCATACCGGAACGTCCTGTCGCTTGCGACATTGCCCGGAAACCCATCGTGGAGAACAGGTGCCACGGCGGACATCGCCGCGACAGGATCGACCGCCGCGGCCAGCGTCCGGTATTCCACCTCAATGAGGTCGAGCGCGTCTTCCGCCTTGTAGCGGTCGCTGGCGACGACGATCGCCACCGGCTCTCCCGCGTAACGCACGCGGCCAATCGCGATGGGCCAGCATTCCACCGGCGCTTTCACGCCCACAACAAGGCTTGTGGTGATCTTCTTGATGTCCTGTCCGGTCAGGACAGCGGCAACGCCCGGCGCGCGCCGCGCCGCCTCCACGTCGATCGCGATAATTTCCGCATGAGCATGAGGCGAGCGCAGGATGGCGGCGTGCAGCGTTCCCCGACGCACGCCGAGATCGTCGATGAAACGGCCGCGGCCGGTCAGCAGGGAAGCGTCTTCAACACGCTCGAGCGAGCGCCCTGTCCATGGGCGCTTCGCATCGTCCCTCACATATTGAGGGTCGACCATTATCCACTCTCCTCCCGTCGGAATCCGCGCTCTTCCGGCGCCTTTCGGGAGTTTTGACAAAACAAGGCCGATGAAAGCCATACCCGTGGCTCTCACAACTTACCATTGCGTCTCATCGTGAATTTTGCGCGCTGCAAAATTTTAGCTGGCAAGATCAGCTGGCGAGGCGCGACACGGTCCGGAATTCACGCGGCCCGACGCCGGCGTGGTTGGTGAAAAACCGCGTGAAGTGCGACGGCTCGGGAAATCCGAGCTGGTCGCTGATTTCAGCGACGGGAGCATCCTGATGCAGCACCGCCGCGACGGCCTTCTCCATCCGCACCACGTTCGAGAACACGCGCGGCGGCACACCGATGGAGGATTCAAAGAGACGAAAGAAATGCGCGCGCGACAGACCCGACTGTCTTGCGATGTCATCCATGGAGGCCGAGGGCCCCTCCTGGCTGCGGATCGTCTCGGCGGCTTTCCTGATCCGGCGGTCGAATGCCGGCAGCGACATGTTGCGGATCAGCGAATCCGAGGCGCGCCAGCGCGTAAAGCGCTCGATCACCGCCACCATGAGATCCGAAAGGGTCGCTTCATGCGCCGCCGTGCGCTCGGGGCTGGACATCATGTCCGCGGCCAACCGAAGCGTCAGGGTGCGGATGCGCGGCGAGATTTCGCCGTCCGATGTGCCAAAGAATCCCGGAGCCCCGCTTGCGGCCCAGCCCGGCCGGAATTCCTTCAGCCAGTTCGGCTCGATATACAGTGCAAGGATCAGGGAGCGCGGCTGGCCCGGCTGATGCACGTAAGCATGCGGTTTCCAGCCATCGATCAGGACTGCGTTGGTGCTCGTCAGTGGGGCGATGTCGTTGCCGACAATGAAATGAGTGTCCGCGCCCTCGACCTTCAACAGCACATGACAATGCGGATGCGCGTGCCGCACCAGCGGACGGTCCATGTCCAGCAGGGCGACCCTGCCGAAAGCTCCATGGGCGATACGCAATGCGTCGGACATCCGAAGATCCCTGATGGCTCGATTTTCAGGGCGTCAGCATACGCCCGATTTCACGCCGCATCACTGAAAATATCAGGCCAAATCCGCCATGCCCATGAGGCCGGTGGGCGCCGCATCGGCAGTCATAAGCGACCCCGCTAGACACGCGGCGGACGGCGGCGGTCGGCGAACCACGCGCGGTACTTCATCATCTTGGCGCGCTGCGCCTGCGACGCATAACGCTTGCAGGTTGCGGCTTCCTCGCTTTTCTCCGGCGCGCCCCACCGCAGCTCCACGCAGTCGTTCACGTTGTAGGCCATTTCGAGTAATCCCGCGCGGTCGACCACGTCCTTGATCGTGAGCGTCCATGGCGAACCATCGCTGCGGATGTACGAAAACTTGCGCGATGCAAGCTCGGATGCGAGCACATTCTGCAACTCGGCCTTCACGTCAGCGACGCTCCGGCCCGCCGGCATCGCGTACCGCTCGGGGCGCCGCGCGACGTTATCCGGAAAACCACGGACCACATCGATTGCAATCAGCAGACGCAGATCGCGCGACGGCGTGGCGAAATCCTCCCACGCGCCGGTGGTCTCGAAGATCGCCGGACCGTCGGGCATCGCCGCCTCGCCGCGTCCGCTGCCCTGGAACTTCCGTCCGTTTTCAACCGACGTGACGCGTGCCCTCACCTGCTCGTCCAGTGCCGTGATCGCTTCCTTCATCGCGCGCATCGGATCGAGCGGCGATGGAGACGCCACATCATCCATCCTGTCGTAAAAACCCTCGACGCTCAGTTTCGACGGATCGAGCGAGAAATTGGCGTATTGCGGGTCTTTCGCGATCTCGGCGTTGGTCAGCCGGCGCAAGTTACCGCTCCTGTCGCGCACGACCGGGCGGAAGCGCTTGAAGCCGGGGCTGCCAAGCGCATTATCCTGCGCATACAGGAAATTGCCGCGCCAGAAACGCTTGATCGCAACCGTGCCGTCGGGCTGCGCGTCCGCGGAGAGAAAGACACCCGCCGCATCTGCGGTCTGCGGCACGCGCTTTGTCAGCATCAGAACGTGCCCAAACGGATCGGCGTAAATGGTGCCCGGACGCAGTGCGTCCTGCGTCAGCGCGACCGGATAGTAATCGGTGTTGTCGTCGGCAGCAGCCGTGCGTCCCGAGCCGGAATGAACCGCATCGCCGATGACAGGAATGTATTTGGCGAACGACGCCGCGAGACCGAGCTGTTTCGGCGCGGGGTCAGCCGGTTGTTCGGCGCTCGCCAACGGGCCGTTGCCCGCCACAATTCCCGGCGCGTTGTTTTGCTGAGATGCCGAGGCGCGAGGCGGCTCGGGATTTTGAATGTTGAACCATTGCGGGCATTTCGGCGCGCCGCCCCCGGTGCCGCGCGAGCATTTCGAATATCCGAACGGCAGTCCCATCTTGAAGGCGAAATACGCGCGCAGGAAATACGGCATGTCGGCGCAGTCGGGCTTGAACACCATGCCCATCTGGTCTTCGCCAAGGCCGAGATAATTGTAGAGCACGTTGCGCGACTTATCGCGCAGCACTTCGTGAAGCGCCGGCCATGACGGAGGCGCGTCCAGCGGCGCATCAAATAGCTTCTCGATCCAGGCCGAATACAGATTTTCGGTTTCGCGATTCCACGCATTGCGGATAGGCCAGACGCTGCCCGGGGTCGAGCCGGGACGCGGCGGCTGATCGCCGCGCACGTCGATATCGCGCGTGACAGGATTGCATCCGCTTGACGCAAGCGTGGCGCGCCACTTTCCCGCTGCGGGAGCGGCGATTTCGGCGATCCAGAAATACGGCGGGCCGCCGCGCCGCTCACGCGATGTCACCGCGACGCTGCCATCGGGCGCGATCAGCGACAACTCGCCATCAAGAGGTTTTTCGGCGACAAAGATGACGCGCAGAGGCGCGCCTTTCCATGGCACGATCGGCGAGGGCAGGACAGCGAGTTCGGCAGCATCTTCACACGTGGCAGCAACCGCCTGGGCCCGCGCAGCCGTAACCGGAAAAAGAGAGACGAGACATGCGCCCGCGAGCAGCAACGATGCTGTCATGGCGGCAGCAATCTGGCGTGCCGGAAACATTGAGCCTCCCTCGACTGCAGTTCACCGATATAGCGACAGCCAAGCGACCGTTACGGAACCGCCGCACGTATAGCATACCATTTAGGGCGGTATGTAAGGTGAGTCGTCGTCGCACCGGCAAGTGTGAAACCGCCAGGAACAAGCATCTGGAACCCGTTCGCTGCGGCGCACGATCTCGTGATTGAATGGGATGATGCGATGCAAATGCGGACAGATATTGGCCGATTGGCCATCCTGGCGGCCGCAGATTTTAAACCGTCCCGCAGCCTGTTGTCAGGAATGGTTGTGCGCTTTTCCTGTCGCGGGTTGAATCAGGCTGATTTTCGAAGTCTTGCGAATATGGCCATTTGCCGGGCGTCTGGAAAGTTCGCTCGCCCAGAAAATCGATCAGAACCCGCGCCATCGTGGCACGCAATTTCCTTAAAAAGCCCAGCATAGTCTCTCCCGCAGTTCAGACCCTGGGAGTTCCATGCAAAAAACATTCCGGCTTATCAGTTGCCGCCAGAGATGAGCCGCTTACGCTGAGGGCGCCTCGTCCGCGGTCAGATACATCGTTATTTTGCGGATGACGGGGGCTGCCAGCACCACGATGGGCAGCATGACGATCCAGGAGATGAACCAGGAGCCAATCCAGTGCGTAAAAAACGTTCCGGCCGAAAGGAAAGTCAGACTTGCTATCCCGGCTGCAATTGCGCTGGTGAGACCGGACTGAATGACTCCGAAAACAAAATGGGCGTAACGGGACGGAATTCTGCGCATCCGATTCTCAACAAAATCGCGAGCCGGCAGCTCGCACGCCTCAACCCTTGCTGGCCTTCTGACCGAACAAGATCTTCCTGGACTCGTCGTTCACCGTCGGCGCGTTTGCCGGATTGACATCCTTCGCCACGGCATAGGCTCGCACCGTGGCCGGCCGCGCCCGCACCGTCTCGAACCACCGCTTGAGATGCGGAAAATCTTCCAGCTTCTGGCTTTGCCGCTCGTACGGAACGATCCAAGGATAACAGGCCATGTCCGCAATGGAATAGTCTCCGGCAATATATTCGCGATCGGCGAGGCGCTTGTTCAAAACGCCATAGAGACGATTGGTCTCGTTCACGTAGCGATCGATCGCGTACTGGATTCTGTCCTGGGTATAGCCCGCGAAATGATGGTTTTGCCCCGCCATCGGCCCGAGACCGCCCATTTGCCACATCAGCCATTGCAGGACGTCGAAGCGTTTGCGCAGCTCAGTGGGAAGAAACCGGCCGGCTTTCTCCGCAAGATAGATCAGGATCGCGCCGGACTCGAACATCGCAATCGGCTTGCCGCCGTCCGCCGGTGCTTGATCGACGATGGCCGGTATCTTGTTGTTCGGCGAGATCGCCAGAAATTCCGGCTTGAACTGCTCGCCTTTACCGATTTGCACCGGGTGGACTTTGTAAGGAAGCCCGGTCTCCTCAAGACAGAGCGTGATCTTGTGGCCGTTGGGCGTGGTCCAGTAATAAAGATCGATCATGATTTCGTCCTTCAGGCGCAGATTATGCCACACGGCCGTCGCGAGACCGGGCGTCCGGAATAACCAGCGGCACGTCCGGGCGCAACACGCCGACGACCGCCGCACCAGCCAGAAGGATCGCGATGCCGGTGGCAAACGGGACGTTCCAGTTGCCGGTCTTGTCGATGAGCCAGCCGAACACCACGGGAGAGACGATGCCTGCAATCGCGACCCCCATTATGATGTAGGCGCTGCCCAGACCCGCAAACTCCTTCGAGATATCCATCGGGATCGCGTACATCGGGGCGATCGTCAGTTCGAGGAAGAACATAGCGGCGGCGAGCAGAAGCACGATGGTCGTGAGATCGGTAACGTAAAGACAGGGCACAAGACACGCCGCGCATCCGAGCAGCGAGACGAACACCACACTGCAGCGTGCAAGCCGGTTACGGCCGGTCTTTCGCAGAATGATATCCGAGAGCACACCGCCGACCGTGTTGCCGACCAGACCGGCGAAAAACGGCACGCTGGTGAGAAGCGCGGAATTTTTCAGGTTCACGCCGTGCTGGTTCGCGAAATAGAGTGGCAGCCACGACACGAACACCCAATAGGTCCAGCCATAGGCGAACATCACGATGGTGACCGGGAACATGCGTTTGGTCAGCACCCAGAGCGGCGTAGAGGCTTTGCGATTGGGCAGCGACACTGTGAGCCCCGCAAGATGACGCTGGTCGACGGCCGGATGCGTGCGCGGGTCGTCTTCAAAGTAGAACCACCATATTACCGCCCAGATCAGCGCCGCGACGCCGCACACGATAAACGACACGCGCCAGTCCGACATCACGATAATGCCAGCGACGATTGGTGGCGCGATCGCGGCACCGAGACGGGACGCGCTGTGAGTGATGCCCTGGATGTAACCGAAACGATCGGGCGGATACCAGTTGCGCATGGCCTGCGTCGCGGCCGGAAACGCCGGCCCCTCGCCGAGACCGACGGCGAGCCGGGCTAGGAACAGTGTAAACAATCCGCCGACCAGGCCGGTGAACACCGTTCCAAGACCGACCATTACGACGGTGACGAAGAGCGTGACTTTCGCGCCATACTTGCGTGCACCCCAACCGCCGAACAGCACGGATGCGAGATAGGCCCACGAGAACGCGCTGAATGCCAATCCCATCTCGGTGTTCGACAGGCCGAAATGAGATTTGAGCGACCCGGCCGCCGCCGAGATATTCACGCGGTCGAGATACATGATCGCAAACAGGATGCAGAGCATTGTGGTCACGACGAAGTGCGCGCTGACCCGTTTTTTCACGGACGATGTCGCCGGCTGAACTGGCGCAGCGTGTTCGGCTTCCTGAATCAGAGCCATATTCGGTGTCCTCCCGGGACGTTTTTGTTACGCGACTTCCCTATCTTTCAGCTCTCTTGCCGGAGCCTGAAAGTAATTCGTTGTTCGGTGCCTCCCGCTTTAAGGAAGCCCGTTGCGTCCGTGCTTGCGGAAGCCAGGACGTTCCGTCATCAGCGCGTAGTAGGCGGCGACGGCAGGATAATCAGGACGCTTGAGGCCCGGATGGGTCAGCATGAACCAGCGGTTGACCACGAGCCCCATCGGAATATCCGCAATGGTGAAATGATCGCCCATGACGTAGGGACCGTTTTCGGCCAGATGCTTGTTGAGCAATCCGATGACATGGATCAGTTCCTTCTGGCCCTGCTCCACGTACCAGGGATGGTCGTATGGAGCTTCCTTCAACTGTCCGCCGAGAAACGCGCCGCGCAAGGCGTGCGTGACGTCGTACGCAACCCAGTCCATCCACTGTTCGATCGCCTGACGTCCGGCAGGGTCTTCGGGGTAGAGATCGATGGCTTTATGCTTGGCGGCAAGATAGCGAACGATCGTGTTGGATTCGCGCATCACGCGCCCGCCGTCGATGACGACCGGCACCTGTCCGGTGAGATTGAGTTCGAGGAACTCCGGCGTGTTGGTTGGGATAAAGCCGCGACCGAAATCCTCGCGGGTATACGGAATCCCGATTTCCTCGCAGACCCACAGAACCTTGCGCACGTTGAACGAGTTCGCCCGCCCGAGAATTTGCAGCGGCCCCCCTGCCGCCTCGCGCTTGGTGACGGGTTTGGCCTCGGTCGCATCAGACATGGAATCCTCCACTTCAAAGTTTCTTCGTTGCTCTCATTGAACGCGGCGCCGATTTGGATGTAAAATTGGAAAATTAGATAGATTTATGAGTAAATCGAATGAATGTGGCTTTGCGGCAATTACGGGCATTTCTGGCTGTCGCGCGGCGCGGAAGCTTCAGCCGCGCGGCCGAAGATATCGGCGCATCGCAAAGCGCCCTCAGCCTGTCGGTGCGTCAGCTCGAGACGGAGCTTGGCCTGAAGCTGCTCGATCGCACGACCCGTCAGGTCAGTTTGACGGCCGTCGGGGAAACGCTGGTGGCCACCGGCTCGCGGCTTATCGACGAACTCGACGCCACATTGCGGGAATTGCGGGATATCGGACAGCAGCGCCGGGGCCGCGTCGTGATGGCCTGCGTGCCGTCCGTCGCACGCGGCCTGATGCCGAAATGCGTGGAGTACTGCGCGGAGAAATGGCCGAACGTTGCGCTGAGCATCAACGACATCGCCGCCAGCGAGGTCGTGCGCAAGGTGTCGCTCGGCGAGATGGAGTTCGGTCTTGCCAGCGGCGATATCAGCAGCGCGGAGCTGGAGGTCCATCCGCTGATGGAAGACCCCTTTCGTCTAGTCTGCCGCCGGGACGATCCATGGGCGGCGAAAAGCAGCATCGCATGGGCCCAGCTTTCCAGCCGCCGCCTCCTGATGCTCAACAACACATCGGGCAGCCAGCAGGTAGTCGAGACGACACTCAAGCGCATCGGCACCCGCGTCGAGGTCTTTCTCGAACTGGCTCAGCCCAGCTCCATCCATGCCATGGTCGAAGCCAAGCTCGGCGTCGCGGTCGTTCCGGAGCTGGCGGCCCCGCGCCATGACGATCCCGTTCTCGCGACCCGGCGTCTGACAAAGCCTGACGTGACCAGAACGATTCTCTTGTTCCGGCGGAAGGACCGTTCGCTGTCACCCGCCGCCGCTGCCGTGTGGGCGGCGCTGATCCAGCTTTATGGCGGCAAGAAAACCGGCTAGTCTCGTGCCGCTGGCGGCGGATAACAGACAGACACAAAAAATGATCGAGAATTTGGGATTCGCGTTTCTTGAATGGCTTTTGCGATGGCCGCGCCCGGCGTCGAACAAACGGCTCCCTTCATCGGAAAAGTCCGAAGCGAAATAAACGCGCGATGCGGCGATCCCTAGTGGCTGGACTTCCACGGGATCAGCAAACGCTCGACCTCGTCGAGCACCACCGAAAATATGAAGCCGAGCACGGCGATGACAAGCAGGCCGACATACATCGTATCGACCGTCAGCACCTGCCAGGAATTCCAGATCATGTAACCGATGCCGTCATTGGCGGCGACCATCTCGGATATCGCGATCAGGATCAGCGCCATTCCCGCCGCGAGCTTGATGCCCGCCATGATCGAGGGCAGCGCGCCCGGCAATGCAATCGTCCGGAACACCTGCCAGCGGCTCGCTTTATAATTGTGGCCGACATCGAGATAAATCCGGTCGAGATTGACAACGCCGAGCACGGTATTGATGACGATGGGATAGAATGCGCCGAGCGCCACCATCACCACCTTCGACAATTCTCCGAGGCCGAAGATCAACAGGACCAGAGGCAGGATCGCGCTTTTCGGAATTGGATAAGTCGCGGAAATCAACGGATCGATCGCGACGCGGAGCGGCCGCGAGACACCCATCGCCAGGCCGAGCAATAAAGCCGGCACGCCGCCGAGCAGCATTCCAAGGCCAAGCCGCCGCAAGCTCGCAAGCGTGTTGCTCATCAGTTCGCCCGACGCGGACAGCACACCAATCTGATGAGCGATGCTGCTCGGAGCCGGAA
>JAIERI010000022.1 GCA_019747015.1 Xanthobacteraceae bacterium
AGACCGTGATCGGGTAGCGTTGCGAGAGTGTCCAGGCCGCGGCATTGCCGGCGATTCCCGTTCCGATAACCGCGATTCTCATCCTCAGCCCTTGTGTACCTGAAAGCAGATACGGACAGGATGGAACGAGGTTTCACGGAGGCGTGACGTCGCGGCAAATCGCAGGGAAATGATGCCAAGGCGCTGTTCTGGCGTGAAATCTTGGTAATGAATCTGCGTTTTGCAGCCTTTGAACGCGACCTTGGCGGGATTTATCGCCATAAATCATCGAAACTTGTCCTGTCACGGCCAAGTTTCCCACCCCTGTGTTGTAGCGGGTCACTGTCCGCCCCCAGCGCTGGCCGCTACAATCGCGACATCGGCAGGAAAGCGCTCAACCGTTGTTTGTGTTCAGGATTCAGTCCCGGCGTCAGGTTCGCCCATTGCTTGCGCACGGGGCGAGGATCGGGGCTATTCTGGCGGTGCTCGCACCATCGGCCGGCTGCATCGTGACGGCCGATCTCCCGGACCCTGCGCTCGATGTGCCGGGAGCTTACAAGTCCGACCCAAGCACCCGCGAAGATGCAGCGCCTGCGCTCGACTGGTGGCGGGCGTTCAAATCGTCCGAACTGACGGTGCTGATGGAGGAGGCGCAAACAGTCAACCTCGACATCGCCGCCGCAACGTCGCGTATTCTGCAGGCCGACGCACTGGCGCGGCAGGCCGGCTCGGCGCTGCTGCCGAGTCTCACCGGAAACGCATCCGACACGCGATCGAGATCGTCGTCCGGATTCATCAACGGCTCCACGTTTAGCAGCCACGACGTGACGACCTATACGACATCGCTCAGCGCGAGTTACGAGATCGATTTCTGGAGCAAGAATCGCGATGCGCTGCTTGCCGCCGAATCGACCGCGAACGCCAATCGCTTCGATCGCGACACCATCGCGCTCACCACATTCGCCAGCGTCGCCAACGCCTATTTCCAGGTACTCGCGGCGCAGGACCGCATCGCCACCGCCAATCGCAACATCGCCAGCGCGCAGCGGATTTACGACGCCATCAAGGCGCGCGTGAACGCCGGCACGAATTCCGACCTCGATCTTGCACAGCAGGCAACAGTCCTCGCCAACCAGCAGGCTCTGGTGCCGCCGCTGCGTCAGACATTAGCGCAGAACCAGAACATCCTGGCGACGCTGGTGGCACGGCCGCCGGAAAGCGTGCGCATCACCGGCGGATCTCTTAACGCGATTGCCGCGCCGCGTGTCACGCCCGGCCTTCCATCCGAACTCCTGATCCAGCGTCCCGACATCCGCCGGCAGGAGCAGCAGCTTGCCACCGCAACGGCCAATGTCGGCAATGCGCGCGCGCAGTTTTTCCCGAGCATCCAGCTGACAGGGCAGGGCGGCTATCAGAGCGCGGCGCTGGCCGCGTTGTTCATGCCGCAATCGGGGTTTTATAGCCTGGCAGTGGGCCTCACTCAGCCGATCTTCGATGGCGGACGCATTCTTGCGAATTTCGATCTGACCAAGGCACAGCAGGATGAGCTGCTTCAGACCTATCGCAAGACCGTGGTCTCGGCTTTTGCGGATGTCGATAACGCGCTGGTCTCGATCAAGCAGACCGCCGCGCGGCTGCGGCTGCAGCGAATCGTGGTTGCGTCGTCCCGCCGCGCTTTCGAACTGTCCGAGCGGCAGCTCACTGCCGGTACTATAGATATCGTGACTTTGCTAAATACCCAGTTGACGTTATTTCAGGCTGAGGATGTGCTGTCGCAGGCTCAACTTGCCTGGTTGCAATCCTATGTCAGCCTTTATCAGGCTCTTGGAGGCGGTTGGATGCCGAAAACGGCAAATACAGAAAGTCTTGGCACGGGAAGTTCTGGCAATGCTCTTTAAGCCAGAACTTGGTGAGAAAGCGAAAGCTGCAGGCGAAAGCGTCGCCCGATTCGCATCCGGTTTTCGCCGCCGCACCGTCTCGGTTGTCATCGGCCTCATCCTCCTTGGCGCGGTGGGCTATCTGCTCTGGTCATGGTTCGGCCCGTCGCAAAATGCACGCACGCGGCCCGATCTGTCGGTGCCGGTGCTGGCGGCGATGCCGCGTGTGCAGGACATGCCGGTTTATCTCGATGGCGTCGGCATGGTGCGCGCGCTCAACAATGTTCTGGTGCGCACGCAGGTTGATGGCAAATTGCTGTCGGTCAATTTTACGGAAGGTCAGGACGTCAAGGCTGGCGACATACTCGCGCAAATCGATCCGGTCATCTATCAGGCGCAATACGACCAGGCTGTCGCCAAGAAGGCCCAAGACGAGGCTCAGCTTGCCAACGCCAAGCTCGATTTGATTCGTTATCAGCAACTCGCCACCGCTAAGGCGGGATCGGCGCAGCAGGCCGATACCCAAAAGGCTTTGGTCGCGCAGCTCGAGGCCCTCGTGAAGTCCGATCAGGCGGCGATCGACAATGCTGCGGCGACGCTCGGCTATACCAAGGTCGTCGCGCCGCTCGCCGGCCGCACCGGACTGCGTCAGGTTGACGCCGGCAACATCGTTCATGCATCCGACACCACCGGCGTCGTGGTCATCACCCAGCTTCAGCCGATCGCGGTGCAGTTCAGCCTGCCGCAGCAGGAGATCGTGCGTGTCAATGCGGCGCAGGCGAAGGGAAAGCTCGAAGTTGACGTGTTCGGCAATGACGGACGCACCGTGGTCGATACAGGTTTGTTGCAGAGCGTAGACAATCAGGTCGACCCCACCACCGGCACGGTGAAGCTGAAGGCGGAATTTCCCAATCCGAACTTCCAGCTCTGGCCCGGACAATTCGTCAATGTACGCCTGAAGGTCGAGACACTGAAGCAAGTGATCGTGGTGCCGACCGCCGCCGTGCAGCGCGGCCCGTCGGGCACATTCAGTTACGTCATCGGCGAGGGCGATATCGTCACCGCCAAGGCAGTGACGGTGACCCAGCAAGACGAGAGCGATGCAGTGATCGCGAGCGGTTTAAGTGCGAACGAGCGCGTGGTCACCACCGGCTTCGCGAACCTGTCCGACGGAGCCAAAGTCAGCGTCGGCAAGGATGTCGCGCCGGAGCAGGATCTGGCCCCGCGCAAGCGGCAACAAAAAGCCGGCGGCAGACAGCGCCCGTGAGGCAACACATGATCGCGGATCGATGAGCAGCGTTTCCGAACCATTCATCCGCCGCCCGATCGCGACGTCGCTGTTGGGTGTGGCGCTGTTGATGGGCGGCGCGCTCGGCTATTGGGCGCTGCCAGTGTCGGCGCTGCCGCAGGTCGATTTCCCAACCGTGCAGGTAACCACGCAATTGCCGGGCGCCAGCCCCGACGTGGTGGCCTCACTGCTCACCGCGCCGCTGGAACGCCAGCTTGGGCAAATTCCCTCGCTGTCGGCGATGACCTCGACAAGCTCGTTCGGCGTCAGCCAGATTTCGCTGCAATTCGATCTCAACCGCGACATCGACGGCGCGACGCAGGACGTGCAGGCCGCGATCAACGCCGCCGCCGGTATCCTGCCGAAGAACCTTCCGTATCCGCCGGTTTACGCCAAGGTGAACCCCGCCGACGCGCCGGTGATGACGCTGGCGCTGACATCGGACGCGGTATCGATGCGCGACATGAGCGATCTTGCGGACACCTTGATGGCGCAGCGCCTCGCGCAGATCAGTGGTGTCGGCCGCGTGTCGGTGCAGGGCGGTCTGAAGCCCGCGGTGCGGGTGCAGGCCGATCTGGCGCGGCTTGCCGCCTACGGCATCGGCATGGAGGATTTGCGCAACGCCATCGCGGGAGCGAACGTCAACGGGCCAAAAGGTTCGCTTGACGGCAAGCAGCAGGCCTACACGATTTCGGCCAACGATCAGATCACCGCCGCCGAAGCCTACAAGCCCGTCGTGATCGCCTATCGCAACAATGCGCCGGTCACCATTGGCGATGTCGCGGACATTGTCGACGGTCTGGAGAACGACAAGACCGGCGGCTGGTATCAAGGCACGCCGGCGGTGATCATCGACATCCAGCGCCAGCCCGGTGCCAACGTCATCGACGTGGTGCGGCAGCTTCGCGCCGAGATTCCAAAACTGCAAAGCGCGGTGCCCGCGGCGGTGAAGCTGACCATCGTCACCGACCGCACCGTCACCATCCGCGCCTCGGTCAGCGATGTTCAATTCACGCTTGTGCTCAGCGTCATCCTGGTGACGCTGGTGGTGCTGCTGTTTCTGCGCTCTCTGCGCGCAACCGTCATCGCCGGCGTGGCGCTGCCGCTGTCGTTGATCGCGTCTTTCGGCATCATGTGGTTCGCGGGCTTCAGCCTCGACAATCTGTCGCTGATGGCGCTGACCATCGGCACGGGTTTCGTCGTCGACGACGCCATCGTGATGATCGAGAACATCGTGCGTCACATGGAAAACGGCGAGGGCGCGATGGAAGCGGCGCTGCGCGGCGCGCGCGAAATCGGTTTCACCGTGATTTCGCTGACCGTGTCGCTGATCGCGGTGTTCATCCCGCTGCTGTTCATGTCCGGGCTCGTGGGACGCATGTTTCGTGAATTCGCGCTGACGCTGACGATTGCGGTCGTCACCTCGGCCATCGTGTCGCTGACCCTGACGCCGATGATGTGTTCGCGGCTGCTCAAGCGTCACCATGAGGAATGGCAGGTGCCGGGCCTTCTCGCGGTGAGCAATTTCATCGACCGCATGGTCGAATTCTATCACCGCACGCTGCTCAAGGTACTGCGCCATCAACGCGCGACGCTGCTGGTGACGTTCGCGACCATCGCGGCGACGCTGTTTCTCTACGTCGTCGCGCCGAAAGGTTTTCTGCCATTGCAGGACACCGGTTCGATCACGGTCGTCACCGAAGCCGGACAGGACGTGTCGTTCGCGGAAATGGGCAACCGGCAGAAGGAAATCGCCAACGTCATGCAGTCTGACCCCGATGTGGTCGGCGTGATCTCGCTGATCGGCGCGGGCTCGGTGAACCCGACGCCCAATGTCGGGCGCATCGTCGTCAATCTGCGTCCGCGAAACGAGCGCAAGGCCGGTGTGGCCGAAATCGTCAGAAGGCTGAGGCAGCGCGTCGCCGCGGTCCCCGGCATGACGGTGTATTTCCAGCCGGTGCAGGATATCCAGATCAGCACCAAAGCGAGCCGCTCGCAGTATCAATACACGTTGACGTCGACAAACGCCGACGATGTCGTGATGTGGTCGGAGAAGCTCGTGAATGAGCTGCGGCGCAATCCACTGTTCCGTGACGTCTCATCGGAGGCGCAGGAAGGCGGGCTGCGTGCCGCGCTCGATGTCGATCGCAAGCTCGCCGGACAGCTCGGGGTCAATCTGCAGGCGGTCAATGACACGCTGAACGATGCCTTCAGCCAGCGGCAGGTCTCCACGATTTACGGTCAGGCCAATCAGTACCGCGTCGTGCTCGAAGCCCAGCCCGAAGACCAGCGCGATCCGAATATTTTATCCAAGCTCTATGTGCCGGGCGTCGTCAGTGCGACGCCGGGGGCAGGGACCACGCAGGTGCCAATATCCGCGATTGCGACATTGACACGCACCACCGCGCCACTGGCGATCTCGCATCAGGCGCAGTTTCCGGCGGTGTCGCTCAGTTTCAATCTCGCCTCCGGTGTCGCGCTCGGTGATGCGGTCGACGCCATCACGCAGACTGAAAAACGCATTGGCATGCCAAGCATCATCACCGGTATCTATTCCGGCGACGCCGCCGAGTTCTCGCGTTCGCTGTCGGGCCAGCCCTGGCTGATCCTCGCCGCTCTGGTGACGATCTACATCGTGCTCGGCGTTCTGTATGAAAGCTACATTCACCCGATCACGATTCTCTCGACGTTGCCCTCGGCGGGTGTCGGCGCGATTCTGGCGCTGATGCTGTGCGGACAGGATCTGTCGGTGATCGGCCTGATCGGCATCATTCTGTTGATGGGCATCGTCAAGAAGAACGCGATCATGATGATCGACTTCGCGCTCGAGGCCGAACGCCATCAAGGCATGACCGCCTATGACGCCATTGTGCAGGCATGTCTGTTGCGTTTTCGTCCCATCATGATGACAACCTTGGCGGCGCTGTTCGGCGCGCTGCCGCTGGCGATCGAAAGCGGCACAGGCGCCGAATTGCGATTCCCGCTCGGCGTGTCGATCATCGGCGGTCTGATCGTGTCGCAGGTTTTGACACTCTACACCACGCCAGTCATTTATCTCGCGCTCGACCGCATCAATCGCCGCCTTGAAAAGGCCGTGCCCCCGGCGGGGGACCTGCCGTCGCCACCGCTCGCCGGAGCGACCGAAGGCATGCAGTGATGGGATCCGAGTAATGTCACTCTCCGAGCCATTCATCAGGCGGCCGGTCGGCACCACGCTGCTCGGCATCGGCCTGTTTCTGGTTGGCGCGGTAGCTTATGTGAACTTGCCGGTCGCCAGCGTACCCAATGTCGATTTTCCCGCGATCCGCGTCTCGGCAACGCGGCCCGGCGCCGATCCGTCGGTGATGGCGTCCACCGTGGCCGCGCCGCTGGAGCGGCGGCTCGGGGAAATTTCCGGCATCGACCAGATCACATCCACAAGTTCGCTCGGCTCGACCAGCATCCAGTTGCAGTTCGCCATCGGACGCAGCATCGACAAGGCGGCGCGTGACGTGCAGGCGGCGATCAACGCCTCGTTGGCCGATCTGCCGACCGACTTGCCGTCATTGCCGAATTTCCGCAAAGCAAACCCCTCGGCCGCGCCGGTCTTCATCGTCGCGTTGACCTCGACCACGATGTCTTCGAGCGCGATCTACGACGTCGCCGACACCGTGGTGGCGCAGCGCCTTGCGCAGGTGCCGGGGGTTGGCGAAGTCACGGTCAGCGGCGCGGACCAGCCCGCGGTACGCGTGCAGCTCAATCCCGTGCTGCTCGCTAATGCGGGCCTTTCGACCGACGCGGTTCGCACCACCATCGTCAATGCCAATGCGTTCGGTCCGATCGGAACGTTCAACGGCACTTATCAGGGCGAGACGCTTGGCCTTAATCCGCAGATGCGGACCGCTGCGGAGTTCAAGGACATTGTCCTCGCCGCGTCCAACGGCAATTTCATGCGGTTGTCGGATGTCGCCAATGTGGTGGACGCGACGCGCTCCAGCCGTTCCATCGCCTGGTTCAACAAGCAACCTGCAGTGCTGTTGCAGATCACCAAGCAGGCCGACGCCAACGTGATCGACACCGTGGATCGCATCAAGGATCTGCTGCCACAGCTTAAGCAGTGGATTCCGGCTGCTGTGACGATTTCCACACTGACCGACCGCACTGGCACCATCCGCGCCAGCGTCAACGACATGCAATGGACGCTGGCGGCGACCTGCGTGCTGGTCATGATCGTGGTGTTCGTGTTCCTGCGCCGCGGTATCCCGACGCTGGCGGCGGGCATTTCGGTGCCGCTGGCGCTGGCCGGAACTTGTGCCGGTATGTGGGCGGCAGGATTCTCCATCGACAATCTGTCGCTGATGGCGCTGGCGATCTCTATCGGCTTCGTGGTCGACGACGCCATCGTGATGATCGAGAACATGTACCGCAATCTCGAACACGGCATGGCGCCTTATCGCGCGGCACTCGAAGGCGCAAAACAGATCGGCTTCACGGTTTTTTCCATCAGCATTTCGCTGGTCGCCGCGTTCACGCCGCTGATTTTCATGGACGGCATTGTCGGCCGGCTGCTGCGCGAATTCTCGATGACACTGGTGTTCGCCATCGCCGTCTCCACGGTGGTCTCGCTGACCATCACACCGATGATCTGCGCGCACTACATCAAGGGCACGATTTCGGCGGATGAAACCTGGTTCGATCGCACGGTTGAGGGATTTCTGTCGCGCGTGCTGAAATTCTACGAACGCACGCTGCGCGTGGTATTGCGGTTTCCCTACGCCACGCTTCTGGTGTTCTTCGCCACCATCGCGCTGACCATCGTGCTCTACGCCAAGATGCCGAAGGGTTATTTCCCGACCGACGACAGCGGCTTCATTTTCGGATCGACCCGCGCCTCGGCCGATATCTCGTTCCAGTCGATGCTCGTCCTGCAACAGCGTGTTGCAGACACCGTGATGTCTGACCCTGCCGTGGCCGCCATTGGTTCGACACTGGGCGGCGGCGGCGGGCCGGGCGGTGGCGGTGCCAATCGCGGCATCATGTTTATCTCGCTGAAACCTGTCGAGGAGCGAGGCGGCCTGACCACCGCGCTGGTGATCGACCGGCTGCGCCGAGAGCTTGGCAAAATTCCCGGCATTCGCCTGTTCATGGTGGCGGCGCAGGACATCCGCGCCGGCGGGAGGCAAAGCGATTCCGATTACCAGTACACGCTATCGACAGCCGATCTTGGTCTTCTGCAAAAATGGTCGCCGATCGTGAAACGGCGGATGGAAAGCGTCGAAGGCATCACCGATATTTCCAGCGACAGCGACGATCAGGGGTTGCAACTCAATCTCAGCATCGATCGCAATTTGGCCTCGAGCCTTGGCGTCGAAGTGCAGGACATCGACAATGCGCTCAACAACGCTTTCTCGCAGCGGCAGATTTCCTACGTCTATACCCAGCGCAACCAGTATCAGGTCGTGCTCGAGGTCGATCCGAAATTCCAGGAAGACCCGGCGGATCTGGCGCATATCTATGTCAACGGCGCGAACAATGCGCAGGTGCCGTTGTCGGCGCTGGTGCGTTACAGCCGCGGTCTTGCGCCCCTCTCGGTGCTCCACACCGGATCGTTCCCGTCCACGACTGTGTCGTTCAATCTCTTGCCGAATGTGCCGCTGGAGACTGCGACCGGCAATATCCAGCGCGCAGTCGACGAATTGCACATGCCCGAAGGCATTCGCGGCCACTTCGAGGGCAATGCCGCCGACAGCCAGAAAACAGCGGGGCGGCAGCCGTTGCTGATCCTGGGAGCCCTGATCGCGGTCTATATCGTGCTCGGCATTCTTTATGAAAGCCTCGCGCATCCGCTGACCATCATTTCGACATTGCCTTCGGCGGGCCTCGGCGCATTGCTCGCACTGTTGGTCACCGGCCTGCCGCTGACAGTGATCGCGTTCGTCGGCGTCATTCTCCTGATCGGCATCGTCAAGAAAAACGGCATCATGATCGTGGATTTTGCACTGGAGGGCGAGCGCCAGCGCGGATTGTCGTCGGAGGAATCCATCTTCGAAGCCAGCATGGCGCGCTTTCGCCCAATCCTGATGACCACGATGGCGGCGCTTCTGGCCGCCGTGCCTTTGGTGGTCGCAAGCGGTCCCGGCACCGAATTGCGCCGGCCGCTCGGCGTCACCATCATCGGCGGCTTGCTGGTATCGCAGATTCTCACCCTCTACACGACGCCTGTGATCTATCTTCTGATCGACCGGTTACGCAGCCGAACAACTCCCGATCCATCCGTGCAGACTGCTCCGGCGGAATAGTCACGCGGGCGTGAAGGGAAATGGAACTTTTGGGTTCCATTTCCGTTAATGGTGTCATGCACATGCCGCTTACCGACGATAACCACCCCCCGATTCAGGAGATTGTCGCGGAAGACGGAAAGTCGGTTGAGCCGCCGCCACCCGAAGTCGTCGAGACCGATCCCTCATTGACTGCGGAAGAGGCCGAACAGCTTCGCCGGGACTATCTGCTGACACGGTTCTGGATCAGTGCGCGCGGCTATTGGGGCCGTAATGGCGGAAAGCTGGCGTGGATTTTCACCGGCGGCCTGTTCGCGCTGATCGTCATCAACATCTTCGTTCAATACCGAATCAATGTTTGGAACAGGTCAATCTTCGACGCCATCGAGAAGAAGAATTCCTCCGCCGTTTTGTATCTGACGGCGATCTTCTTCCCATTGGCTATCACCAGCGTGTTTCTCGGGGTGGCGCAGGTTTATGCTCGCATGACCATTCAGCGCCGCTGGCGTCAGTGGCTGACCAATTCCGTCGTCTCGCGCTGGCTCACGAATGGACGCTACTACCAGCTAAACCTAGTTCAGGGCGACCACCAGAATCCCGAATACCGGATCGCGGAAGACCTGCGGATCGCAACCGATGCGCCGATCGATTTCGCCTCCGGCGTGACGCAGGCCTTTTTGTCGGCCGCCACCTTCATCGTGGTGCTATGGACCATCGGTGGCGCGCTGACATTGCCGGTTGGCGGCAGCACGATCACCATTCCGGGTTTTCTTGTTATTACCGCCGTCATCTACGCACTGATTGCCAGCGGCTCGATGGTCATCATCGGGCGGAATTTCGTCTCGATTTCCGAAAGCAAAAATCAGGCGGAGGCGGAATACCGCTTCGCATTGACGCGCGTGCGCGAGAACGGCGAGAGCATCGCGCTGCTCGGCGGTGAGGAGGAAGAGCGCGCGGGCATCGACAAATCTTTCGGCAATGTCCTCAAACAATGGGCGCGGCTGTGCGGACAATACATGCGCACGACCATCGTCTCGCAAGGCTCCAGCTTGATCGCGCCCGTGGTGCCGATCCTGCTGTGTGCGCCGAAATTTCTCGACGGCAGCATGACGCTCGGGGAGGTGATGCAGGCAGCGTCCGCCTTCACCATCGTGCAAAGTGCGTTTGGCTGGCTGGTGGACAATTATCCGCGCCTCGCCGAATGGAACGCGGGCGCGCGCCGCATCTCCTCATTAATGATGTCGCTCGACGGGTTGGAGCGCGCGGAGACCGGCGAGAACAAGAACCGGATCGAGCGGGGCGAAACCCAAGGCAGCGCGATGATACGGTTGAACGATCTGTCGGTGACGCTCAACGACGGCACCGCTGTGGTTGGCGAGACCGAAGTGATCATCGAACCCGGCGAACGCGTGCTGGTGTCCGGGGAATCAGGCAGCGGCAAGAGTACGCTGGTGCGCGCCATCGCCGGGCTGTGGCCGTGGGGCGGCGGCAGTATCGATTTCCATCCCGACCGCCGATTATTCATGCTTCCGCAAAAGCCCTACGTGCCGTTCGGGACGCTGCGTCGTGCCGCCGCCTATCCCGGCGCTGCGGAGGACTGGACCGTCGAGCAGATTGGCGAGGCGCTCGACAAGGTCGGACTTGGGCATTTGAAGGAAAAAATCGAGGAGGAGGCGCCGTGGGACCAGACCCTGTCCGGCGGCGAAAAACAGCGGCTTGCTTTCGCGCGGCTGCTGCTGCACCGGCCCGACATTATCGTGCTCGATGAATCGACCTCGGCGCTGGATGAGGCGAGTCAGGACAAGATGATGAGTCTCATCAACGACGAACTCAAGGACGCCACCATCGTCAGCGTCGCGCACAGGCCCGAGCTTGAGGCGTTCCATAGCCGCAAGATCATGCTGGAGCGCCGCAAGGGTGGTGCCAAGCTCGTCAGCGATATCGAATTGATTCCGCGACAGGGCAAGCGCAAACTGCTCGGAAGCTGGCTGCGTCATCGCGCACCGGCGCCGAAACAGACCTCGGCCTGATCGCTCCGCGCTGTTGATGCGGCGCGGCGTGCGGCGTATAGCGTGCGCATGTCCCAGAAAATTCAATCATCCGCAGCCGCGCCCGAGGAGATTCCGGAGTGCCCGCAATGCGGCAAGCCGATGCCGCTGTGCATCTGCGACAGCATTGAGCCGCTCGACAGCAAGATCGAGCTTCTGATCCTGCAACATCCGCAGGAGCAGGACCGGCTGCTTGGCAGCGCGCGGCTGACCGCACTTCACTTTCAAAATGCCACGCTGAAGATCGGCTTGTCCTGGCCAAGCCTGTCGAAGGCGCTGGGCCGAACGGTCGATCCGTCTCGCTGGGCCATTCTGTATCTCGGCTCCTCGAAGGTCGCGGATCTTGCGACGGAGGCCGACATCGTCGCTATCGATCGCAAGGGTGAGATCGAGGAGGGCCAGCGCGCTATTTTCAAGGACATCGAGGGTGTCATCCTGCTGGATGGCACATGGAGCCAGGCCAAGGCCCTGTGGTGGCGCAACGCGTGGATGCTCAAATGCCGCCGGGTTATTCTCGGGCCGGCGCATCCATCGCTGTATGGCAAATTGCGCCGCGAGCCGCGCGGCGACGGCCTGTCCACCATCGAGGCTGCCGCGATGCTGCTTGGGCGGTTGAACAAAAGCGAACAGATCGAGACAACGCTGCTCGGCGCATTCGAGCGGATGCTGGCGCGTTACCGGCAGGTGCAGGCGATCACACCGGCGATTGCTCCCAAGCCCAAGAAGCGCGACTGGCGGCGCAAGCGTAAATAACGCCGCGGACGGAGCCGGGCACTACGGCTCGATTTTATTCGCTTTCAGGAAGTTGATCAGGTCGTCACGGATCACGGCCTTGCCGACGACCAGTTGAACCTGGCGGCGCAATTCGTTCACGACCTTTCCGACCAGTTGACCTTCGGTGAACGTCGCCGGTTTGCCATCCGAGGTGGTTCCGGTATAGGCGGGTCCGACGGTCGAATTCTCCAGACCGCGCAGCATGGCCACGGTGTCCGAGGTCAGCGGAGCAAGCTTGGTCGACACCACGCCGACAACTTCTCCAGTCTCGACCTGAATCAATGGGCCTCCCGAATTGCCGCCGTTGAACGGCGCGTTCACAATCCATTGCAGAACGATCTTGCCGGCGGCCACCTGATTTTTATCGGTGCCGGCCAGATAACCGACACTCAGGATCGGCGCCAAACCGAAATAGCCGCTTGGGAATCCCCAGGTCGAGACTTGTGTGCCGACCTTGATGGTGCTGCCTGAAGCGATCGGCAGCGGCGGAACGTTCATAGCGACACTCGGCTTGACCAGCGCGAGATCGTGATCGGGATCGGTCGCAACTATCGTCACCGGCGAGATGTTGCCGTCGGGCGTAACCATCGCCGGAAAAGGGCAATCCTGCACGACGTTCGCAGCCGTGATGATATTGCCGCTCTTGTGCAGAAAGCCGGTGCTGGCGCTGTTTTGTGCCGGACAGATAAGACGGATGACGGCGCGATAAGCCACATCGCCGCCGCGTCCAGCCTTCTCAGTGTCGATGGGCATGCTCGCTGGAGCGTTGTTTGCGTCTTCGGCACTGGAGGGGCGGGACGCGATAGCCAGAAACGTGATTGCGAGAAGGCAAACCGCGATGATTTTTGTCTTCATTACGCCAGCGTGCTCATGAAATTGCAGATACCTTGAAAGCGAACGTCGGTCATGCGCACGACAATATATCGGCTGACGCCATTCGGCATCAAACCTTCCGTCGCATTACGCTTTATTTGGCGGCGGTGACTCTTTGTCCCGACGGCTGGATTGGCAGGCGCAGGTTTTGACGGCGGGACTGGCGCACATGCCGAAACCCGTCCGGGAACGGCCAGCGGCGCAAACCCAAGCGTTCCGCAACGGATCTGGACCGCGAAACAAGGATTTACACAGCCCCTGTTGCCCAAGTGCTTGATTGGCTGTAACAGTTCGCCCGCTTGGGGCCACGTGGCGGAGTGGTTACGCGCCGGTCTGCAAAACCGTTTACCCCGGTTCAATTCCGGGCGTGGCCTCCAAGATTTAACGCCCTGTATTTAACCCTTTGCAAGACTCGGGGCCTTTGTTATACGGCCCCTCTGCTGCGACAGCAGTATTCCTCGGTAGCTCAGCGGTAGAGCATTCGACTGTTAATCGAATGGTCGCTGGTTCGAATCCAGCCCGGGGAGCCAAAATACCTTCAAGTATCACCTACTTATTTTGCAGGCATGGCAGCCTATCGCGCCGGGCCAATGTTGTTCGCAGCCCGGCCAATATGGGGGAGTGAGAATTGCGCAACGTGTTGACACTCGTGTTGATCGCGTGGACGAGCCTTATCCAACCAAGCCTTGCCCAGATTGTCGACGGCAATCGGGCGTACAAGGAATGCGAAGCGGACGATAAAACCGCGATCAATTATTTCATCGCCGGCGTCATCGATACTGCGACGAATGACAAAGCGGCTTTGCTTACAAAAAGCCTGCAGTACTCGGTGAACACGAGCCCCGTGCCGCCCGATTTGACGAAAAATATTCTCAAGGAAATGCGTTCGTTCTGTCTCAGCCAGCCTTTGGACGCAGAACAGATTCGAGATGCAGTTTGCGGCTATCTCAAATCAAACTCGAAATCTCGAAACATGTCGGCCGCCCGGCTCACCGTGGAGGCGCTTCAGTCCGCATATCCATGCAAGTCTGGATAAGGCGCTATGAGGTGGGAACCAAGGAAGGCGCGCGAGAAATAAACGGCAGCACGTTGCCGTCAAACGCGTTGCGCTCCTGATCCGCTTGGTGTGCGTCCGCAGCGATGCTGCGCAATTCCTTCAGGCAGGCCCGGATCGCGATACGCGCATTCAATTGTGCCGGTGTTTTGCCGGTGACCTGTTTTTCCAGTTTTTGAACGTTTGCAATCGCCTGGCCGAGCATCGACGCGACTCCCCATACATCGGGCAAGTGTAGGAGCGCGTGGTTAATCCCCTGTAAATGCAAAAGCCGCGCTTCAAAAGAAGCGCGGCTTTTGGGGGACATCGAGCCTTTGCGCGATCGAGACTAGGCGGCGCGTTCGGCGCCAGTGGCTTCCGTTGGTGCCTCGAACGCCGGGGCCGGTTCGGCAACAGCAGCATTTTCCGGCTGTGGAGCGTATGCAACTTCTCCGACAGTCGTCTCAACGGTCGGTGCCTCAGCTGCGACTGCCGCTGCTTCGGCGGCGGCGATCGGTTCTGCCGCGGCTGGCAGTCCGGACAATGACGGTACTTCCGCCAAGGCCTCGTCGACCGCGCTGTCGTAGCTGTCATGATGGCCCAAAACGCCAGTCAATTGTGCCGTCTCTTGAACCGGCTCTGCGGCCGGTGCTGCCGCTACCTCGGTGGCTGGCTCAGCTTCGGCGGTTGGCGTTTCCTCGACAGGTTCCGGTATAGGCGGCTGCTCAGCCACTTCCAGTTTCGTGATCAATTCGTTGATCGAAAGCAAAGCGCGGTATTCCGGCACGTTTGCAAGGTGTTCCTTGAACTTGTCCCGCGCGAACGACAATGCCGCGACGACGTCATGCGCCGAGGAAAAGCCCTCGGTGCCGGCGGGAATCCCCAACGCCGCCGACGAGATTTCGGTAAGTTGCTGAACCCGCAGGAAGGTTGCGTATTGCGGAACGTTCTGCAGCTGCTCTTGATATTGATCGCGGACCGTTTTTAACGAATTTACGACGCCTGAGATCGCATCTGACTCACTCATGGTAGCCCCCAACTCTACATATGAAATGCAGACAGGCTATCGGTGAACATATCGGCTAGCAAATTCTATTTTGGTAATCCGCAATTTATCACCTGTCAGAGCGCGCGTCCGGCTTATCCTTTCGCGCGGTTGATCTTCCAGGCCGCGTTGAGCGGTCACCGCATAAACCCGCCGACCGCGTCGTTGTTGCTGCCGCTATAACCAATTCTGCGGCCTCAATATTTCTTCAAAACCATTCCACTTTACGGAACCCCTTTGGCGGCGGTCATTTACCCCCAATGGGAGATGCCGGATTATCCGGGATGGCTGGAGGTGTCTCCAAAACAAGCCGACCGGCCGATAAAAAACTTGCCAAAGGGAAGAAACATATGCGCTCCAAATTCACGATAGCGACAATGGCGATACTATGCAGCCTCGCGAGCAGCGGCGCGTTCGCGCAAACCGCGAAAGACCTTGTCGGCACATGGAAGCTCGTTTCCAACGTGCTCGACCGCGATGGGCAAAAGTCGGATCAGTTTGGTCCTTCACCGAACGGCGTTCTGTTTTTCGAGAGCAATGGACGTTACGCGCTGGTGATCACACGCTCCGACCTCAAGAAATTTCCTGGTGACGGCCGATCGAGCGGCACCCCGGACAACAACAAAGAAGTCGTCAACGGCAGCATCGGTCATTTCGGCACATATACGGTTGAAGACAATGCGATTGTCTTCCATGTCGAACATGCAACGTTTCCGAACTGGGACGGCGGCACGCAAAAACGGCCTTTGACGCTCAAGGGAGAAGACTTGTCCTTCTTCGTTGCAACGGCGTCCGCAGGTGGCGGCACGTCGGTGGTGAGCTGGAAGCGGTTGCCATAATCGCTAGGTTCTCAAAGGATGGCGCCGCGAGGTCCGGTCGCGGCGTCATTGACTGGCTGGCAATCACGCTTGTGCCTGTTCGATCTTCTCGACCGCGGCGAGAATGTCCTCCGCGAACTGCCGGGCGTCGCTGGCATTGCTGATAATGAGCTGGACGTTGCCGCTCGGGCTGCTCTGCTGGTCGCCCTGGATCATGAACGGAAGCCGCAGCGCCAGCGCCCGGTTTTCCACGATCATGGTTTCATAGCCCACCAGCGGGAAGATCACGATATTGCCCTTGGCGTCCTTCGCCCATGCGTTGTTCATTTGCGTTCCTTCTCCTTGCCTGTAGCGCGCCGCTGCGTAGGGCAGGCGAGCGTGATGCTGGTTTATTGGAAAGTGTTGGCGACAACGTCGTAGGTCCAGTTCACGCGGCCGTCGGTGAACACCACCTTGCGAAAGCCGAGATCACGTGCCTTGTTGAAGACCTTGCCGGATTCGGCGAAGTTCAGCACCGTTGTGCGGTCCATCCTGAAATACTTGTAGGTCAGCACGGTGTCCTTGTCGCCCGAGGTGGTGATGGCCATCGACAATCCCCTGCGCAGCATCCGTTTTTCGGTGTCGGCTGCGAATTTCTGCCGGCCGTCGATGTCATCGGCCCGTGCCGCGATGTTGGAGACGATATCGCCGCCGCTGACCCTCTTCAGGTACTCGCGTTCATTTTTTTCCATTGCCGCGAGCAGCTTTTTCGCGCGCGGCGCTTCCGGGGCGGTGTCGTCGATCCGGCTCAGGCGGTCCTTGGTGTCATAATAGTCAGCAAGGGCGGGCAGTTTCTTGCCGCGCTTTTCGGTGAGAGCACCAAGCGCATCGATGATGGCGGCCGCGCGCTCCACGATCTTGCCCGGCTTTTTGGCGTCCGGGGCGTCGGGGTCTTGCGACTGCGACCGGGCGAGAATCTTGTCACCGGGTGTCTGGACAGAGGCCTGGGCGTTGACCAGCGACAAGCCAAGACCAGTGTCGAGTCCGGTCAGGATCGTCGTGATGACAGCCGTCATGAACACTGTCATGAAAAATGCCGGCGCTGTGTCCGTCCGTCGCATCATATTCGAATAGCCCCGCAATCCTGCCGATGCTCGCATGACGGACCGGCGGTTTCCAGTGCGCGGCAGTGTTTTGCAGGGTCCGTATGCCGGCGGATCGGCTATGTTGCGTTTTTGCGGCCGTTGCATCAAAGATGGCGTAAGACCGGCTCCGGATACGGGGATGCCGGGTGCTTGGTTTCAGTCCGGGGATAGCTCATGTCAGAAATGTTGGCCGCTCGGCAGAAGATGGTCGATGGTCAGGTCCGCCCCAGCGACGTGACCGATTTGCGGATTATCGAGGCCATGCTGACGGTGCCGCGCGAGATCTTCGTACCGAAGGAGCTTCAGGCGCTGGCTTATCTCGATCTCGACATCGAAGTTGGCGGGGCAGGAAAGACCAAGGCGTTTCTCATCAAGCCCGCGGTTCTGGCCAGAATGTTGCAGGCTGCTGCGATCGCCGCGACCGACAAAGTGCTGGTGGCGGGATGCGCGACCGGCTACGCCGCTGCCATTACCTCGCGCCTCGCGGGTGAAGTGGTGGCGACGGAGTGCGACGCCGATACCGCCGCCGCAGCCAGAGCGGCGCTGATCGCCGCCGATGCTCGTCACGTCGGTGTTGTGATCGCACAAGCCGCCCAGGGCCGTGCCGACAGCGGCCCGTATGACGTGATCGTGCTTGATGGTGCGAGCGAAATCGTGCCGGAAGACCTGTATCGCCAGTTGAAAGTCGGGGGACGTCTGGTCGGGGTGTTCGCGCTCAGCGCGCCCGCGCGGGCCACCCTTGTGACGCGTTCATCCGCCGATTACGGCAGCCGCGCGCTGTTTGATGCCACGGCGCCAGTGCTGCCGGGGCTTGAGAAGGTTCCGGCGTTCGCATTTTAGCTACTTCCACCTCAAATCCGATGTCGGTACAGAAGTGTGGCTTGGAAGACCCAGCGTGGGGGAGTTTCGTGGTGAGCGCCGGGCGAGGGCTTACGTGAGTGTTTCACGACGAATATGTTGGAGCGGCCGGAGTTGGCGATGAGTCGACTGTCCGGTTTTCTCGTGTCCTTACAGCCGTATAGGACAGCTTCTGGATTGGTTTGGATGACTCGTTTGAGCAGGGTGCGGTTTGCCGGGGCTGCGGTTGCAGCTCTTTTGTTGTTTCAGTCGGCGACCCCGGTTCTGGCGGATACCATCGAAGCGGCCTTGATCCGCTCCTATCAGAACAATCCACAGCTGAATGCGCAGCGCGCGTCCGTGCGCTCCACCGACGAAAACGTGCCGCAGGCGCTGTCCGGTTATCGTCCACAGGTGGCGGTTACCGCGAGCGGCGGCGGCCAGTATCTTGACGGGGTCTCCCGGACCGCGCCCGGCACGCCGACGCAGAAACTCACCGGCATCGGTGAGCCGCGCAGTGTCGGCGGCACCATTACCCAGACCCTCTACAACGGCGGCCAGACCGGCAACCGTACTCGTGCGGCCGAAAGTCAGGTGTCCGCGGCCCGCGAAGGCCTGCGCGTTCTGGAGCAGAGCGTGCTGCTCTCCGCCGCCACCATCTACATGGATTATCTGCGCGACGCGGCGATCGTCGAGGTTCAGCGCAACAACACACGGGTGCTCGAACAGACGCTCAAGCAGACTCGCGACCGCTTCAATGTCGGCGAGGTCACGCGCACCGACGTCGCGCAATCGGAGGCGCAGCTTGCCGCCGGCCGCACCCAGCAATTGACCGCCGAATCCAATCTGACCACCACGCGCGCGAATTTCCGCCGCATCATCGGCAACGATCCGCAGGCGCTTGCGCCGGGCTCGCCAGTCGACCGCTTTCTGCCGCCGACGCTGGCAGGCGCGATCGACATGGGATTGATCGAAAATCCCAACGTCACTGCGGCGATGTACGGCATCGACGTCAGCTTCCTTCAGGTCAAGATCAACGAAGGCGCGCTGTTCCCGACCGTGACGTTGCAGGCCGCGGTGCAGCAAGCCTACGACACCACCCTGCAATCGCCGCGCTCGTTCGGCGCCTCGGCGACCGCGAATCTGACGGTGCCGCTCTATCAGGGCGGCGCGGAATACGCGCTGATCCGCCAGTCGAAGGAATCGCTGGGCCAGCAGAGGCTCAATCTCGATCAGGTGCGTGACCAGACCCGCGCCACTGTCGCGCAGGCGTGGGGACAGCTGATCGCAGGCCGCGCCCAGGTCAGTTCGGCGCAGTCGCAGGTGACGGCGTCGGAAATCGCGCTCAACGGCGTGCGCGAGGAAGCGCGTGTCGGCCAGCGCACCACGCTCGACGTCCTCAACGCGCAGCAGGCGCTGGTGAATGCGCGCGTTGCGCTCGTCACTGCGCAGCACGATCGCGTGGTAGCGTCCTACAGCGTGCTGAACGCAATCGGACGTCTGTCGCCCGTGACGCTCAGGCTGCAGACCTCGGTGTACGACCCGAGTGTCCACTATCATCAGGTTCGCGATAGCTGGGGCGGCGTGCGCACACCGGATGGCCGCTAAGGGTCGAAGACCCTTTCTCTTCTGCCACTCTCCTGTGGTGAACGACGGCACACAGGGCCGATTGCTTGCAATCATTTGTTGCCATGACATACCTTTTCGGGAGGTTGCGAAGCGATTCGTGACGCTGGTGTGCGGTGGAGTCGAAGATGAACCAACCGGCCAAGGCGCAAGAGCCCTCGATGGAGGAGATTCTGGCGTCCATCAGGCGTATCATTTCCGACGACGAGGCAAAGCCTGCGGCGGCGACCGCTGCTGCCCCCGTCCGACCCGAGCCCGCTCGCGCACCGCGAGTTGATCCGCCGCGTCCTGCTGTCGGCGCACCCGCTGGAAAAACGGCAATGAGCGGTATTCCTCCCTCGAAATTCGCACCCAAGCCGGCTGCTCCGCCCGCGCCGCCGCCTGCTGCGGCGAAGAACAGCCAAGACGATATCGACGCCATGCTGGCCGGATTCGATTCCCCGGCTGCGGCAGGCGAAACCGAAGTTTTTGAGCTTACGGAGCAGATGGCGATGCCCGATCCGTCCGCGGGTTTCCGCAAGATCGAGCCCGACGACGATCTCGAATTCGCCGAAAGCGGTGGGGCTGCGGCGTCGCGCACCACGCCTATCGCCGCACCATCCTACGATCGCCCCGCTTCAGCCGCCAATCCTTCGCTCGGTATGCCTTCACCCACCATGCTGTCGAGTTCGACAGCCACGGCGGTGGAGTCGGCCTTTAACGCACTCGCCACCACGGTGCTGAGCAACAATGCGCGCACGCTCGAGGATCTGGTGAAGGAAATGCTGCGGCCGATGCTGAAATCATGGCTCGACGACAATCTGCCCAATCTGGTCGAGCGCATCGTCAAGGCTGAGATCGAGCGGGTCGCGCGCGGCCGCTGACAGCGTTGTTTCTAAAAAATTCGCCTGATCGGGCGGCTTTTCAATCCGCTTGAGAAGTGTTGACTTGACGTCCCTTGGCAGGCTTTTAAAGCCCTCCCGTTGCCCAAGGTCCGGTCTCGCCGGAACCGCGCGGTTTCCCGCTTCATCCGTCCGTACCCGATTGCGCCGTCATGATTGAGAAGAACTATCAGCCCGCCGATATCGAAGACCGTATGAATGCGGCATGGGAGTCGGCCGGCGCGTTCAGGGCCGGGCGCGCGGAGCGGCGCGACGCCGAGCCGTTCACGATTGTCATTCCGCCGCCCAACGTGACCGGCTCGCTGCATATGGGCCACGCGCTCAACAATACGTTGCAGGATATTCTGTGCCGGTTCGAGCGCATGCGCGGACGTGATGTGCTCTGGCAGCCCGGCACCGATCATGCCGGCATCGCGACCCAGATGGTAGTCGAACGCCAGTTGATGGAGCGTCAGGAGCCCGGCCGCCGCGATATGGGCCGTGCCAAATTTCTGGAGCGCGTCTGGGCGTGGAAAGCCGAGAGCGGCGGCGTTATCGTCAATCAGCTCAAGCGCCTTGGTGCTTCGTGCGACTGGTCGCGCGAACGGTTCACCATGGACGAGGGGCTGTCGCGCGCGGTCGCGAAGGTGTTTGTTGAGCTTCACCGCGACGGATTGATCTACAAGGACAAGCGGCTGGTCAATTGGGATCCGAAGCTGCTCACCGCGATTTCCGATCTCGAAGTGCAGCAGATCGAGATCAAGGGTCACCTCTGGCATCTGCGCTATCCGATTGCAGGCCGCAAGTTCGAAGTGGAGAATCCCTCGAGCTTCATCGTGGTTGCGACCACCCGGCCGGAGACCATGCTCGGCGACACCGCGGTGGCGGTGAATCCGGAGGATGAACGCTATACCCATCTCGTCGGCATGGAAGTCGTGCTGCCGCTGGTGGGGCGAAAGATACCGATTGTCGCGGATGAGTATTCCGATCCGGAGAAGGGTTCGGGTGCGGTGAAGATCACGCCGGCGCACGACTTCAACGATTTCGAGGTCGGCAAGCGGCACAACCTGCCGCAGATCGGCGTACTCGACATTGAGGGACGGCTCAATCTGTCCGGCAACGAGGACTTTTTGCGTGGCCTTCCGGAAGGCGCATTAATTCTCGCAGACGAACTGCATGGCGTGGACCGCTTCAAGGCGCGCAAGCTGATCGTGGCGCGGCTGGAGGAATATGGCTTCCTCGAAAAGATCGAACCCAACATGCATATGGTGCCGCACGGCGACCGCTCGGGCGTGGTGATCGAGCCGTATCTTACCGACCAATGGTATGTCGACGCGAAGACGCTGGCTGCGCCTGCGATCGCCGCGGTGCGCGACGGTGATACGGCGTTCGTGCCGAAGAACTGGGAAAAGACTTATTTCGAGTGGATGGAGAACATCCAGCCTTGGTGCATTTCGCGTCAGCTCTGGTGGGGCCATCAGATTCCGGCGTGGTACGGACCCGACGGAAAAGTCTTCGTCGCCGAAACCGAAGACGAAGCTATCGGCCATGCCCTCGGCTATTATGTCGAACAGGAAGTTATCACGCCGGAGCAGGGCCATGACATGGCACTCGATCCGGCAAAGCGTGAAGGTTTTATTACCCGCGACGAAGATGTGCTCGACACTTGGTTTTCCTCCGCGCTGTGGCCGTTCTCGACGCTCGGCTGGCCGGACGACGATACCGACGTGAAGCGCTACTACCCGACCAATGTATTGGTGACGGGTTTCGATATCATCTTCTTTTGGGTCGCCCGTATGATGATGATGGGCATCCATTTCATGAAAGACGTGCCGTTCCCGACCATCTACATCCACGCTCTTGTCCGTGACGAGAAGGGCGCCAAGATGTCGAAGTCGAAAGGCAACGTCATCGATCCTTTGCATCTGATCGACGACTACGGCGCGGACGCACTACGATTTACACTGGCGGCGATGGCGGCGCAGGGCCGCGACATCAAGCTCTCCACCCAGCGCGTTGAGGGTTATCGCAATTTCGCGACCAAGCTGTGGAACGCCGCGCGCTTTGCCGAGATGAACGGCTGCGCGCGCAAGGATAGCTTCGATCCAGCGGCTTCCAAGGAGACCCTCAATCGCTGGATCGCGCACGAGACCGCACGCGCCACGCGCGAAGTCACCGAAGCGATCGAGGCTTATCGTTTCAACGATGCGGCAAATATCATCTATCGTTTCGTCTGGAACGTGTATTGCGACTGGTATCTCGAACTCGCCAAGCCCGTGATGATGGGGCCGGACGGCGCGGCCAAGAGCGAGACGCAGGCGGCTGTCGCGTGGGCGCGCGACGAGATTCTCAAACTGCTGCATCCCTTCATGCCCTTCATCACCGAAGAATTGTGGACCGTGACGGAAAAGCGCGAAGGCGTGCTGGCGCTCGCGGAGTGGCCGCTCAGGCCGCAGGCCGAGTTCGATCCGGTGATCCAGGCGGCGATGGCGGGCGATCCGATCGCCATACCGGTGCTGTATTCACCCGCATCGGAGCCGTTCAGCGATCCGGCGGCGGAATCCGAGATTGGATGGCTGGTCGATCTCATCACCGCGATCCGCTCGGTCCGCTCGGAGATGAACATTCCGCCCGCGACGCTGTTTCCGCTGATTCTGGTGAAAACATCCGCCGAGATGCGGGCGCGCGCCAATCGCTGGAGCGAGGTCATCAAGCGCCTCGCACGCGTCGGAGAGATTTCCTTCGCCGATAATCCGCCGCAGGGTTCGCTGCAATTGCTGGTGCGCGG
>JAIERI010000219.1 GCA_019747015.1 Xanthobacteraceae bacterium
CATCACGATGATGAGGGTGGCAACGCCGAGCATAATGCCGAGGAAGGAAAAGCCGGCGATAACCGAGATGAATCCCTCCTTGCGCCGCGCCCTGAGATAACGGGTCGACAGCAGCCATTCGAAGGCTGCGAAAGGTGGGGTCCGAACCGGCTCGCTCATATCTATGTCCATCGTCCGGATTTTCACACGAATCAGGCGAATTCTAGTCGCACACTAAAGCTTCTGCGACCGGACGTTGTGCGATTACTGTGTAAAGAACGATGACTTTGTCGCGAACGGTTATTGTGCAAATCGCGTAATGGTATCGTCCACGCTCATAAATTCGCGGCTGCCATCACTGCGTTTCTTGATCTCGAGCTTGCCTTCGGCAAGGCCCTTGGGCCCGACGAGAATCTGCCATGGAATGCCGATCAAGTCAGCCGTGGCAAATTTGCCGCCGGGCCGCTGGTCGGTGTCGTCATAGAGCACATCGATGCCCTTGGCGGTAAACGCCTTGTAAAGCTTCTCGCAGACCTCGCCCGTTGTGGCGTCATCCTGCTTCAGATTGAGGATGGCCACACGAAACGGCGCGACTTCCTCGGGCCATTTGATGCCATTATCGTCATGGCACGCCTCGATAATCGCGCCGACCAGACGCGAGACACCGATGCCGTAGGAGCCGCCGTGAACCGGGCGCTCCGCACCGTCCGCGCCGGACACCAGCGCCTTCATGCTGTCCGAATATTTGGTGCCGAAGTAGAAAATCTGGCCGACCTCGATGCCGCGGGTGTGCACCCTCTTGTCGGGCGACACCTCACGCTCAAAGCGTTCGTCATCGTGAACGTCCTCGGTCGCGGCGTAGAGATCGGTCCACCGCTTGATGATCGGGGTCAGATCGCCGTTGTAATCGACGTTCGCGTCCGGCACCGGCAGATCGAGTACGTCCTTGTTGCAGTAGACGCCCGATTCGCCGGTCTCAGCCAGCACGATGAACTCGTGCGACAAGTCTCCTCCAATCGGTCCGGTCTCGGCGCGCATCGGAATCGCCTTCAGCCCCATGCGCGAGAAGGTGCGCAAGTACGCGACGAACATCCTGTTGTAGGACAGCCGCGCCGCCGCCTCATCGATGTCGAACGAATACGCGTCCTTCATCAGAAATTCGCGGCCGCGCATCACGCCGAAACGCGGGCGCTGCTCGTCGCGGAATTTCCATTGGATATGATAGAGATTGAGCGGCAGACTGCGATACGATTTCACATAGGCCCGGACAATTTCCGTGATCATTTCCTCGTTGGTGGGGCCGAACAGCAGTTCGCGCTTGTGACGATCCTGGATGCGCAGCATTTCGGGGCCGTAGGCATCGTAGCGCCCGCTCTCGCGCCACAAATCCGCGAGTTGCAAGGTCGGCATCAAAAGCTCGATGGCGCCGGCGCGGTCCTGCTCCTCGCGCACGATCTTTTCGATCTTTTTCAGAACACGCAAACCCAGCGGCAGCCAAGCATAGATACCGGCGGCCTCCTGCCGCAGCATGCCCGCGCGCAGCATCAGCCGGTGCGAGACGATCTCGGCTTCCTTGGGGGTTTCCTTGAGAATCGGCAGAAAAAAACGCGTCAGTCGCATCGCAGGCTCATGAATCCGGAAGGCGTCAGGAGGCGTCACTGAAACCGGATTGGCGGGCAAAACACAAGCGTTTTCCCTCCCCGTCATTGCGAGCGAAGCGAAGCAATCCAGCCCTGAAGCAACTGCTCATGCGGGCTGGATTGCTTCGTCGCTAGCGCTCCTCACAATGACATTTCTCGCTTCAATGCATGTTATCCATGTCCTTCATGCCATCCATTTTCATCTCGCCGGATGGGCCGCTCGCGCCTATGGCGTCGACCTTGTATTCGACATCGACCGTGCCTGCCTTCTCGAAGGTCAACTGGCCCTTGACCATATCGCCCTGCTTTAGAGGCTCCTTCAGGCCCATGAACATCAGATGGTTGCCGCTCGGCTCGAACTTGACGGTCTCACCCGGCTTGATCTCGACGCCGCCCTCGATAGGCCGCATCTGCATAACGCCGCCGTCCATTTTCATTTCATGAAGCTCGACATGATCGGCGGCCGACAGTGCGCCACCGGTCAGGCGGTCGGGTGCCGAACCATTGTTGGTGATCGTGAGGTATCCGCCGCCGATCTTGGCGCCGCCCGGTGTGGCGCGCGCCCAGGGATGGCCGATCGACAGATCGCCGATCTTGTAGCCGTGCGCGAATGCGGGTGTTGCAAAAGCGGCCGCCGCAACCAGCGCGCATCCAAGAAGCCTTGTCAGTCGTTGCATCGTTCTCTCCTTTGTTGTCCTAAAACTTCACGCGGATGTCGGCGACATAGGTCCGCTCCGGGAATGGATGAAAAAGCGTGTATTTCGCGTTGTTGACGTTATCGATTCCGAAATTGGCGGTGACATTGTCGGTCACTTTACGTTGAACGCGCAGATCGACCACCGTGTAGCTGTCGAACGCCTGAAACACGTTCTTCACTGTGTCGGTGTTGTCGAGCGTCGAATACTGCTTGCTGGCGTAGCGCATCGCGACCGTGAACGACCACAAAGCGTCGGGGCGGTATGTCGCGCCAGACGTGACTCGCCATTCGGGAATATTCGGAATCCGTTTGCCGTTCGCGGTGGTGCCCGTGGTGCTGACGAATGTCGGATCGTTGACGACGCGCGCATCCGCCCAGGTGATGCTGCCGAACACTTCAAGGCGGTCGATCAGCACATTGTCCTTCTGCGCGGCGAGCTCGACGCCGCTGGTACGTGTCTTGTCCACGTTCGTGACGGATGCCGCGGCTGTCACCGCACCGTTCGCCGCAGTGATCGATCCCAGTTGCGAGATCAGCGTGTTGTGGCTGTTCTCATTAAAGAACGACAGACGAACCTTGCCGTCAATGAAACGGCGCTCGATAGCGATCTCCTCGCTCAGCACATCTTCCGGTTTCAGATTCGGATTCGGAATGGCAATCAGATTGCCTGCGGTCACAATCTGATAAAGTTCGGCAACCGTCGGAAAGCGCGATGCCTGCCCGACCGACGCGGTGAACAGCCAGTCCTTGTTCGGCTCAAAGGCAAGCGACGCCTTGGGCGAGACCTTGGTGCTGCCCAGTCCGGGCTGGTTTACCGGCTGCGAGAGCGCGATGGCGCCAGTGGACGAATTGGTCGTGGTTGTCAGGTTGAAGCCGTCGAAAGCGTTCCAGTCTTCCACACGCACGCCCGTGGTCAGCTTCCAGTTCGGCGCGAAACGCCACGCATCCTGCGCCCACAGCGCCAGCGTGCGCGTCTTGCCGAGGCCGTTGCTGTAGAGCGAGTTTGTTTCATCAGGGCCGCCGGTCCAGTTCGCGGTCTGGTAGGTCGGATTTTTCAATTCATAAAGATCGCCATGAAAACCGAAACTGACATTGTGCGCATCGCTCGGACGCCAGATCATGTTGGCATCGCCGTTCGTCCAGTTGGTGCCGTCGAGCCGCGCGATCTTGCCGTAAGGCGTGAACGTCGTGCCCGACAACACGCTGAACGGCAGCCGCTGGATGTCCTGCAAAAAATCCACGCGGGACAGCGATATATCGAAATCGTAAAGACCTTTGGTGTCCGTCTTGAGCGAGAACGCATTGGCAAGACGAGTCTGGTCCCACGTGTAATTGTTGCTCGCAAAACCCGCCACATTGCCGAACGTCGGCGCTCCTGTCGCAGTGCTGCGAAGATATGTCTGAACCGAAGAGTCCTGATTGTTGCGCCACAATCCGACAGTGTAGGTGGCGGTCATCCACGGCGTGATGTCGTAGGCGAACTTGCCCTTCACCGTCGCCTGTTCGGTATGAAGCAATCCACCCGCGCCGACGACATTAGCGATAGTGCCGGGCACCCGCCCCGATTGCGGTATCGTCCCGGTGGTGGCAGCGGGCGTGGTTGTGCTGGTCACCCATGCCAGCGGCTGGCTATAGCTGTTCTGATAATTGCCACTGATGAAGTAGGAGAAGCGATCCTGCCTGTCGCCGAATGAGAGACTGGTCTGATCGGTGCGGTAGGTATCCTTTGTGTTGTAGCGGTCGAAGGTTTGAAACGCTTCGGTCTGTTTCGCCGTCATCTCGAATTTTTCGGGCATCTTGGTGGTAATCAGCAGCACCCCGCCTTCGGAATTGCCAGGATACGCTGCCGAGAAAGGCCCATAAAGAAAATCGATGCGCTTGATCTCTTCCGGCGCGACCAGACCCCATTGCGGCACGCCGAGAGTGTTGTTGTTGGCGATCAGCGATGAAAGCAGAATATCGTCGGCATAGATCAGGCTGCGTGCGCTGGCGCCGAGCCCGCCGGTACGTGTCGCCAGCACTGCCTGGTTGTCCCCGTAATTGCGCTTGCGCAAAAACAGACTCGGGAAATATTTCACCGCGTCTTCCGTGTCCACAATATTGACCTGCTCGCGGATCCGCTCGGCGGTCGCGCTTTCGCTGGTCTGCGGGAACTGATAGCGATCCTTGACCGGCGGGGTGCCGGCGCTGGTCGGGCCTGAGCCGGAGCCATCCGTTTGCACGACAACGCGCGGCAGCGAGGACGGCGATGCCGCCGGTTTCGCGTGGCGTGAAGCGGCTGCGGTGCGCGGCTCCGGTTTTTTCGGACGCGCTGGCGTGTGCGGCTGCGGCGCGTCCACCGTCACAGATGGCAGCACATGGCCTTGCTCATGATCAGCAAGCGCACGGCCCGACCCTGCAATTCCGAAGATGCTGAAAACAACAAGCGCGCCGACCCCGCACAAAGCGTGTCGCTTGAACATGGAAGATTCCCGATCGCCGCGCGATGGCGGCGTGTGTCAGACATGCGGATCGCACAGCAAGGCTGGCGATGTCCGCGCGGACATAACGCGATCAGGAATAGACGGGAGGCGCGCGGGCTTGTGCGTGCGAAGCGCCGCTGCGGGAGAGCGGGACCGGATGGTCGGCCAGCCAGACGACACGCTGCCAAGAGATTTGAAGCGCGGCGAACGGCGCATCGGTTGGAGCAAGCGCGGTTGAACTTGCGTGAGCCAGCACGCAGAGCGGGCAGCAGGTCGAATGCGAAGTTGGCTGGCCGGATGAATTGCCGGTGGTGTCGTCATGGTCGGACTGGCTGGAGCAGATCGGCGCGAAGCCTAGCGGATCGCCGTAAGCCGACGCCGCGGCCCATGTCGCGCCGATCGGCGCGAACATCTGCATCAGAACCGCGAACATGACGATGGGAATGTATGTCCCAAGCCGCCGGCGCATTGCTTAACCTCTTCAACCCGCTTCCCGATAAATCACGCATGTCCCGCGATGTCGAGGCCGGACGACGCCCTTCACGCCGCTGTGCGCGCGTTTTGCATGCGTGTTTTGTGCGTTGCGGCGAATATGAAATATTTTTCCGAAATAGATGACAAGTGCATATCATTCGGCTACACCAGCGCTCCAGACAGAAAGGTATTCACCCGACTGTCGGTGGCCTAAGTCTTGGGAGGAAGATCCTGGCGCGCACAAGCAGCGTCATCCCCGTCAATCAAGACCAAATCGGATATTCGGGGAAATAGGATCGATACGGTTTCGAGCAGGGCTTGGTCCCTGCTCTTTTTTTTAAAGTTTTTTCGAAACGTTTTTGAAGAGCGCGCAACACTCGCGAGCCGCTATCTGGTGAATCCCATCAGCCGGTACAGTCGCTCGACATTCAAATATCCAGCCATATACGCCCACCACGCGATACCGAAAATGATCGCGGAAATCACCGTGGTCCAGAGCAGTTTCTTCAGCATGCCCGGCGCGGTCGGTGCACCGGGATCGGTGCCGGCGGCGCCCTCGCCCGACTCATGCTGGCTTTGGATGCCGAACGGCAGCACCGCGAACAGCACGATCCACCACAGCACGAAGTAGATCGCGAAGGCAGTCGAGAGCGTATAGACCATTTTATTTATGCCTGTTCGATTTCGATCAGCGCCCCCGAAAAATCTTTCGGGTGCAGGAACAGCACCGGCTTGCCATGCGCGCCGATGCGCGGCTCGCCGTCACCGAGGATACGCGCGCCTTCGGCTGTCAGCCTGTCACGCGCGACAAGAATGTCCGTCACCTCATAGCACAGATGATGGATGCCGCCCTCAGCGTTGCGTTCCAGAAATCTGGAGAGCGGCGATTGATCGCCGAGCGGTTCGATGAATTCGATCTTGGTGTTGGGCAGCGTGGCGAACACCGTGGTGACGCCGTGCTCCGGCATCGGCACCGGATCGGAAATCTGCGCGCCGAACGCCGCGCTGTAGATGCGCGCGGCTTTTGCGGCGTCCTTCACCGCGATCGCTACATGGTTGAGCCGGCCGAGCATGATCGCCTCTCGCGCTAAACAACCAGAACGTGAACCGTGCAGATGGTCTTCTTGCCCCACTGCTCCGCAATGCCAGAGCGCACCGCGCGGCGCACGGATTCGGCGACCGCATCCGGGTCGCGGCGGCGGGCGCGCGGCAGATTTTCTACCGCGGCGACCGCAATGTCGAACACATTGTCGGCGATGTCCTCGCCCGCGCCGTTGAGTTCCGGAATGCCGATCAGTTCGACCACCGGGTCGTCCGCGAGTTCGCCGTTCTCGGTCAATACGATCGACACCAGTGCGCAGCCCGCGAACGACAACCGTCGCCGTTCGATCACGGCGCGCGCCTTGTCGCTTTCGAACAGGTTGCCGTCTTTATAGATGCGGCCCGCCGGCAGCGTATCGACGATGGCCGGATCGCCCGGCGCCAGCCGCACCAGGTCGCCGTTCTTGCAGACCAGAACCTTCGGCACGCCGCAAGCGCGCGCCAGCCTGGCGTGCTCGGACAGATGCAGGGCTTCGCCGTGAACCGGGATTAGCAGTTGCGGCTTCACCCATGAAATCATGTCGCGCAACTCGTCGCGGCGCGGATGGCCGGAGACATGCACCATGGCGTCGCGGTCGGTGATGACCTCGATGCCCTGCGTGACCAGGCCGTTGATGATCGCGCCGACCGCCTTCTCGTTGCCCGGAATGGTGCGTGAGGAGAAGATCACGGTGTCACCCCTATTCAGCGTCACCTGCGGATGATCGTCATTGGCAATGCGCGACAGCGCCGCGCGCGGCTCGCCCTGGCTGCCGGTGCACAGCGCCAGCACCTTGTCCGGCGGAAATTGTCCATAGAGATCGGCACCGCGAAACGCACCCATGCCATCGAGATAACCGGTCTCGCGCGCCACCTGCACCACCCGCTCCATCGCGCGGCCGACCACCACGACTTCACGGCCGGCAGCACGAGCGGCATCGGCCACGGCGCGCAGGCGCGACACGTTGGAGGCGAACGTCGTTACCGCGACGCGGCCCTTGGCCGCTTTCACGAGTTCGGTGATGTTCTTCGCCACTTCCTGTTCGGACGGCGAACGGCCCTCGCGCACTGCGTTGGTCGAATCGCCGACCAGCGCCAGCACGCCCTCGTCGCCAAGCTCGCGCAGCCGCTTCTCGTCGGTCGGCTTGCCGATGATCGGCGTTGGATCGATCTTCCAGTCGCCGGTGTGCAGTACAATACCGGCATCGGTGCGGATCGCGAGCGCATGCGATTCCGGAATCGAATGCGCCACCGGAATGAACTCGACATTGAACGGGCCGACATCGATACGGCCGCCGGACTCGACAACGGTGACCGGAATCACCGGCGGATTGCGTTCGCTGGCGCATTTCGCCTCGAACAGAGCGGCGCTGAATTTGGTCGCATAGATCGGGCATTGCAGGCGCGGCCACAGATCGATGATCGCGCCGAAATGATCCTCGTGGGCGTGGGTGAGAACGAGGCCCACGAGATTCTTGCGTTCCTTTTGCAGGAACGCGATGTCCGGCATGATGACGTCGATGCCCGGCAGATGTTCTTCGTTGCCGAATGAGACGCCAAGATCGACCGCAAGCCAGCTTCTCTGGTGGTTGTTGCCAAGACCGTAGATCGACAAGTTCATGCCGATCTCGCCGACGCCGCCGAGCGGCGCGAAGGTCAATTCGGCGGTACTGGCCATCAGACCGCCCCCGCCGACGACATGGCGCCGAAATGCACGTCGCCCGCCGCGATGGAGAGGCGCTGGCCATCCGCCGCCTGCAGAATGAGGCAGCCGCTGTCGTCGATGGTTTCAAAGGTGCCGGACAAAAGAGTCTCGCCGTTTCGAATCGTGACAGGCTCGCCGAGCCCCGCCGCACGATCAAGCCACAGGTCGCGGATTTTTGGAAAACCGTGACCGCTATCCCAGAGGCTGAAAAATTCAGCCCAGGAATCCGACAGCACCGTGAACGCGTCTTCCGCGCTGGCCGCGACACCCTGCGCGGCGAGCGATGTCGCAGGGTATGGCGTGCCTTGCGGCGCGGACACGATGTTCACGCCCATGCCGATGACGACACTGAGGCCGTCTTGCACCCTGTCGGTCTCAAGAAGAATGCCCGCAACCTTGTCGCCGCCGAACAGGACATCGTTCGGCCATTTCAGCGCGAACGCCTTGCCGCCGTCATGCCGCAAGCCTTCGTGTCGAATCATGGTTTCCATGCTCATGCGTTGCAGCGCCGCGTCCAGCGCCAGTGCGGCGGCGAAACCCAATGTGGCAGCGACCGCGGGCGGCACATCGACGGTCTCGATGATGCTCGCCGCGAGATTTCCCGGTGGCGATATCCATGCGCGATGACGGCGTCCGCGTCCAGCGGTCTGATGAGCCGTCACCAGCCATAGCGGCCCGCGCTCGCCGGCGCGGATGCGCGCCAGCGCGTCGGAATTGGTGGATTCGATACGGTCGAAGACTTCCAGCCTTGTGCCTGACGATATTGCGCGCTGGCCGAGCGCGAAATTCATCAAAACAAGGACTTCGCGGCAGCGGTGGCCGCATTCACTAGCGGGGCCGGAACGACGGCGTACAGAATATTCAACACGCCGGCGACGGCGAGCACCGCACCCACCTCGCCGCCAATCGGATCGACAGCGCCCACGGGTTCGTCGAAATACATCACCTTGACGATGGAGAGATAATAGAACGCGCCCACCACCGAGGTCAGCACGCCGATCACCGACAGCGCGAACAGGCCGGACTGGATCGCGGCAACAAAGACATAGTACTTGGCGAAGAAGCCGGCCAGCGGCGGCACGCCCGCCAGTGAAAACAACAGCATAGCGAACAGGAATGCCAGCTTCGGATTGGTGCGCGACAGCCCCGCGAAGTCGCTGATCTGTTCAACGGCCTGACCATTACGTCTCATCGCGAGAATGACCGAGAAAGTGCCGAGCGTCATCACCACATAGATGGCGATATAGACCAGCACACCCTGCGCGCCTTGCTGCGTGCCCGCCGCCAGACCGACCAGCGCAAAGCCCATATGGCCAATGGAAGAATACGCCATCAGGCGCTTGATGTTCTTCTGGCCGATGGCCGCGAACGAGCCCAGCGCCATCGAGGCGATGGAGACGAAGGCGACGATCTGCTGCCATTCATGCGTCACACCGGGGAACGCGGTGAGCGCCACTCGCGTGAACACCGCGAGCGCCGCAACCTTTGGCGCGGAGGCGAAGAATGCGGTGACGGGTGTCGGCGCGCCTTCATAGACGTCAGGCGTCCACATATGGAACGGCACGGCGGAGACCTTGAAGCACAGGCCCGCGAGCAGGAACACGATGCCGAACAGGATGCCGAGGCTGCCGGTCTTCGCGGCTGCCGCGATGCCGGTGAAGGTCACGGTGCCGGTAAAACCGTAGATCAGCGAGGCGCCATACAAAAGCATGCCGGACGACAGCGCGCCGAGCACGAAATACTTCAGGCCAGCCTCGGTGGATTTGGCATTATCGCGATGGCTGGCGGCGACGACGTAGAGCGCAAGGCTCATCAGCTCGAGGCCGAGATAAAGCATAATAAGGTCGCCAGCCGAGATCAGCACCATCATGCCGACGCTCGAGAGCGACACCAGAATGGCATACTCGAAGATCTTCGCCTGATCGGCGAGATACCTGCGCGACAGTACAAGCGTCGTCGCTGAACCTATCAGCGCCAGGATTTTCAGAAACCGCGCGTAGTCGTCGACGATGAAGCTGCCGCCGAAGGTTGTCAGCTTGCCGGCTGGCAGCAGCACTTCAAGCACGCCCGTTGCGATCAGAAGAACAACCGCAAGCGCGGTAACCACGGGAACGGTTTGCTGTCCGCGATAGGCGCCGATCAGCAGCAGCAGCATCGCGCCGACCGCCAGCACGATCTCCGGCAGGATCGGAAGCAGTGAATAGCCTGCGACGTCGAAATTCATGACTTGCTATCCTGATACGCGCTCATGGCAGCGCCGCGGCCTTCACGGCCGAAATTGCTGTGCTGTAATTGGTGACGAGTTGCTGAATCGATGACGCCGACATGTCCAGCACCGGCTTGGGATAGATGCCGAATAAAATGGTCAGCACCACCAGCGGTGCGAGAATGACGATCTCGCGCAGCGTGAGATCCTTGATCCCCGCCAGTGACGGCTTGTCGAGCACACCAAAGATCACCTTGCGATACAGCCATAGCGCGTAGGCCGCCGACAGGATGACGCCGAGCGTCGCGAAAATCGCGGTGGGGATAGAGACCTTGAAGGTGCCAAGCAGTGTCAGGAATTCACCGACGAAACCCGAGGTGCCGGGCAGACCGACATTGGCCATGGTGAACACCATGAACACCAGCGCGTAAAGCGGCATACGGTTGACGAGGCCGCCATAGGCGGCGATCTCGCGGGTGTGCAGACGGTCATAGACCACGCCGACGCACAGGAACAGCGCGCCGGACACGATGCCATGCGACACCATCTGGAACACGCCGCCCGCCACGCCCTGAATGGTGCCGGCGAAAATGCCCATGGTGACGAAGCCCATATGCGCCACGGAGGAGTACGCGATCAGCTTCTTGATGTCTTCCTGCATCAGGGCGACCAGCGAGGTATAGACGATTGCAATGGCCGACAGCGAAAAGATCAGCGGCGCGAAATCATGCGAGGCCAGCGGGAACATCGGCAGCGAGAAACGCAGGAAACCATAGCCGCCCATTTTCAGCATGATCGCGGCCAGAATGACCGAGCCGGCGGTCGGCGCCTCGACATGGGCGTCCGGCAACCAGGTGTGGACCGGCCACATCGGCATCTTGACCGCAAAGGACGCGAAGAACGCCAGCCATGCCCATGTCTGCAGACCGCGCGGCACAGGAGTCGACATCAAGGTCGGGATGTCGGTCGAGCCGGCGTTCAGATACAGCGCCATGATGGCGAGCAGCATCAGCACCGAGCCGAGCAGCGTGTAGAGGAAGAACTTGAAGCTGGCGTAGACCCGGCGCGGGCCGCCCCACACGCCGATGATCAGGAACATCGGAATCAAGCCGCCCTCGAAGAACAGATAGAACAGCACGAGGTCCAGCGCCGAGAAGGTGCCGACCATCAGCGTTTCCAGAATCAGGAACGCCATCATGTATTCACGCACGCGCTTGGTGACCGACTTCCAGCTCGCCAGGATGCAGAACGGCATCAGGGCGGTGGTGAGGATCACGAACGGCAGCGAGATGCCGTCGACACCCATGTGATAGGTAATGGTGTTGGCAAGCCAAGGCGCCTTCTCGACGAACTGGAAGCCCGGCTGCGCCGGATCGAACCGCAGCACCAGAATGACCGACACCACGAAGGTGATGATCGTGGTCCACAGCGCGATCCATTTGGCTGTGCGCGCCGACGTTTCTTCATCACCGCGCGCGATCAGATAGATCAGCGCGGTGCCGACCAGCGGCAGGAAGGTGGTGACCGACAGCACGGGCCAGGTCATTACGGAGCTCGCGACAGAACCGGTCATTGCTGGGCTCCGGTGCTGAACATGAACCAGGTGATAAGGCCCGCCGCGCCGATCAGCATCGCGAAGGCGTAATGATACAGATAGCCGGTTTGCAGCAGCTTGACGTTGCGCGCCACATCCAGCACCCGCGCCGACACGCCGTCCGGCCCGAGGCCGTCGATGAGCAGGCCGTCGCCCTTCTTCCAGAGGAAGCGGCCGAGCCACTTCGCCGGACGCACGAAGATCAGGTCATACAACTCGTCGAAGTACCATTTGTTGAGCAGAAAATTGTAGAGCATCGGCTGCTGGTTGGCGAGTTCGATCGGCAGATACGGCCTGCGGATATAGAACAGCCACGACACGACAAAGCCGAGCACCATCATCACCGTCGGCAGATACCCGATCGCCTCGGGAATGTGGTGCATTTCTTCCAGAATGCCCGGCTTCATCTTTACAGACTCGCGGAAGAATTCCTCAACGCCATGGCCGGCGAACAATTCCTTGAACGGCAGGCCGGCGGCGAACGAGCCGATCGCCAGCACCGCGAGCGGGATCAGCATCACATAGGGGCTCTCATGCGCCGCCTCGTAGTGGGCGCGATCGTGCGGCTCGCCGTGGAAGGTCTTGAAGATCAGGCGCCATGAATAGAATGCGGTCAGCCCCGCCGCAATCACGGTGGCGAGGAAGGCGTAAGTCGCGAACGGATTGTGCGCGACATAGGCCGACTCGATGATCGCGTCCTTGGAGAAATAACCGGCGGTCAAGGGGAAGCCGGTCAGCGCCAGCGTGCCGATCACCATCACGGTGTAGGTGAAGGGAATACGGTCCTTCAGCCCGCCCATGTTGCGGATGTCCTGCTCGTGATGCATCGCGTTGATCACCGAGCCCGAGCCCAAAAACAGCAGCGCCTTAAAGAAGGCGTGCGTGAACAAATGGAACATACCGACCGAATAGGCGCCCGCGCCCATCGCCACGAACATGTAGCCGAGCTGCGAACAGGTCGAATAGGCGACGATGCGCTTGATGTCGTTTTGTACGAGGCCAATGGTGGCCGCGAACAAGGCCGTGGTGCCGCCGATAAACATCACGAAGGCCTGCGCATTCGGCGCCAGTTCGAACAGCGGCGACAACCGCGCCACCATGAACACACCGGCAGTGACCATGGTCGCGGCGTGGATCAGCGCCGACACAGGCGTCGGGCCTTCCATCGCGTCCGGCAGCCAGGTGTGCAGCAGGAACTGAGCTGATTTACCCATCGCGCCCATGAACAGCAGCAGGCAGGTGAAAGTCAGCGCATCGACATCCCAGCGGAACAGGTGGATGGTCTTGCCGACCAAACCGGGGGCGCTGGCGAAAATCGTCTCGAAATCGGTGGAGCCGACAAGGGCAAAGATCGCGAAGATACCGAGCGCGAAACCGAAATCGCCGACGCGGTTGACCACGAACGCCTTGATCGCTGCGGCGTTCGCGCTCGGTTTCTGGAACCAGAACCCGATCAGGAGGTAGCTCGCAAGACCGACACCCTCCCAGCCGAAGAACAACTGCACCAGATTGTCCGCTGTCACCAGCATCAGCATGGCAAACGTAAACAGCGATAGATAGGCCATGAAGCGCGGGCGGTTCGGATCCTCGTGCATGTAGCCGATCGAATACAGATGCACGAGCGAGGACACGGTGTTGACCACGACCAGCATCACCGCGGTGAGCGTATCGACGCGCAGCGTCCATGCGATTTTCAGATCGCCGGAATTGATCCAGGGAAACAGTTCGACTCGTATGTCGTGATGCAGCAGCCCGACATTGACGAACATCACCCACGACAACGCCGCCGAGGTCAGCAACAGCGCAGTGGTGATGATTTCCGCCGCGCGCGATCCCTGCGCCGGCGGCTCGACAGGACCATGATCGTCATGGCTGTGATCGTCATGACCGTGATCGTCGTGAGCCTGCGCGGCATGCGCATGATCGTCATGACCATGATCCATCTCGTCGCCGCCCGGGTTGCGCGCATGCGCCCCGACAAGCGTGATCGCGCCCGCGATGAGCGCGCCGATCAGCGGCAGAAAAACGATAGCCTGGATCATCTTGATATCAGCCCTTCATCAGGTTGATGTCCTCGACCGCGATCGAGCCGCGATTGCGGAAGAACACCACCAGCACGGCAAGTCCGATCGCCGCTTCAGCTGCCGCCACCGTCAGCACCAGAAGCGCGAAAATCTGCCCCACAATGTCATTGAGGAAACTCGAGAACGCGACGAGATTGATATTCACAGCGAGCAAAATCAGTTCGATCGACATCAGGATGATGATGACGTTTTTGCGGTTGAGAAAAATTCCCAGAATTCCGATGGTAAACAGGATCGCGCCGACCGCGAGATAGTGCCCCAGACCGATTGTCATTTCACCCACTCCCCGGCGTCGGCGTCCTGCAGACCCTGCCCCACCGCAACTCCCTTGCGCACGTCCATCGCGGTCGCCTTGCCGCGCGCGTTTTGCACGCTGATGTTCTGGCGCTTGACGCTGACCTTGTGGCGCAGCGTCAGCACGATGGCGCCGATCATCGCCACCAGCAGCACGAGGCCAGAAATCTGGAAATAGTGAATGTAGCGGGTGTAGAGTACGAGACCGATGGCTTCGGTGTTGCTCACGCCGCTTGCGATCGGCGCGGTAATGGATTTGGCAATCGTCGGGCTGATAGTCCAGCCGCCTACCACCAGCAGCAATTCGGCGAGGAAAATCGCACCGATCAAAATGCCGATGGGCAGATACTGGATGAACCCCTGCCGCAGTTCGGCGAAGTCCACGTCCAGCATCATGATGACGAACAGGAACAGCACCGCAACCGCGCCGACATAGACAACGACCAGGATCATCGCGAGGAATTCCGCGCCGAGCAAAAGGAACAGGCCCGATGCGTTGACGAAGGCTAGAATGAGAAACAACACCGAATGCACCGGATTGCGGGAGGTCACGACCATCACGGCCGAGGCGACGCACACGCCGGCGAACAGGTAAAAGAAAAGCGCGGAAAGGATCATGCTGCTGCTCTACCGGTACGGCGCATCGAGTTCGATGCTTTTCGCAAGTTCGCGCTCCCAGCGGTCGCCATTGGCAAGCAACTTGGCCTTGTCGTAGTAAAGCTCCTCGCGCGTCTCGGTGGCGAATTCGAAATTCGGTCCCTCGACGATCGCGTCGACCGGGCATGCCTCCTGGCACAGCCCGCAATAGATACACTTCACCATGTCGATGTCGTAGCGCACGGTGCGGCGGGTGCCGTCATTGCGGCGGGGGCCAGCCTCGATGGTGATGGCTTGCGCCGGGCAGATCGCCTCGCACAGCTTGCAGGCGATACAGCGTTCCTCGCCGTTGGGATAACGGCGCAGCGCATGTTCGCCGCGAAAGCGCGGCGAGATCGGCCCCTTCTCGAATGGATAGTTCAATGTCGGCTTCGGCTTGAAGAAGTAACGCATGGCGAGGAAGAACGCCGAGACGAACTCTTTGAGCAGAAGCGAATTGACTGCGGATGCTATACCCATGATGTCCTCATTTCGGCGCGAGGTGTGCGAATTGCAAAACCCCCGCGACGATCACGACCATCGCCAGCGACAGCGGCAGAAATACTTTCCAGCCCAGACGCATGAGCTGGTCGTAGCGGTAGCGCGGCACGATCGCCTTCGCCATCGCGAACATGAAAAACATTGCAAACACCTTGAGCACGAACCAGATGATGCCCGGCACCCAGGTGAAGGGCACGGCATCGATCGGCGGCAGCCAGCCGCCCATGAACATGATCGCGCCCATCGCACACATCGTGGTGATGGCGACGTATTCGCCGAGCATAAAGAGCAGATACGGCGTCGAGCCGTATTCGGTCATGAAGCCGGCGACGAGTTCGGACTCGGCTTCCACCAGATCGAACGGCGGACGATTGGTCTCCGCCAGCGCCGAGACGTAGAAGATCACAAACATCGGCAGCAGCGGGAGCCAGTACCAGTTCAGGAAGGTCAGCTTCGGAAAGCCGATCAGATTGGCGAGGCCCTTGGTGTGCTGTGCCTCGACAATCGCCGTCAGATTGAGCGAGCCAACACAGAGCAGCACAGTAATGATGACGAAGCCGATGGAGACTTCGTAGGACACCATCTGCGCGGCGGAGCGCAGCGACGCCAGGAAGGGATATTTCGAGTTCGACGACCAGCCGGCCATGATGATACCGTAGATCGACAGCGACGAGATGGCGAAGATATAGAGAACGCCGACATTGATGTCGGCGATCACCCAGTTGAGGTTGACCGGGATTACCGCCCACGCTGCGAGCGACAGCACGCAACTCACCAGCGGCGCAAGGAGAAACACGCCCTTGTTGCTGCCGGCTGGGATCACCGGCTCCTTCAGCACGAATTTCAGAAGGTCGGCGAAGGACTGAAACAGGCCCCACGGGCCGACTACGTTCGGGCCGCGCCGGATCTGCACCGCCGCCCAGATCTTGCGATCCGCCAGAAGGATGTAGGCAATCGCGATCAGCAGCACCACGAGCATCAAAAGGCTCTGGGCCAGCATGACGATCAGCGGCCAGAGGAAGCCGGTCCAGGTGGGGCTGGCGAAGAATTCAGACATCAACTCACTCCGCCGCCGTCAGGATTTGCCCGGAGGCCAGACGCGAACATTCGGCCATCGTCGCCGAGGCGCGGGCGATGGGATTGGTCAGATAGAAATCCACGACCGGACTCTTGAATGCGCTTTTCTCGACGCTGCCGCCGCGCGACGCCAAAGTCTTCAGCGCGGCAACGTCGCCGGCCTCGATCTGGTCGATCCGCATCAGATGCGGCGTGGCCTTGAACATCGCCTGACGCAACTGCGTCTGCGAGTCATAAGGAAGTTTCTTGCCGAGCACCTCGGACAGCGCACGGATGATCGCCCAGTCCTCGCGCGCATCGCCCGGCGGGAACGCCGCGCGGCTCGCCATCTGCACGCGGCCTTCCGTGTTGACGAAGATGCCGGACTTTTCGGTGTAAGCCGCGCCGGGAAGAATGACGTCGGCGCGATGCGCGCCCTTGTCGCCATGGGTGCCGATGTAAATCACGAAGGTGCCATCGGGCACATTGATCTCGTCGGCGCCGAGCGAGAACAGCACGTCGAGCATGCCGTAGGTCGTCATCTGCGCCGCGGTCAATGCGCCTTCACCCGGCGCGAAGCCGACATCGAGCGCGCCAACCTGCGACGCCGAATTGTGCAGGACACCGAAACCGTTCCAGCCGTCCTTAATGGCACCGAAATCGCCTGCGAGTTTCGCGGCCAGCGCAAATACCGCCGCGCCATCCTTGCGCCCGCCCGCACCCGCACCAACCAGCACGATGGCGTTCTTGGCGTTCTTCAGCGTGTCGGCGAAGGAATGCTTGCCGGTTGCAAGATCGGACAAGGTGTCGGTGCCCGCACCGAGATGCTCATAACTATAAGTCAGGTCGGTCTTGTCGCCGATCAAACCGATTTTCAGATTGCCGGTGCGCCAGCGCTTGCGGATGCGCGCATTGAGAACTGCGGCTTCCTTGCGCGGATTGGCGCCGACGATGAGCAGTGCGTCGGCCTGCTCGATGCCGGCGATGGTCGGATTGAAAATGTAGGACGCACGGCCGGTTTTCGGATCGAAGGCGTCGCCGTTTTGCGTGGCCAGATTGCTGGAGCCCATTTTGGCGAGAAGCTCTTTCAGCGCGAACATCTCCTCGACCGCGGCAAGGTCGCCGGCGATGGCGCCGATGCGCTTGCCGTCGAGGCGTCCGACTTTGGCGGCAATCGCGGCGAAGGCTTCGCTCCATGACGCCGCGCGCAGTTTGCCGCTCTCGCGGATGAAGGGCCGGTCGAGCCGCTGGGTGCGCAGGCCGTCGATAACATGGCGCGTCTTGTCGGAAATCCATTCCTCGTTGATCGCCTCGTTGACGCGGGGCAGGATGCGCATCACTTCGCGGCCTCGCGTGTCGACGCGGATCGCCGAGCCGACCGCGTCCATCACGTCGATGGACTGGGTCTTGCCAAGCTCCCACGGACGCGCCGCGAAGGCGTAGGGCTTCGAGGTCAGCGCGCCGACGGGGCAGATATCGACGAGGTTGCCCTGCAATTCGGAGGTCAGCGCACTTTCAAGATAAGTCGTGATTTCGACATCCTCGCCGCGGCCGGTCAGGCCCATCTCCGGCACGCCGCACACTTCGGTGGAGAAGCGGACGCAGCGCGTGCACTGGATGCAACGGGTCATCGAGGTCTTCACCAGCGCGCCGAGATATTTGTCTTCGACCGCGCGCTTGTTCTCGGCGAAGCGACTGGTGTCGACGCCGTAACCCATCGCCTGGTCCTGCAAATCGCACTCGCCGCCCTGATCGCAGATCGGGCAATCCAGCGGGTGATTGATGAGCAGGAATTCCATCACGCCTTCGCGCGCCTTCTTCACCATCGGCGACTTGGTCTTCACCGACGGCAATTCGCCCTTCGGTCCCGGACGGCAATCGCGCACGCCCCAGGCGCAGCTCGCGACCGGCTTCGGCGAGCCCGCGACCTCGACGAGGCACATGCGGCAATTGCCGGCAATCGACAGCCGCTCGTGGTAGCAGAAGCGCGGAATCTCGGCACCTGCGGCCTCGCACGCCTGCAACAGCGTGTATTCGGCCGGTACATCGATCTCTTTTCCGTCGACGAGAATTTTGGTCATTGCCATCGCCCTACTCCGCCGCGACCATGTGGGCCGGATCGAGGATGCCCTGATCGTCGAGTGTCGCCTTGCGCGTAAAGTCGTCGATGCGCCGCTCGATCTCCGGCCGGAAGGCGCGGATCAGTCCCTGCACCGGCCACGCCGCCGCGTCACCGAGCGCACAGATGGTATGACCCTCGACCTGCTTGGTCACTTCCAGCAGCATGTCGATTTCGCGTTTGTGGGCGCGGCCATCGACCATGCGTGTCAAGACGCGCCACATCCATCCGGTGCCCTCGCGGCACGGCGTGCACTGGCCGCAGCTTTCGTGCTTGAAGAAATAGGAGATGCGCGCAATCGCCGCGACGATGTCGGTGGACTTGTCCATCACGATCACGCCGGCGGTGCCGAAACTCGACTTCACCGCGCGGGTGCCGTCGAAATCCATGATGAGGTCTTCGCAGTCCGCCGCCGGAATCAGGGGACATGACGCACCGCCGGGAATGATCGCCAGCAGATTGTCCCAGCCGCCGCGAATGCCGCCGCCGTGCTTTTCGATCAGTTCCTTGAACGGAATGCTCATGGCGTCTTCAACGACGCAGGGCGTGTTGACGTGGCCAGAGATGCCGTAAAGTTTGGTGCCGACATTGTTGGGACGGCCGATGGCCGCGAACCACGCCGCGCCGCGGCGCAGGATGTCGGGCGCCACCGCGATCGACTCGACGTTGTTCACCGTGGTCGGACAGCCATAGAGACCGACATTGGCCGGGAACGGCGGCTTCAGGCGCGGCTGGCCCTTCTTGCCCTCGAGGCTTTCGAGCAGCGCGGTTTCCTCGCCGCAGATGTAAGCGCCGGCGCCATGCGAAACATAAAGGTCGAACGGGAAGCCGTGGACGTTGTCCTTGCCGATCAGATTCGCTTCGTAAGCCTGCTCGATGGCGGCTTCGAGATTCTCACGCTCGCGGATGAATTCGCCACGAACATAAATATAGCCAACATGCGCGCCCATCGCGCAGCCCGCGATCAGGCAGCCCTCGACCAGCAGATGCGGATCGTGCCGCATGATCTCGCGGTCCTTGCAGGTGCCGGGCTCGGACTCGTCGGCGTTGACCACCAGATAGCTCGGACGGCCGTCGGCATTGTCTTTGGGCATGAACGACCATTTCATGCCGGTCGGGAATCCCGCACCGCCCCGTCCGCGCAGACCGGACGCTTTCATCTCGGTGACGATCCAGTCGCGGCCCTTGTCGAGGATCGCCTTGGTGCCATCCCATGCGCCACGCGCGCGCGCCCCCTTCAGGCCCCAGTCGCCCTGGCCGTAGAGATTGCGGAAGATGCGGTCTTTATCGTCGAGCATGGCGTTGCGTCCTGACCGATCAGCGTCTGGTCTGCGTGTAGGCTAATGCGGCGGCCATTGCACCGAACGCGATGGCCCAGCTCAAACTCGATTCAAGACCGGTTTTGAGCACGTAGAAATTCAGCACGAAAATGAACACCGCCGCGCACAGTGTGTGGAAGATGACGTGACGCAGTCTTGCGCTATCCATCACTTGCTCTCCACTGTCTTGAGCGTGCGCGCGCCACCAGCGGGCGCAGCGAACTGCCGATCGATCTGCGGGCCGGGCTTCACTGGCTTGCCCGAGGCGAAGCCGTCGAGAACCTTGTTGAAGCTGGCCGGAGTCAAATCCTCGTAAACGTCCTTGGCGATCATCGCCATCGGCGCGTTGACGCAAGCGCCGAGGCACTCGACTTCTTCCCAGCTGAAATCGCCGTCGTCCGACAGATGCATCGGATCGTGGTGGATGCGGTGCTTGCAGACCTCGATCAGTTCACCGGCGCCGCGCAGCATGCAGGGCGTGGTGCCGCAGACCTGCACATGCGCCTTCTTGCCGACCGGCTCGAGCAAGAACATTGTGTAGAAGGTCGCGACTTCGAGCACGCGGATATAAGCCATGCCGAGCAGATCGGCGACGGCGCGGATCGCGGCTTCCGATACCCAGCCATTCTGCTCCTGCGCTCGCCACAGGATAGAGATCACCGCCGACTGCTGCCGGCCCGGCGGAAACTTTTCCATCTGCTTCTTCGCCCAAGCGAGATTCTCCGCGCTGAACGCGAAGCTTGCGGGCTGAATTTCTTTCGGGGCCAAACGGCGGACGGCCATGGTTTAGTCTTTCAATCTCATTGCACGCACCGAACCATATCTCATTGAGTCACATCACTGAGTCATGGCGCGGCGCGCGTTGCCTGAATTCATTCCGTAAATACGTTGCTGCCAGAACGCGCTCGCAGTGGCGAACACGTTGTAGCCGACATGCGAGGCGACCTTGATGCGGTCGAGCATTTTCAGATCGTTGAGCCGCTCGAAACGGTCCGACGCCGGATCGTGAACGATCGCCTGCATCGGCGTCTGCTCGAGAATGTAGCGCGACACGGTGTGCTGCGGATCGTTGCCATGCTCTTCGCAGATCACCATGGCATCGGTTTGCAAGAGCCGTGTGCCGCCCTTGATGGCCTCGATCTCGACGCCCTCGACATCGAGCTTGACCAGATATTTGCCCGTTGCTGCGATCTTGCCATCATCGATCAGATTATCCAGCGACAGAACTGGGACTTCCTCGCCGCCAGCCTCGGGAGCGCCGGCGATGCTGAACTGCTCGTGCTTGGTGCCGGACAGGCGCGCGGTGCCGCGCTTGTCGCCAATCGCGGCGTGGACGGGTTCGAACCGGTCGCCGTTGATCCTGGCATTGTGCGCGAGGCGCGGAAAATTCTGCGACGACGGCTCCAGCGCGATCGATTTGTGCGAGCCGAAACGCGGGCTGGACACCAGCACCGACCAGTAACCGTAATTGGCGCCGCAATCGATCAGGGTGTAATCGACGTCCCTCGAATCCAGCAGCAACAGTTCAAGCTCGTCTTCATATTTGAAGGTGCGGTTGAGCAGTTTGCTCCAGTAGCCATCGCCGTAAGGAAACGAGAACACCGCGCCGGGATTGAGATGAATGTTGATGTCGCGGGCCGGAAGGAGCTTTTTCAGCAGGTTTGCGCAGTCATTATATCCGCGATGCGAAATCAGCGCGCCGACCTTCGATCCCGCGGTGAGCGCGTAGCCGATGCCACGCTCCCACGCGTTCGCACCGGACATCGCGCCGGTGTTGCGATCGAACTGGATCGGCGCCGCCATCACCGGTCTACCTCACCAAACACAATGTCGAGGGAGCCGAGGATCGCCGAGACGTCCGCCAGCAGATGGCCCTTGCAGATGAAGTCCATCGATTGCAGATGCGCGAAACCCGGCGCGCGAATCTTGCACTTGTAGGGCTTGTTGGTGCCGTCGGCGACGAGATAGACGCCGAACTCGCCCTTCGGCGCTTCGACCGCGACATAGACTTCGCCGGCGGGCACGTGCACGCCTTCGGTGTAGAGCTTGAAGTGATGAATCAGCGCTTCCATCGAGCGCTTCATCTCGCCGCGGCGCGGCGGGGTGACCTTGTTGTCCTCGATTACCACCGGGCCCTGCCCGTCGGGTGCGCGCAGCTTTTCGATGCACTGCCTCATGATGCGCACCGACTGGCGCATCTCTTCCATGCGGATGCAGTAGCGGTCGTAGCAGTCGCCGTTCTTGCCGATCGGAATGTCGAAATCCATTTCGGCGTAGCATTCATAAGGCTGCGACTTGCGTAAATCCCACGCCGCGCCCGAGCCGCGCACCATCACGCCGGAGAAACCCCACTCCCATGCCTGCTCCAGCGTCACTACGCCGATATCGACATTGCGCTGCTTGAAGATGCGGTTGCCGGTTAGCAGCCTTTCCAGATCGTCGCAGACTTTCAGGAATGGATCGCACCACGCCTCGATGTCGTCAATCAGCTTGGGCGGCAAATCCTGATGCACCCCACCGACGCGGAAGAACGCCGCATGCATGCGCGAGCCGGAGGCGCGTTCGTAGAACACCATCAGCTTTTCGCGTTCCTCGAAACCCCACAGCGGCGGAGTCAGCGCGCCGACGTCCATCGCCTGCGTGGTGACGTTGAGGATGTGTGAGAGGATGCGGCCGATCTCACAATACAGCACGCGGATCAACTGGCCACGGCGCGGCACCTCGATGCCGAGTAGCTTTTCGGCGGCGAGGCAGAACGCATGCTCCTGATTCATCGGCGCGACGTAATCAAGCCGGTCGAAATACGGGATCGCCTGCAGATAGGTTTTTTGCTCGATCAGCTTTTCGGTGCCACGATGAAGCAAGCCGATATGAGGGTCGACGCGCTCAACAACTTCGCCGTCGAGTTCGAGCACCAGACGCAGCACGCCGTGCGCGGCCGGATGCTGCGGGCCGAAATTGATCGTAAAATTACGCATGCCGGGCTGTTCGTTCATCACGCACCAGCCTTTGCAGGAGGAGAATTGGGCGCTTCCGGTTTCGCTTCAGCCTTCTCATCGCCCGGCAGCGGATAGTCCGCGCCTTCCCACGGCGAGAGGAAATCGAAATTGCGGAATTCCTGGTTGAGCCGCACCTGATCGTAGACCACGCGTTTTTCCTGATCGTCGTAACGCACCTCGACGAACCCGGTCAGCGGGAAGTCCTTGCGCAGCGGGTGGCCGTCGAAGCCGTAATCCGTCAGCAGGCGACGCATGTCGGGGTGGCCGACGAAAATCACGCCATAGAGATCGTAGGTCTCGCGCTCGAACCAGTCGGCACCGGGAAATACGCCGATGATCGAGGGCACTTGCGTGGTCTCGCTCGCCTCACCGCGCAGACGAATGCGCGCATTCAACACCGGCGAGAGCAGATGATAGACCACGTCGAAACGCCGCTCGCGGCCGGGATAATCCACCGCGGTGACGTCGGTGAAATTGACGAAGCGGCAGCGCGGGTCGGTCTTGAGAAATTTCGCGACCTCGACGATTTTCGCCAGATCGACTGCAACGGTGAGCTGGCCGAAAGCGACATCATGGCCCAGCGCAGCGCCGGGCAGCGCGGCGACAATCATTTGACCAAGAGCATCGAGCCTGGCGTCGTCCATGTTTCAGCCTTAGCGTTCAATCGTGCCGGTGCGGCGGATTTTCTTCTGCAGCAGCAGCACGCCGTAGAGCAGCGCTTCCGCCGTGGGCGGGCACCCCGGCACGTAGATATCGACGGGCACGATGCGGTCGCAGCCGCGCACCACCGAGTAGGAGTAATGATAATAGCCGCCGCCATTGGCGCACGATCCCATCGAGATCACGTAGCGCGGCTCGGGCATCTGGTCGTAGACCTTGCGCAGCGCCGG
>JAIERI010000142.1 GCA_019747015.1 Xanthobacteraceae bacterium
ACCAAGCTCGCCGACAGACTGATCGCGAAATCGCTGATCGTGCGAAAGGCCAGCACCCATGATGGCCGCGCACAGACACTGGCGCTGACAAATCGCGGCAGCGCCCTCGTGCCCCGACTGGCCGCGCTGGCCGACCGCAACGATGCGGAATTCTTCGATGGCCTCACAGCGCATGAACGGGGGACGCTGGTACGCCTCCTGAAAAGCCTCGCCGAGCGCGGCCACATGACCGCAATTCCGACCGAATAAACGCGATCGAACCTCATGACGGAGAATTAGCCGTGAACGATCAACAGAAGACCACTGCCCGAACCTGCCTTGAAGCAGCCGCGGCCAATGCCATGACCTTTCCCGAGATCGTGAGAGCGCTGATGGAAGCCGGCTTCGAAAGCTATGCTATCGACTTCCGGCGGGCGACCGCGACTTACTACTTGCCCGGGGGGGAGAGCTTTGAACTGCCGGCGCATCGGGTCGATACTCCGGTTGCCCCCTCCTTCGACAGCGCGCTCATGCAGGCGGCGATCCGGGCAGCCCAGCAACAAGTCCCTGGCTATACCTACAAGGGCTTCTGCGAAAAAGCCGCTTCAGCGGGGTGCGCCGGGTACATCGTGTCGTTCTCCGGCCGCCGGGCTCTATATGTCGGGCGCACCGCCGAAATTCACGTCGAACACTTTCCAAATCAATAACTGGCGATCCGGCTTGCGATGCAAGCCGGCCGGAACGACAACGCCCGCTCTTTAAGCCAGCTTGCCGTGGCAGTGCTTGTATTTCTTGCCCGAACCGCAGGGGCAATCTTCGTTGCGGCCGAGCTTGCCCCAGGTCGCCTGATCGTTCGGGTCGCGCTGGGCCGCCGGTACCGGCATCAGCGGCATGTTCGGCATCGTCATTTCATCTTCGCCGGTGTTCGGATTGAGCTTGTGCGCCTCCATCCGCGGCAGTTCCGGCTGCTGGTCTTCCGGCGGCACGATCTCCACGCGCATGAGCTGCGCGGTGACAGCCTCGCGCAGATGCCCGATCAGCGACTCGAACAGCGCGAACGCCTCCGACTTGTATTCCTGCAGCGGATCGCGCTGGCCGTAACCGCGCAGGCCGATCACCTGACGCAGATGATCGAGCATGACGAGATGCTCGCGCCACAGATGATCCAGCGTCTGGAGCAGGATTGATTTTTCGACGTAACGCATCACGTCGGGGCCCCATTGCGCTGACTTCGCCGCCATATGCTCATCGACACGCTGCTCGATACGCGACAGCAATTCCTCGTTGGCGATGCCTTCTTCCTTGGCCCAGTCCTCGATCGGCAGATCGAGATCCAGAACGCGCTTGAGTTCCTCCTTGAGGCCCTCAACATCCCACTGCTCGGCGTAAGCATGCTCAGGGATGTGCTTGGCGACGAGATCCTCGACCAGCACATGGCGCATGTCGGAGACGGTCTCGGCGACGTTCTGGTCGCGCATCAGATCGACGCGCTGCTCGAAGATCACCTTGCGCTGATCGTTCGACACGTCGTCGAATTTCAAAAGGTTCTTGCGGATGTCGAAGTTGCGCGCCTCGACCTTCTGCTGCGCCTTTTCCAGCGCCTTGTTGATCCACGGATGGATGATCGCCTCGCCTTCCTTCAGGCCAAGGCGGGTCAGCATGGTGTCGAGGCGATCCGAGCCGAAAATACGCATCAGATCGTCTTCCAGCGACAGGAAGAACTTGGTGCGGCCAGGATCGCCCTGACGGCCGGCGCGGCCGCGCAACTGGTTGTCGATGCGCCGCGATTCGTGGCGTTCCGAGCCCATGATGTAGAGGCCGCCAGGCTTCTGGATGGTTCTGGCCTCGCGATCGCCCTTGGCGGGATCGATCTCGATGGTTTCCTCGGCGTTCAGCACCGTTGTGCGAAATTTCTCGATGTCGGCCTTGATGCCATCGACAATCTTTTGCTTCGCCGCTTCGTCCTCGATGCCGGCAGTCGCGGCGGCCGCACGCATTTCCAGCGAGCCGCCAAGCTTGATGTCGGTGCCGCGGCCGGCCATGTTGGTCGCAATCGTGATCGCGCCCGGCACGCCGGCTTCGGCGACGATATAGGCTTCCTGCTCGTGGAAACGCGCATTGAGCACCGCGAACAGCTTCGAGGGCTTGCCCGAGCGAGCAGCGTCGTAAAGCTTTTCCATCGATTTCGGATTGGCGAAATCGATCTGCTTGTAGCCATGTTCTTTCAGATATTCGGCGAGGGTCTCGGATTTCTCGATCGACGCGGTGCCGACCAGCACCGGCTGCATGCGCGCATTGGCGCGCTCGATCTCCGAGAGGATGGCGGCATATTTTTCCTTGGCGGTGCGATAGACCTCGTCGTCTTCGTCCAGACGCGCCACCGGCACGTTGGTCGGCACCTCGATGACTTCAAGCTTGTAGATGTCGAACAGCTCGTCCGCTTCGGTCGCGGCTGTGCCGGTCATGCCGGCGAGCTTGTCGTACATACGGAAATAGTTCTGGAAGGTGATCGAGGCCAGTGTCTGGTTCTCGGGCTGCACGGTGACGTGCTCCTTGGCCTCGAGCGCCTGATGCAGGCCTTCCGAATAACGCCGTCCCGGCATCATGCGGCCGGAGAACTCGTCGATGATGATGACCTCGTCATCGCGGACGATATAGTCCTTGTCGCGCAGGAACAGCGTGTGGGCGCGCAGCGCCTGATTGATGTGGTGCACGACCGAGACGTTCTCGACGTCGTAGAGCGAGTCGCCCTTCAACTGTCCGGCGTCGCGCAGCAGGGTTTCGATCTTTTCCATGCCGGCTTCGGTCAGCGACACGGCGCGCTGCTTCTCGTCGACCTCGTAATCAGTCACTTTTTCGAGTTTTGGCAGGTAGGTGTCGATGGTGTTGTAGAAGTCCGAGCGGTCGTCGAGCGGGCCCGAAATGATCAGCGGTGTGCGCGCCTCGTCGATCAGGATGGAGTCGACCTCGTCGACGATGGCGAAGGAGTGCCCGCGCTGGACCATGTCCTCGAGGCGGTACTTCATGTTGTCGCGCAGATAGTCGAAACCGTATTCGTTGTTGGTGCCGTAGGTGATGTCGCAGCCATAGGCGGCCTGGCGCTGCGCATCGTCGAGACCGTGGACGATCACGCCGGTGGTCATGCCGAGGAAGCTGTAGATCTCGCCCATCCAGGCGGCGTCGCGCTTGGCGAGATAATCGTTGACGGTGACGACATGCACGCCCTTGCCGGCGAGCGCGTTCAGATACACCGCAAGTGTGGCGACCAGCGTCTTGCCTTCGCCGGTCTTCATTTCGGCGATATCGCCTTCGTGCAGCACCATGCCGCCGATCAGCTGCACATCGAAATGGCGCTGGCCGAGCGTGCGCTTGGCCGCCTCGCGCACGGTGGCGAAGGCGGGCACCAGAAGATCGTCGAGGGTGATCTTGCCGTCGGCCAGCTGCTTGCGGAATTCAGCCGTCCGGGCCTTCAGCGCCTCGTTCGAGAGCGCCGCGATCTCAACTTCCAGCGCATTGATGGCGTCGACGCGCGATTGATAGGCCTTGATCCGCCGTTCATTGGCGGAACCGAATATTTTGCGGGCGAGCGCGCCGATCATCGTCTATTCCTGTCTCGCAGTTGGGCTTTGCAGCCGCGATGTCGCCTCATCCGATCAGCCTGCGCCAGACCATGTCCGCAGCGAAATTGCTTGCGCAGACAGCTTCTTGCGGCCGTTCCTCGCGGATGAGTGAAAGAAGCAAAGACCAAGGTTCACGGCCGGTGGCTGAGTCCGGATGGGACCGCCGCGAGCGCACCTCGGCCGAAGCCGGCTGCCGAAACAGATATGGGTGGCCCAAAGCCTTGTCAACGCGCGAACCTGTCAAGGAATTCATGATTTTGGCGGGTTTTTCGCGTTGCCATTGGCAGGCGCTTGGGCGAGTGTCCCGCAACCTCCAAACCAGCCCACTTTGATCGAAAAGGATTTTCCATGACCGTTCTCCCGGCCTCTCTGAAATCGGCCGCACGCCTCGGCCTGCTCTCCACTGTCGCGGCCGGCTGCTTCGCGCTGGCGCTCGTCTCGGCCCAGCCGCTGCGCGCGGAAGATGCGGTCGTGGCGAAGGTTAACGGTGCCGAAATCCGCCAGAGCGATGTGACCGCCGCCGAGAGCGAGCTTGGGCCGAGCCTGGCTCAGATGGATCCGGCCACCCGGCGCGACAACATCGTCTCGTTCCTCATCGATATGAAAATCGTCAGCAAGGCCGCCGAGGACAAGAAGATCGCCGACACGCCGGACTTCAAGCAGAAGCTGGCTTTCACCCGCAGCCGCATCCTGATGGACAGCCTGCTTGCCAACGAAGGCAAGGCCGCCGTCACCGACGCCGCGATGAAGAAGGTCTATGACGAGGCCAGCAAGCAGATCACCGGCGAGCAGGAAGTTCACGCGCGGCACATCCTCGTCGAGACCGAGGATCAGGCCAAGGAGATCATCGCCGAATTGAAGAAGGGCGCGGACTTCGCGGAGCTTGCCAAAAAGAAATCGAAGGATCCGGGCGCGTCCGATGGCGGCGACCTTGGCTTCTTCACCAAGGATCAGATGGTCCCCGAATTCTCGGCCGCTGCTTTCGCGCTCGAGCCGGGCAAAATTTCCGATCCGGTGAAGTCCCAGTTCGGCTGGCACATCATCAAGGTCGAGGAAAAGCGCGCCCGCAAGGCGCCTGACTTCGATCAGGTCAAGCCGCAGATCGAGGCGTTCGTGGTCCGCAAGGCTCAGGCCGACTACGTCGCCAAGCTGCGCGCCGACGCCAAGATCGAGCGTCTTGACAAGCCGAAGGACGCGGCGGGCGACGCCAAGCCTGACCCGGCCGCTGCGGCGAAAAAGAAATAACTTCACAAATTTGTCACGCGACAATCGAATGACCATGCGATGCCCGGCTCTGCCGGGCATTTGCTTTTGGGCGCACAGATTCGTTTTCCGCGTTTGTATTCGGCATCTTGGCTCTTGCGATTTATTCCCGACATGCGTTTGATGCGGCTGCTTTTCAAAAGAAACAGGATTCCTTAAATGGCGATTGCAATTTCACCGCTTGCACCCACCAACGTCCCCGACATGCCGCGCATTGCCGGCGTGAAGCTGGCGACGGCCGCGGCCGGCATCCGCTATCAGAACCGGACCGACGTCCTGCTCGCCGTGTTCGACAAGGGGACCACGGTCGCCGGCGTTTTCACCAAATCCAAATGTCCGAGCGCCGCGGTCGATTGGTGCCGCGCCAAGCTCAAGGGCGGCGAAGCGCGCGCGCTGGTCGTGAACTCCGGCAACGCCAACGCCTTCACCGGCAAGACCGGACGCGCGGCGACCTCGCTGACCGCCGCGATCGCCGCCAGGGCCATCGAGAGCAATCCGGGCAAGGTTTTTCTCGCCTCCACCGGCGTGATCGGCGAACCGCTCGACGCCAACAAATTCGATGGCGTGCTGGATGAGCTTGCCAAAAACGCTGCGCCCGACGGCTGGCACAATGCCGCGCGCGCGATCATGACCACCGACACTTTCGCCAAGGTTTCGACCGCCACCGTGAAACTCGGCAAGACCAAGGTTCGCATCAACGGCATGGCCAAGGGCGCGGGCATGATCGCGCCGGACATGGCGACGATGCTGGCTTTCGTGTTCACGGATGCGCCGATCTCCGCGGCGGTGCTGCAATCGCTGCTCAAAGCTGGTGTTGCCGACACCTTCAATGCCGTGACGATCGACGGCGACACATCGACCTCCGATACGCTCCTTGCATTTGCGACCGGCGCCGCGGCGGCCAAGGGCGCGAGCGTCATCAAGCGCGTCAACGATCCGCATCTCAAAGCCTTCGCGGCGGCGTTCCACGGCGTACTCGCGGACCTCGCCGAACAAGTGGCGCGCGACGGCGAAGGCGCGCGCAAGCTGATCGAAATTCTGGTCGAGGGCGCGGAGACGGATAAATCGGCGCGCAAGATCGCGATGTCGATCGCCAATTCGCCGCTGGTGAAAACCGCGATTGCCGGCGAGGACGCCAATTGGGGCCGCGTGGTAATGGCGGTCGGCAAGGCCGGCGAGCCCGCCAACCGCGATAAACTGGCGATCGCGTTCAACGGCATCCGCGTGGCGACCAAGGGCGCGCGCGATCCGGCCTATAATGAAGAGCAGGTTTCGGCGTCGATGAAGCAGCCGAAGATCCAGATCAAGGTCAACCTCGGCATGGGCAAGGGTCGCGACCGCGTGCTGACCTGCGATCTCACCAAGGACTACATTGCGATCAACGGTGATTATCGTTCGTGACAAAACTCGTTCTTGTCGTCGCCTGCGCGCTGATCGACGCGGACAACCGCGTCCTGATCGCGCAGCGCCCGCAAGGCAAGACGCTGGCGGGGCTTTGGGAATTTCCCGGCGGCAAGCTCGAGCCCGATGAACGCCCCGAGCCGGCGCTGATCCGCGAACTGCACGAAGAACTCGGCATCATCGTGCAGGAAGCGTGTCTGGCGCCGCTGACCTTCGCCAGCCACGCCTATGACGACTTTCATCTGCTGATGCCGCTTTATATCTGCCGCCGCTGGGAAGGCACCGTCATTGCACGCGAGGGCCAGGCGCTCGCCTGGGTGCGCGCCAACAAATTGCGCGACTATCCCATGCCGCCGGCGGACATTCCGCTGATCGCGCATCTGACGGATTTGCTGCTTTAAGCAGAATCCCAACAGGTCGTCCCCGCGCAGGCGGGGACCCAGTCTTTCAAAAAGTCGTTCTAGAGAAAAAATCGAAGTAGTTCTTCTTTAAAGAGACGTGGGTCCCCGCCTGCGCGGGGACGACATCTGTGATGTGGCCACCACCTCACGACTTCGATTTTCCCTTGACCGCCTCTTCGAGACTCATTTTTCCAGAACCCGGCTTGAGCGGCTTTGGCTGGCTTTCGTGCGGCGCCCAGCCCGACATCCACACGATATCGAAGGTGGCGCGGATGCGGCCGTCGGCATCAGCGAAACGTTCGCTGTAAATCTGCGCCATCCTCAGGAGTGTCGCGCGGCGCAGCGGCATGCGGCGGCGTTCGTTCAAAACATTGGTCGCGCCCATGCGGCGCAGATCGCGCATCAGCGCGAACGCATTGTCGTAACGCACCACGATACGGTCCACATCCGTGACCGGCAGTGCGAAACCCGCGCGCTGCAACAAGCTGCCTGCATCGCGCACCTCGATCATCGGCGCGACGCGCGGCGACAGGCCGCCCTCGATTTCGGTTTCCGCGGCAGCAAAACTCTGGCGCAACTCAGTCAGCGTATCGCCGCCCACGAGCGCGGCGAGAAAAAGCCCGTCCGGCTTCAACGCGCGGCGAATTTGCGCCAGCGTGCCCGGCAGATCGTTGACGAACTGCAGCGCCAGCGCGGAGACCGCGAGATCGAACGATGCCGGTGCGAGCGGCAGCCCATCGCTGTCGTTCTGCGGCAATGCAACGCGCTCGATGGTTTTCGCCAACAGCGCCAGCGCCGACGCAACGGCGTCCGTTGGCGAACCGAGATCGGCAGCTTGCGAAAATGTTCGCAGCACCGCACCGAGCCGGTCCGTCATGTCGCCCGCGACGCGGTCCAGCAAAAACGTTTCAGCACCGAGCGCGCGCGCACGCTGTCGCCTCCGTTCAAGCAAAGCGCTGTCGAAAAAGCGCGGCGGTACATTGTCGTTCTGCGAAACCATGCCTTCTGTTACGCCCCTCGCCGCGGCTCTGGCAATGCCGTGCGTCATCAATGGCGCTTGAGACCGGCATGGTGCAGCGCTAGCCTTTCATCATGAGCACAGAGGTCGTCCCCCGGAAGGCAAGGCTCAAGACAATGTTCGCCGCCTGCCGCAGCGCGCTCGCATCCACCGCCCGGATCGCGCTCGACATCGCGCTGCCGACACTATGCGTGTCCTGCCGCGAGCCGGTGGAAGGCGACGGTCTTTGCCCGGCCTGCTGGAGCCGGCTCTCCTTCATCGCACCGCCTTATTGCCCGCGGCTCGGCATTCCCTTTGTCTACGATCCGGGACCGGGCCTGTTGTCGATGGAAGCGATCGCCAGCCCGCCGGCCTATCAGCGCGCCCGCGCCGCCGTGCGTTACGACGACATCGCCCGCACCCTGGTGCACGGGCTCAAATATCAGGATCGTACAGATTTGGCACCCGCGATGGGCCGCTGGATGGCGCATGCCGGCCGTGAACTCTTGAGCGAAGCCGACGCCATCGTGCCGGTGCCGCTGCACTGGAAGCGGGCCTGGAGCCGGCGCTACAACCAGTCCGGCGCGCTGGCCCGGGTGATCGCGCAGCAATCCGGCACGCCGGTGATGAACGACGTACTGGCGCGCGTGCGCCCGACACAGCAACAGGTCGGATTGTCCAGACCCGAGCGTGCACGCAACGTACAAGGCGCGTTCGGTGTCGCAAAAGAGAAGAAATCCCGTGTCGCCGGCAGGCGCATCGTGCTGGTTGACGACGTGCTGACCTCGGGCGCGACAGTCGATGCCTGCGCACGCGCGCTGCTGCGGGCCAAAGCCGCATCGGTCGATGTGCTGGTGTTCGCGCGGGTTGTGGAGAGCTTCAAAACACCCATATAATCGTCCATCGATGATTGGACGGAACATGCCCGCGACGATCGAAATCTTCACCCGGCCCGGCTGCGGCTATTGTAGCGCCGCCAAATCGCTGCTGACCCGCAAGGGCGCGGCTTTCACCGAATACAATGCCGGTATCGATCCGTCCTTTCGCACGAAAATGCTCGAACGCTCGAATGGCGGTCGCACGTTCCCGCAGATTTTCATCGATGGTCTCCATGTCGGCGGCTGCGACGAACTCTACGCGCTCGACGGCACCGGCAAGCTGGATACGTTGCTGGAAAGCCAGAAGCTCGAAGGCCAGAAGGTCACGCCATGACCGAGGCTGTGGCCGACGTGAAAACAGGCGCGCCGTTCACAGCCGCGCTGGTGCAGATGCGCACGGGACTGTTTCCCGCCGAGAATCTCGCGCAAGCCACAAAACTTATTCGCGAGGCCAAAGATAAGGGCGCGGACTACATCCTGACGCCTGAAGTCAGCAATATCATGCAGGAGAACCGCAAGGCGCTGTTCGAACGGCTCGCCGCCGAAGACGACGATGTGTCGCTCAAGGCCTTCCGCGCGCTAGCGCTTGAGCTGAAAGTTTATCTGCACATCGGCTCGCTGGCGCTCAAGGCGTCGCCCGAGCGCGCAGCCAATCGCTCGTTTCTGATCGGGCCGGATGGCGGGATCATCGCACGCTATGACAAGATCCACATGTTCGACATCGATCTGGACAATGGCGAGAGCTATCGCGAATCGGCGAATTACCAGCCGGGCGAAGCCGCCGTGATCGCCGATTTGCCGTGGGGCCGCATCGGACTGACCATCTGCTACGATCTGCGTTTCCCTGCGCTGTATCGCGCGCTTGCCGAGGCCGGCGCCTCGTTCATCACTGTCCCCGCAGCCTTCACGAAGAAAACCGGCGAAGCGCACTGGCATGCGCTGCTGCGCGCCCGCGCCATCGAGAACGGCTGCTATATTTTCGCCGCCGCACAGGGCGGCACGCATGAAAACAAGCGCGAGACCTTCGGCCATTCGCTGATCGTCGATCCGTGGGGCGCGATTATCGCCGAAGGCGGCGTCGAGCCCGGCGTGGTGCTGGCGCAGATCGATCCGGCGAAAGTCGTGAGCGTGCGCAAGAGCATTCCCTCGTTGCAGCACGGACGCCGCTTCGCGGTCAGCGATCCGAAGGGCGGCCCGGATTATCTGCATCTGGTGCGGGGCTCGGTATGATCCGCTACGCGCTGCGCTGCGAATGTGGCCACACCTTCGACAGCTGGTTTGCCGATTCGGCCGCCTATGACAGCCAGCACGCGCGCAAGCTCGTGACTTGTCCGCTATGCGAATCGGCGAACGTCGAAAAGGCGATCATGGCGCCGCGCCTTGCGCGCAAAGGCAAAAGCAAAAACCATGATGGCGCGGAAACCCTGCCCGTGACGCAGGCGCCCACCGAGCGCACCGCACCGCTGATGATGGCGCCGCAGGAGCGAGAGCTGGTCGCCAAGCTGCGCGAATTGCGCGAGCATGTCACCAAGACCGCAGAGAATGTCGGGCAGCGTTTTTCGAACGAGGCCCGCAAGATGCATTACGGCGATACCGAACATCGCGCGATCTACGGCGAGGCGACTTCGGACGAGGCCCGCGCGCTGCTTGAGGAAGGCATCGACGTGACGCCGCTGCCGGTGCTGCCGGACGAGCGGAACTGACCTGATAATCCCGCCGGGGAATTCTCCAAAGGAACCGTCATGGGCCTGAACGTGTTTTCCTCATGGCAGGCTTGGGCTGTGCTGTCCGCGATCTTCGCGGCGCTGACCGCCATCTTCGCGAAAATCGGCGTCGAAGATATCAATCCCGATCTCGCGACCTTCATCCGCACCATTATCGTTTTGATGAGTTTCGCGCTGATCCTGTTCGCTACCGGGCAATTCCGTGCGCCGGAAAGTATTTCGTCGAAGACATGGGTGTTTCTGGTGCTGTCGGGTCTGGCCACCGGCGCGTCGTGGCTGTGTTACTTTCGCGCCCTGAAACTTGGACCCGCGACGCTGGTCGCGCCGATCGACAAACTGAGCGTGGTGCTGGTCGCCATCTTCGGCGCCCTGTTTCTCGGCGAACGGCCCTCGGCCAGCAACTGGCTCGGCATTGCCCTGATCGCGGCGGGCGCAGTTCTCATCGTCGTAAAAAAATAATCAGCTCGCCACCAGCAGACCAACGCCAAGCAGAATCAGCGCGATGCCGCACAGCTCGCGCAGCGACAGCGGCTGCTTCATGCCGTAGTAAGCCACACCCTGCGCGAACAGCACCTCGACCAGCGCCAGCGTGCGGACATTCGCGGCGGCGGTGAGCGCGAAGGCGAGAAACCAGAACAGCGATGCGAACGAGCCCATGAAGCCGGCGAACATCGACGGCTTCCACAATTTGAAGATCGAACTCATCACGCCGGGCCTGCGGGCGATGAGATAGGCAGACATCACGACGGTCTGCATCGCCAGCGTCATCGCCAGTGTGAAGCTCGCCGCTGTGACGAAAGAGACATTCGGCACGTTAAGGATCGCACCGCGATAACCGACCGCCGACAGCGCGAAGAACGACGCCGCGAGCAATCCCAGTAGCGTGGGCCGCAGGCTGCCGAAACCTTTCGCACCGCCGGGCCGCAGCGCGGTAATGATGACGCCAATGGTCGCGAGCAGAATGGCGCCGACCTTCAGCACCGTCAGGTGGTCGGACAGGAAGACGAAGCCGAAGATCGCGGCCTGAATGGCCTCAGTCTTCAGGTACGCCGTGGTCACCACGAACGAGCGTTCGTTCATCGCCGCCAGCATCAGGGCGGTGGCGACGATCTGCGCCCCGCCGCCGGTGACGAGCCAGGGGATGAAACCGCTGGCGGGCCACGACAGCCGGTCGCCGCCGACCAGCAAAATCCCGAGCAGGAAAAGCACGGCGAAAGGCAAGCCGAACAGAAAGCGGATATGCGTTGCGCCGAGCGTGCCGAGCGGCCCGGTCAGTCCGCGCTGCATCGCGTTGCGCGCAACCTGCCCGGCCGCGCCGATCAGCGTGAAGGGAATCCAGAGAGAGACGACGCTCATGCGTGGACGATCAAGCCATCGTCTCCGCGACCAGCATGTAGTTGACGTCCATGTCGGACGACAGCCCCCAGCGATCGGCAAGCGGATTATAGATCACGCCGGACTGTTCGGTGATCTCGAGTTTGTTGCGTGACAGATGATGCGTCAGTTCGTCCGGCGTGACGAATTTTTCCCACTGATGCGTGCCGCGCGGCAGCCAGCGCAGCACATATTCCGCCCCGACGATGGCAAGGCCGAAGCTCTTCCAAGTCCGGTTCAAAGTCGAGACCAGCATCAGGCCCGGCGACTTGAGCACTTTGGCGCAGCGATCCAGGAACATGCCGACGTCGGTGACATGCTCGACCACTTCCATCGCCAGCACGATGTCGAAACGCTCGCGCGGATCCAGCTCCTCGATGGTGGTGCAGCGGTAATCGATGGTCAGGTGCGAACGGTCGGCGTGAAGTTTCGCCACCGAGATATTGGTCGCGGAGGGATCGACGCCGACGACCTCCGCGCCCAGCCGCGTCAAAGGCTCGCACAGCAATCCCGCGCCGCAGCCGATGTCGAGAATCCGCAGGTCCGAAAGACAGTTCAGGTTTTTCGGATTGCGGTCGAACTTCCGGCAGGCGGCATCGCGGATGTAAGCCAGCCGCAGCGGATTGATCGCGTGCAGCGGCTTCATCTTGCCGTTCGGATCCCACCATTCCTGCGACAGCTTCGAGAATCGCGCGACTTCGGCGGGATCGACGCTGGACGATGTGGCGTTGGTATCGGTCATCACGATTCTTGATTCAGTGCGCGGTGATGTGATTGCGGAATTCCAGCGGGGAACTGATCAATCCAATTTTTTTGTGGCCCTCTCCAACACCTAACACAGTGACATCTCCCCAATCAAAAATGCGACCAAGAATGCTTTGCGTAACATCCACACTTTCGACCTTGTCCAAACTCATTTCGAAAGTCTGGCGGCTGATGAAGCCCTCTTTGTAGATGACGCGCATCGTTGTGACATCCGCCTCCGTGGTCCAGCGACGGAACCACGCGCGAAAAACCAACACAATTCCGATGATCGCGAGTACGCCCACGCCGATCAAAAGCGGCGGAAAGACTGCCGAGGCGGTGAAACAGGCCGCCGCTGCGGCGAGGCACAAAACGCCCGGCAAATAGATGATGCCGTGAATGGTGGTGGAATAAAGAACCCGTTCACCTGGCTGGAGAATACTGTTGACGTAGCGGCCCATAATCTTCGCCCTATTGCTATCCCGGTGCCGGACGGACCCGAATGGCTTGCCGATCCCGGCGCGGGTATGTATAGCCGCCTTTTCGGGACGGTGCTGCGGTTTTGCGCGGAACTGCCCTTTACTTGAACCAACGGGACGCGCCATTCGCCGCGATACGAAGAAAATGGGCCGCCTTGTCATGAAATTCGGCGGCACGTCCGTCGCCACCATCGAGCGTATCCAGAACGTCGCGCGTCACGTCAAGCGCGAGGTCGATGCTGGCAACGAGGTCGCCGTGGTGGTCTCCGCCATGTCCGGCAAGACCAACGAACTGGTCGGCTGGGCAACGGAAGCCTCCGCGCTGCATGACGCGCGCGAATATGACACTGTGGTGGCATCCGGCGAGCAGGTCACCGCCGGTCTGCTTGCGATCGCGCTGCAGGCGCTCGGCATCCAGGCCCGCTCGTGGCTGGGATGGCAGATCCCAATTTTGACCGACGACGCGCATGCCTCCGCGCGCATCACCGGCGTCGAGGGCGGCGAGATCATCGCGCGGTTCAAGAATGCAAAGGAAGTCGCGGTGATCGCCGGCTTCCAGGGTATTCACAAGGACAGCGGACGCATCACCACGCTCGGACGCGGCGGCTCGGACACCTCGGCGGTCGCGATCGCAGCGGCGATCCATGCCGACCGCTGCGACATCTACACCGACGTCGATGGTGTTTACACCACCGATCCGCGCGTGGTGCCAAAGGCGCGGCGGCTGGACAAGGTCGCGTTCGAGGAAATGCTGGAGATGGCCTCGCAGGGCGCCAAGGTGCTTCAGGTGCGCTCGGTCGAGCTTGGCCTCGTTCACAACATGCCGGTGTTCGTCCGCTCGAGTTTCGACAAACCGGAAGATATCGATCCGCACGGCATGCCGCCGGGGACGCTGATTTGCAGCGAGGAGGAAATCGTGGAAAGCCAAGTCGTCACCGGGATCGCCTTTTCCAAGGATGAAGCCCAGATTTCCGTGCGTCACATCCAGGACAAGCCGGGCGTCGCAGCGTCGATCTTCGGCCCGCTCGCCGACGCCAGCATCAATGTCGACATGATCGTGCAGAACGTCTCCGAGGATGGCAAATTCACCGACCTCACCTTCACCGTGCCGGCCTCCGAATTCACCCGCGCCAAGGACACCATCGCGAAGGCCAAGGCGAAGATCGGCTACACCAAACTCGACACCGCCACCGACGTCGCCAAGGTTTCGGTGATCGGGGTCGGCATGCGCAGCCATGCCGGCGTCGCGGCGAAAGCCTTCGCGGCACTGTCGGAGCGCAACATCAACATCCGCGCCATCACCACGTCGGAAATCAAGTTCTCGCTCTTGATCGACGCGGCCTATACTGAACTGGCGGTGCGCACGCTGCACACCTTGTACGGGCTCGATCAGGCCTGATCCTGAAAATCGGGACCCGGCTTTCGGAAAAGACCATGCCTAAAATAAAAAAGACCACCTTCTAAGAGATCAACATAAGGCGCGACGGCATTGAGCGGCTTCGCAAACGTTACAAATGCCTTTCTGCTGGTCTTCGCGGGCCTGTTTCCGATCGTCAATCCCGTCGGCAACGCACCGATCTTCCTGCGCCTCACCCAAGGCGCGGCCGGCGAGCGGCCGGCCCTTGCCCGCGCCATTGCGCTCAACGGTTTTTTCCTGCTGTTCGGCTCGCTGATCATCGGCTCGCACATTCTGGAATTCTTCGGCATCACCCTGCCGATCGTGCGAATCGCCGGCGGCATGGTGGTCGCTGCCTTCGGCTGGAATTTGCTGCATTCGGGCGGCGAAGGCTCGCAGGATCAGCGCAGCGCCAGCGACAACGAACCGGGTGAACCCATCGACGCGTTCTATCCGCTGACCATGCCGCTCACCGTCGGTCCGGGCTCGATCTCAGTCGCCGTGACGCTCGGCAGCCAGCGTCCGGCAGGAACAAACAATCTCGCCCAACTGGCGCTGGTCGGCGGCGGCGCGGTGGCCGGCCTCGCGGCCATCGCGATTTCGATTTACGTCTCCTATGCCTTTGCCGACCGCATCGTCAGCGTTCTCGGTGAGCGCGGCACGAACGTCGTGATGCGCCTGTCGGCCTTCATCCTGTTCTGCATCGGCATCCAGATCATCTGGAACGGCTATAACTCGCTGGTTTTCCCAGCGGGCTAGCCGCGACGAACGATTTCCCTGTTCTGCGGCACCGCCCTGTTTTGATCGTTTCTGACGGCAGATGGCAGGTGTTTTGCTTGGCAAAACGAGCCCCAATTCGCTATAGCCTCGGGAGCGGGCAACCGCGGATTGTGCCCCGGATTTTGAACCGCCGCAGCCGGGAAATGCTCTAGGGTCAACGCCAGAAGGCATTGTTTTTCAACGGATTATTCAGCCGCCAAGGTGTGCCACCGACGGCGCCTAGAGGAGGATATCGCCGCATGCGGAGCGCGCTGGGAGGCCCCCGCGTCCTGTTGAGACGGCTCCGCGAAGTGATGGCCGAACAGGTCAGCGCGCAGGAGCGGCTCGACAAGATCGTGGTGCTGATCGCCGCCAACATGGTGGCGGAGGTCTGTTCGACCTACGTGCTGCGCGTCGATAATACCCTCGAACTCTATGCCACCGAAGGCTTGAACCGCGACGCGGTTCACCAAACCGTGCTGACCGCGCATGAGGGCCTTGTCGGCCTCGTCGCCAGCGAAGCGCAACCGCTCAATCTGTCGGACGCGCAGAGCCATCCGGCGTTCTCGTATCGTCCGGAAACCGGCGAAGAAATCTACCATTCCTTCCTCGGCGTGCCTATCCTGCGCGCCGGCAACACGCTCGGCGTGCTGGTGGTGCAGAACCGCGCCCACCGCACCTATGTCGAGGAGGAAGTCGAGGCACTGCAGACCACGGCGATGGTGCTCGCCGAGATGATCGCCTCCGGCGAACTCTCCGCGCTGGCCAAACCCGGCGCCGAACCCGCCGCGCGGCACTCGCTGCACAAGACCGGCGCGATCCTGTCCGACGGCATCGCCATGGGCCACGTCGTGCTGCACGAGCCGCGCGTCGTCATCACCAACTACATCGCCGAAGACGTGCCGAAGGAAGTCAAACGGCTCGAACACGCAATCGTCAAGCTGCGCGCCGATCTCGACCGCATGCTGGAGCGCGGCGATGTCGCCGACGGTGGCGATCACCGCGACGTGTTAGAGGCCTATCGCATGTTCGCCAACGATCAGGGCTGGCAGCACAAGCTTCAGGAAGCGGTCGCGACCGGCCTGACCGCCGAGGCTGCGGTGGAGCGCGTACAGTCCGACACCCGCGCCCGCATGTTGCGCTCGACAGATCCCTATCTGCGCGACCGCCTGCATGACTTGGAAGATCTCGGCCATCGCCTGATGCGCCAGCTTGTCGGACGCGACCACGCGCCCTCGCGCGAGCAGATGCCCGACAACGCCATCCTGATCGCGCGCGCGATGGGCCCCGCCGCCTTGCTCGATTACGACCGCAACAAATTGCGCGGCCTCGTGCTGGAGGAAGGCACCTCCAATTCGCATGTCTCCATCGTGGCGCGAGCACTCGGCATCCCCGCCATCGGCGAAGTGCCGAACGCGGCTGGCATCGCCGATCCCGGCGACGCCATCATTGTCGACGGCACGTCCGGCTCGATCTACGTCCGGCCGTCGAATGAAATTCAGTCCGCTTATGCCGAGCGCGTGCGCTTTCGCGCGCGGCGGCAGGAGCAATATCGCGAGCTGCGCGACAAGCCTTGCAGAACCAGGGACGGCCAGAGCGTCGATCTGATGCTCAATGCGGGCCTCGTCATCGATCTGCCGCACATCGACGACACCGGCGCCGCCGGCATCGGTCTGTTTCGCACCGAATTGCAGTTCATGGTCAGCCCCAGCCTGCCGCGCACCAGCGAGCAGCTGGCGCTGTATCGCAGCGTGCTGGACGCGGCCGGCGAGAAACCGGTGAACTTCCGCACCCTCGACATCGGCGGCGACAAGGCGCTGCCGTATATGGATACGATCATCGAGGAAAATCCCGCGCTTGGCTGGCGTGCGATTCGCCTCGGTCTGGATCGTCCGGGCCTCTTGCGCGGACAGATTCGCGCGCTGCTGCGCGCCGGCAGCGGACGCTCGCTGCGCATCATGTTCCCGATGATCACCGAGGTGCGCGAATTCGATCAGGCCAAGGCCATAATAGAGCGCGAACTGACTTATCTGCGCCAGCACGGCCACACCCTCCCCGCGCGCGTCGATGTCGGGACCATGATCGAGGTGCCCGCTTTGCTCTATCAGCTCGATGAGCTGATCGACCGCGTCGATTTCGTCTCGGTCGGCTCGAACGATCTGTTTCAGTTCCTGTTCGCGGTCGACCGCGGCAATGCCCGCGTCACGGATCGTTTCGATACGCTGTCGGCGCCGATCCTGCGCGCGCTGCGCGACATTGCGCGCAAGGCAAGAGCGGCAGGCAAGGTCGCCTCGCTGTGCGGCGAGATGGCTTCGACGACGCTGGGCGCATTGACACTGATCGCACTGGGTTATCGCTCGCTGTCGCTGTCGGCGACCTCGCATGGTCCGATCAAGGCGATGATTCTCGAGCTTGACGCCCGCAAGGCCGAAACCCTGATGACAAAACTCCTGGACGCACCGTCGGGCAGCGTGTCGATCCGCGAAAAGCTGACGGAATTCGCCGAAGCTGAAGGCCTGTCATTGTAGCGAAACATCGTCCCGATGTTCGCCCGATTGCCTTTGTGTTCCGCTGTCTTGAGATTTTCCGATGTTGCCACAAGCCAAACTCGACATTCTGCTGGCGCGCCACGCCGCGCTCGAAAACGATTTGCTCGGTCAGCTGAGTTCGGAAGCCTATGTCCGCGCCACCCGTGAACTCAGCGAACTCACGCCTATCGTTGAAGCAGTGAAGGCGTGGCGTGCGGCGAGTGAGGAAATCGCCGGCATCGACGCGATGATCGCCGATCCCGCGATCGATGCCGATATGCGCAGCATGGCGGAGGGCGAACGCTCCGCACTACTGGCACGACAGACCGGACTTGAACAGGATATCCGCGTCGCGCTGCTGCCGAAGGACGCGATGGACGAGCGCAACGTGGTGCTCGAAATTCGCGCCGGCACCGGCGGAGACGAGGCTTCATTGTTCGCCGGCGATCTGTTCCGCATGTACGAACGCTTCGCCTCGCTTCACGGCTGGAAGGTCGAAGTGATGTCGATGAGCGAGGGCACTGTCGGCGGCTTCAAGGAAATCGTCGCCGAGGTCAAAGGCCGCGGCGCATTCGCCAAACTGAAATTCGAATCCGGCGTGCATCGCGTTCAGCGCGTGCCCGACACCGAAACGTCGGGACGCATTCACACCTCCGCCGCCACCGTCGCGGTGCTGCCCGAAGTCGAGGATGTCGATGTCACGATCAAGGACGACGATCTCCGCATCGAGACCATGCGCGCGCAGGGCGCCGGCGGACAGCACGTCAACAAGACCGAATCGGCGATCCGCATCACCCATATCCCGACCGGCATCGTGGTCATGATGCAGGACAGCCGCTCCCAGCATAAGAACCGCGCATCGGCGATGAACATCTTGCGCTCGCGCATCTACGACGCCGAACGGCAGCGCATCGATTCGGAGCGCTCGGCGGACCGGCGTGGCCAAGTCGGGTCGGGGGATCGCTCGGAGCGAATCCGCACCTATAATTTTCCGCAAGGCCGCGTTACCGATCACCGCATCAACCTGACACTCTACAAACTGCCGCAGGTGATCGCCGGTGAAGCGCTCGGCGAACTGATCGATGCGCTCACCACCGAGCATCAGGCGGCGCTGCTCGCCGCCGAAAGCACGGCGTGAGCGGCCCGGCAGATTTCGAAGGACGCAGCGTCGACGACGTGCGGCGCAAACTTGCCGCGACATTTGCATCACGCGGAATCGACTCGCCCGAACTCGACGCGCGGATTCTGCTTGGCGAGGCGCTCGGCCTCGATCTCACCGGACTGATCGCGCAAGGCGGACGACTCATTACAGTTCATGACGCTTTAATCCTGAGTTCATTCGCGCGGCGGCGCATTGCCGGCGAGCCGGTTGCGCGTATTCTCGGCCGCAAGGAATTCTGGGGACTGCCGTTCAAACTGGCACCGGCAACATTGGTGCCGCGTCCCGACACCGAAACGGTTGTGGAAACGGCGCTCAAATTCTTGCGCGATGAGAAAAGGGACAGCGAAACGATTCGCATCGCCGATATAGGCACCGGCTCCGGCGCGATCCTGCTCGCGATGCTCTCCGAATTGCCGACTGCGACCGGCGTCGGCACCGACATCAGCCTTGAGGCCATCGAGACCGCGCGGCGCAATGCACAGAAACTCGGCCTGGTCGATCGTGCGTCATTTATCGCATGCGACTACGCGGCGGGGCTGAGCGGCGATTTCGACCTGATCGTGTCCAACCCGCCCTACATTCCATCCCGGCAAATCGGCCAGCTTGCCATTGATGTGCGCGATCACGATCCCCACCTTGCCCTTGATGGCGGCCCCGATGGGCTGGAAGCCTATCGCGCCATTGCCCCCTCCGCCTTCGGCCTGCTCACCTCTGGCGGAGCACTGATTTTCGAGGCCGGCCAGGGCCAGGACAGGGACGTGAGGGCGATCATGGCGGCAGCCGGTTTCGCCACGAATGAGCCTCCCCGGACCGATCTGTCAGGGGTAGACAGAGTTGTTGTTGGCCGGAAAAAGCCGGTTAAAATGCAGTTTTGACGGGCAAAAAAATCGCTTGGATTATCGCTCCGGATTGATTAGGTTCCGGCCACACCATCGGTTCAGGGTCGATGATCCCGTCAGAGAGGCGGGTCGACACCAGAGTTCTCGCAACAGAGAACCGCCGAGCGAAAGGTTCCTGAAAAAAGCGGATCACGTCGAGCGCGACGGCTGAAAGTGCCGCGCCGCCCGGGACCGCAAAACGGACGAAAGCCTAATTTGCGCTCGAACATTTAACGATGAAACTCAAGCTCGGATCGAGATCCCGCCTGTGAAGACAGGCTGACCTGGTCCAGCCGCGGGGCGTTGCCCACCGGCATTTAAGGAACGCGTCTTTGCTGAACGCGACGAACGGCAAGTTTGAATTGAAACCGAATGACGCAACCCGCGCGCGAGCGCGGCATTGCTTCCTTGCGACCACCACGATTCAGGATCGGCAATAAAGGCACGACATGAGAAACGGTCAGAACAACAACAAGCGTATGCGTAGCAACCGCCCGAACAACAATAATAACCACAACAACAACCGGCGCGGCCAGAACCCGATGACCAGGGTTTTCGAATCCAACGGACCCGACATCAAGATTCGCGGCACCGCTTCGCATGTGGCGGAGAAATACGTTCAGCTGGCGCGCGACGCACGCTCCTCGGGCGATCCGGTCGCGGCAGAGAATTACTATCAGCACGCCGAGCATTATTTCCGCCTGATCGCCGCGGCACAGGAGCAGCTCCGCCAGTCGCAGCCGCAGCAGCTGCCTCGTCCCGACAACGAAGTATCGGACGACATGGGTGACGATGCCGACAGCTATTCGAATTTCGGCGCTGAGCCCGGTTTTGCACCGCAGCCTCAATCCCAACCTCAGCCGCAATTCACGCCGCGTGAACAGCCGCAGCCGCGCGAGTCCTACCGCGACAACCGCCCGCAACCCCAGCCGGCGATACAGGGTGAGGGCGACGCGGTGGACCGCCTGCCGTCATTCATCACTGGCGGCGCGCAGCCGCCCGTCGCCGGCTTCGAGCCCAACGGCCAAAGCGAGCGCTACGCCCATCGCCGCCGCCGCCGTCCGCGCCCAGAGGGTGCGCCGGTCGCGGACAACGGCACCGTGCCGCAAGCCGAAGATTTCAATCCGGGCAACGAGTAGACCTCGTTCTCACGACATCACACGCGGATAATTTCGCGCGTGACTTGTCGGCGCATTTATCTCGTGTGAGACGTGGTGGGCACCAGCACCGGCTTCATCGCCGGGATGAGGCGCGTGCGCTCGCGATGCGCCGGTATGGCGCGATAGACCTGCTTGGACGCTTCGACGATAAACACACCGGGAAACGGCGACGACAATGCCGCGCCGATTTTTTCCCACGCCATGGCTGAGCGCAAGAACCAGCCGCCATTGATGGGCGGCACGAACAGCGCCTCGCCCCACGCGATCGGCGTGAACCATGTCTGCCGCAAAAGCTGTGTGATCTGCGAACGTGAATAAGGCCGGCCATGGCCGAACGGCGTGTTATCGGTGCGGGTCCAGACTCCGCGGCGATTGGGAACGACCGCCATCATGCGGCCCGACGGCGCAAGTACGCGCCAGATTTCGCGCAGCAATCCTTCCGGATCGTCCGACATCTCCAGCGCATGCACCAGCAGGATGCGATCCACCGAGGCATCCGGCAGCGGCAGCGAGCATTCGTCGACCAAAGTGGCGAGTGTCGGACGCGCGGTCGGCCATTTCAGTACGCCCTGCGCTGCCGGCATGAAGGCGATGCAGCGTTCACAGTTTTCGCGAAACAGGCCGAGATAAGGCGTCGGGTAGCCGAGACCGAGAACGCGCATCCCTTCTGCGTGCGGCCAGCGCGCCTCGATACCGCGATTGATCAGCCGCCGCGCCACAATGCCGATGCGCTGCGAGTAGAAATTGCGAAGATCGATCACGTCGATTGTCATGGCCGCAATCTATCACTTCCCTGCACGCGATGCAGCCCGCCGCACTCACATCTGCATGCGATTACTTATTTTGGCCGTTAACGCGGACTTTCACTTGTTCGCCCGCGCATGTTAATATTCTGAGCAACCCAAGACTATGGAGATGTCATGACGGCCGAAATTCGCGTGTTTCCGTGTTTGTCTGACAATTTCGGCTACCTCATTCACGATCCGGCAACCAAGGCCACCGCCTCGATCGACGCGCCGGAGGCCGGGCCGATCATCTCCGCGCTGGAGCGCGAAGGCTGGACCCTGACCGACATTCTCGTCACTCATCACCATCAGGACCATGTCGGCGGCATTGCCGAACTGAAGCGCAAATACAAATGCCGCGTGGTGGCACCTTACGACAAGACCACGCCGATTCCGCTGGCCGACGAGCGCGTGAAACAAGGCGATACCGTCAAGGTCGGCAATCTTGCCGCACGGGTGATCGAGACGCCCGGCCATACCCTCGACCATATCAGCTACATGTTCGACAGCGAGCACGCGCTGTTCTGTGCCGACACGCTGTTCTCGATCGGATGCGGCCGGGTGTTCGAAGGAACCTATCCGATGATGTGGGAATCGCTCCTCAAGCTGCGCGCGCTGCCGGACGCCACACGGATTTATTGCGGCCATGAATATACCGCCTCCAACGTGAAATTCGCGCTCGGTATCGAGCCGAACAATCCGGCGTTGAAAAAGCGTGCCGAGGAAGTGACAAAGCTGCGCGCCGCGAACAAACCGACCGTGCCGACACTGATCGGCGACGAGAAGGAAGACAATGTGTTCCTGCGCGCGGACGTGCCTTCGGTCGCCGCCGCGGTCGGCCTTGCGGGGAAACCTGCTGCGGACGTGTTCGGCGAAATTCGTGAGCGCAAGAACAACTCGTGACGGGCCCACACTTGCCAACCGCCGCCGGAATCATTGCGCGGCTTGAGCTTGCACCGCATCCCGAAGGCGGTCACTACCGCGAGACCTTTCGCGATCCCCGGACCATCGGCAGCGGCCGCGCCGCCTCCACCGCAATCTATTTCCTGCTGGCGCACGGCGAGCGGTCGCACTGGCATCGTGTGGATGCCACGGAGGTCTGGCATTATTACGCCGGCGCACCGCTCGCCCTGGAAATCGCGGACGAGAGCGGACAACGCGAACTCCATCTCGGCAGCGATCTGATGGCGGGACATGCACCGCAAGCCATCGTCCCCGCGGGCGCGTGGCAATCCGCGCAAAGTCTTGGCGACTGGACGCTGGTTGGCTGCACGGTCGCGCCGGGATTCGAATTTTCCGGTTTCGAGCTGGCCGCGCCTGATTGGCGGCCCGATTAATCGCGCCCGCAGATCGCGTCCTTTGCCGCGATCAATCCGCCGCCTGCGATCAGGAGCGCCGCAAGGCCAAGCGTCGCGGTCGGCCGCGCGTATCCCGCTGCGATCAGGAAGAATGTCGAAAGCAGCGGCGTCGCATACGAAGCCGCGCCGAGCACGCGAACGTCGCCGCGCTTCATGCCAATGTCCCACGCGAAAAAAGCGATCCCGACCGGACCGACGCCGAGCGCGACAATCGCAGCCCATTGCAGCGGCGTGTCCGGCCATATCGTCGTCTCGAAAGCGAAGTGACACAACGCGGCAAGCAGCGCAGTGGCGAGACAAAATCCAGCCACGGCGCCGGTCGGCACTGCCGCGAACTTACGCGACATCACCGAGTAGCCGGCCCAGACGAATGCGCCGACAAGCGCCGCTATAAACCCGGGAATATAAGATGACACAAACGCCGTCCCGGCGCGGCCCATCAACAACAGCGCCGTTCCTGCGAAACCGAGCAGCGCACCGACAATGTGATGGGCAGCGAGCCGCTCGCCCGGCAACAGAGAAGACAGCAGCACGATCAGAAGCGGCCAGAGATAATTCAGCAGCCCCGCCTCGGCGGGAGGTGCGAATCGCAACGCGATGAAATACAGCGCGTGATAGCCGAACAGTCCGCTGACGCCGACCAGCCACACCAGCGAAGATTGGCGCAGCGCGCCAAACGCGCCGGGCCGGAATATCCAAATCAAGGGGCCGATGCAGGCGCCGATGGCAAACGTCATCGCCAGCAGTTGAAACGCCGGCACACGTCCGGTCGCGACCGTCAGCGCCGCCAGCAGCGACCACATCAAAATAGCGGTCAACCCGGTCAATGTGGCGACAGGCGCCGTCATCGTGACCGTTCCGCGACGTCGCGCGATGGATCAGACCAGATACTGCCCGCCATTGATGGTGAGGGTCGATCCGGTAATGAAGCCGGAGGCATCCGATGCGAGGAATACTACTGCACGCGCGATTTCGTCCGGCTCGCCGAGGCGGTTGACGGGAATCAGTGGAATGATCGCCTTTTCCAGAACGTCCTTCGGCACCGCCTGCACCATTTC
>JAIERI010000109.1 GCA_019747015.1 Xanthobacteraceae bacterium
GAATGGTGGGTATATGCGCAATCGCTCACCGACCGGCCGATGAAGGGCATGCTGACCGGCCCTGTGACGATTCTGAACTGGTCGTTCGTGCGTGACGACATCCCGCGCAGCGCCTCCTGCCGCCAGATCGCGCTTGCGATCCGCGACGAGGTCGCCGATCTCGAAAAGGCTGGCGCCACCATGATCCAGATCGACGAGGCGGCACTGCGCGAAGGCCTGCCGCTGCGGCGCGCCGACTGGAAGACCTATCTCGACTGGGCCGTCGGCAGCTTCCGCATCTGCGCTTCGGGTGTGAAGGACGAGACTCAGATCCATACCCATATGTGTTATTCGGAGTTCAACGACATCATCGATGCCATCGGTGCGATGGACGCCGACGTGATTTCCATCGAGACCTCGCGCTCGAAGATGGAACTGCTCGACGCTTTCAAGACCTACGAATATCCCAACGGGATCGGGCCGGGCGTGTACGACATCCACTCGCCGCGCGTGCCGGAAATCAGCGAGATGACCGATTTGATGAAGCTGGCACGGCACCGCCTCGCCGACGCGCAGCTCTGGATCAACCCCGATTGCGGCCTGAAGACCCGCAAATGGGACGAGGTTGAGCCGGCGCTCATTAATATGGTGGCAGCGGCGAAGCAAGTGCGCTCACTTCCGCGCTGATTCGTTTCCGCTCACTGTCAAGAAAGGCGGCGAAGTTTCGCCGCCTTTTTTTATTGCACGGTTATGCTTTGCGTGGCGGTCCATCTCGTCCGCCGTCTTGCGTGTTGTCGTCAAACAGGTGACATTGTTTCGGGGGATGGATGACAATCAATTCAAGGCGGTTCCAGGAGAACGCATGTCCGAAAGTCATATGACCACCCGCGAGGCAAGTCCGGATGCCACTAAAGTCAACGGCCTCGATCTTCGCCGTGTAGGCTCTCACCCCAATCACTGGTATCCCATCGCCTGGTCGAAGGAAGTGAAGCCGGGCAAGGCGCACGCCGCGCGTTTTGCCGGCGAGCCGATTGTCGTCGTCCGGCCGAAGGAAGGGCCGGTGTTCGCGCTGGAGGATCGCTGCGCGCACCGCCAGATTCCGCTGTCCGGCGGCGTAGTCAAGGATTGCGCGATCCGCTGCGGCTATCATGGCTGGAGCTACGATTCGACCGGCAAGTGCATCGACGTGCCGTATCTCGGCAAGGAAAAATTGCCGAACGGCGTGAAGTCCTATCCCTGCCGCGAGCAGGACGGCCTGATCCTGATCTGGCCGGGCGACCTCGCCGCCATTACAGAACTTGGTCCGCTCGGCGCGGCCAGCGACAAGGAATTCAAGACACGGCAGTTCGGTGAAAAAGTGCGGTGCCACTACACTTTCATGCACGAGAACCTGATGGACATGAATCATCAGTTCCTGCATCGCAAGCAGATGGGCCAGATTTCGCCGCGTTTTCTCGGCCGTCGCCTTGGCCCCAACTGGCTTGAGGTCGATTACAGTTTCGCGCGCACCGAAGGAAGCCAGCCGATCGGCGAGGCGCTGATCCTGAGCAGTCGCCGCGGCGCGTCGCGCGAGCACAAGGATCTCATGACCATCCGCACCGAATATCCCTACCAGACGCTGCGGATATGGACTTCGGGCGATGAGCCGGTGATGAATCTATGGATTGCCTACGTTCCGCTCGATGCCGAGCAGAAATGGAATCGTACGTTTGGATTGCTGTCAGTCCGCCGTCCGAAGATTCCGGGCATTCTCGATCTGGCATGGCCGGCGCTGGTCTGGTTCACCGACCGGATTTTCAAAGAAGACCGCGAGATCGTGGAGCAGGAGCAGGCGGCTTACGACGCACAGGGCGAGGACTGGAATCAGGAGGTGTTTCCTCCGATTCGCGATCTGCGCTCGCTGCTCGCATCGAACGGACAGGCGATGGACCAGCTGGACCACCGCGCCGAAGTAAGCCTCGTGCCTTGATGGTGTGAAGATGGTTGGAATTTCAAACGGATGCAGCGGTGTCGCGGCCGTTTTTATTTGTCCGACGTTTCCGCGATCAGTTTGAGCAATTCGCGTGTAATCAGCCCGTCGGGCTTTGCCAATTCATCCAGAATCGAGAAATGATGATGGCCAGGAAGCGTCTCGTTGCTGACTTTGAGGCTGAGTGCGCGGGCAGCCTCTGCATAGTCTCGAGTCTGCCGCTGCAGTTCAGGCAACTCGTTGCCGCCGGCAACCAGACGCATCGGCACCGTCGTTTTCCCCAAACGGCGCAGCGGGCTTAATTTCTCGATGTCATCTTTCGTGAATTGCAGCGCATCGTTGATGTAATTCAGTGACAGCGGTTCGAGATCGAAAATCCCGCTGATCGGCAGTGCGCCGCGCACGGCCGCATGCTCGATCATCATCGCGGCCAGATGCCCGCCGGCCGACCAGCCGGTGACGAAGATGTTGTTGCGGTCGAATCCCAACTCGTCCGCATGGTCCGCCAGATAAGTCAGACACTGTCCGGTCTCGGCGAAAATCTGCGACAGCCGCGCCTGCGGGGCGAGTGTGTAACCGATGGAAGCGAAATTGATGCCATGTGCGTTCGGCCCTGCGGTGAGGAACGCAAACATGTCGTACGAATTGCGCACCCAATAACCGCCATGGATAAATACCAGCAGCGGTGCGTTCGCCGCGCCGGCTGGGAAATAATCGAATTTGGTGCGCTCCAGCGCCCCATAGGGAATGTCGAGCCGGATACCCGATTTTGCGCCTTGCGATGCGCGCGCGGATACGCTGCGTGTACGCCAGCGGTCGACCCATTCCGGACTGTCAGTGACGGCGGCGCTGTTGTTGTAGGCCGCGTCCAGCGTCGCCCGGTCCATTCCACGAAAAATCGCCGTTCCGCTCATTTTGAAAATCCATCCGGTTCGTGCAGGCTTTTTTACATGACATGTTTGTAAATGTCCTGCCATGCGCGCGGCCTCAGAACAAGCGCCGAACAAGGACATTGAATTTACGCCCGTTCCACCGCACTCTCGCGCTACACGATTGCGCCGTCGGAGAGATGCGTTGACCGACAAGACTTCGCCGCTGGTCCGGCAGTTCATCGCCTCGCCCAATCATGACGAGCGGGTGGGCAATGTCGTCGATATTCTGCTGCTTCATTATACCGGGATGCCGGACGCCGACGGCGCGTTGATGCGGCTGTGCGCCGCCGACTCGAAAGTCTCCTCGCATTATCTCGTGCGTGAGAACGGCGAGATCATTCAACTCGTCCCGGAGGAGCGCCGCGCCTGGCACGCCGGGGTGTCGAACTGGCGCGGCTACACCGACATCAATTCACGTTCGATCGGCATCGAGATCGCCAATGCCGGTCATGATGGCGGCTGCCCGGATTATCCTCCGGCTCAGATCGAGGCCGTCATCGCGCTGTGCCGCGATATTCTCGGCCGGTGGCCGATCCCGCCGGATCAGGTGCTGGCCCATTCGGATGTTGCGCCGACCCGCAAGCAGGATCCGGGCGAATATTTTCCATGGGAGCGTCTGCATGAAAGCGGCATTGGCCTTTGGTCACTGGACACGCCGCCCGACGATCCGTCCGCAGCCCTCGATTCACAACAGCGCACGCGGTTGCTTCAGATGCTGGAGACTTACGGATATGGCGTCGTCGCCTCAGGTGGCGAGGATGACAACACCGCCGCCGTGATTGCCGGCTTTCAGCGCCATTTCCGTCCGCAGCTTGTGAACGGCATCGCCGACCTTTCCACTCTCGCGCGACTCGAGAAATTGCTGAGCTTGAGAGACGCAAAAGCTTAGCGGTAACGGTTTGGCAAGCAAATCGTGGTTACCAAATGGTCAAACCATTTGGAGATGGACGCCATGAGCGACCAGAGCGACGACAATTCTCGGGATCACTCCCAGGATCATGTTGAAGGATCTTCCCAAGAACCGGCAACGAGCGTCTCTTCCGAACTGGTCGCAGGCTCCAAGGACATCACGCTGCAGCGGTTGTCGGCCCATTCGTCATGGGAAGGTGCGTTTGGCGGTGCCAAGCGCGTCCATGATGAACCATTTGACCACAGGCTTCTTCGCGGAGAGGCCAAGCCCTTGCCTGGCCCGGACACCGCCCGCAGCGCGCTGCCGTGGTTTGCCACGATTGTGATCGCTGCTGCGGTTGGCGCGCTCAGTGGCGCGGCCGCGACGTTCGGGGTGACCCATTTTGCGACAAGCGATCACGCCACGGCAACGATCACCGGGCGCGACCGGTCGATCGACGATGCGATGGCGCGATTCAGCGCCGATCTCGCCGCGGTGAAAACCAACATCGAGACCACCACTAAAACCAATACCGCCAGGATTGTGAAACTGAGCGAGACGCTGGACAAGCTCAAGCCCGCGCCCGAGATCACGGGTTCGATTACCCCGCCGCTGCCAGCCGCCGCGCTGCCAGCTCCCGCGCCGATGGTGCCGCAGCTCAGCCGGCTGCCGATTCTCGAGGGCTGGGTGCTGCGCGAGGTCGGCGACGGCGGTGCGACCGTCGAAGGACGTCAGGGGATTTTCGAGGTGTTTACTGGCGACCCGTTGCCGGGTGTCGGCCGGGTCGATGCGATACGCCGTCAGGACGGGCGCTGGGTCGTTGTCACCAGCCGGGGCCTGATCGTCGCGCGGTAACGCATGACGGCGGCGTTCGTCGTTAATGGTTTCTTGCAGCGACGCACGACCGATACCTGATTTTCAATCGTAAAATTTGACGGTTCCGTTGAACGGAACGGCATGATGTTGCTGTCAGGGTGCGGTCTCTAAATGAGAGGAATCCGCATGAACGGCAATCGCATCATCCCGCGCAACAACGTGGTCAAATTCTTCGCTGCGCAGATCGGCGACACCGCGGACGACACGATCGTTCACAGCAACGATAATTGCTGCCCGCACTGCGGGGGCATGCTGCTGCCCGGCGACAAGGCATCCGATTGTTCGGTGGCGCGCGCGCAGCCGATGGGGCCGTTTCCGCGCAGAGTCTGATCGCGGCGCATTAGTAGCGCTGTTACTGGCCGGCTCTGGTCATCCGTTCGCGGTCCTTCGCGGGCAGGCCATTCAGCCACTCGTTTTCCGATCCCGGCTCCGGCAGCACATGGCCGTATTCGATCATGTCGCGCGGCGGCAGGTCGGTGAGATAAACCCACACGCTCGTCCGCTCGGCTTTTGCCGCGCCGGCCACGCTTTCCAGAATTCCCCGCATCAGCCGCGCGCGATCCACCGCGCTTCGTCCCGCGCGAATCTGGCCGTTGATGAAGATCTGGTCCTCACGCAGCAGCTTGCCGCCGATGAAGTAATTTCCCGCCGGCACTTCGTTGATGATGACCTGAGCGAAGAAGGTGGCGGCCCCGGTGACTTCGTTATGCACGCGGGTGATCTCGGCGGCGACACGCGCCTTTTGCTCGGCGGACAGGCGTCCGGCCGGCACGGTGCAGATATAGGTCGGCACGGATTGTCTCCGTTGTGTCGTTGACGGCTGGTACTTTGATAATTATCGGCGCGGGTAGATGCCCGCGCCGAAGAAAATCAGACCTTCAGATTTTCCGCCGAGGTCTTGCCACGATTGGCGACCTCTTCGTATTCGACCGTCTGGCCTTCGTTGAGCGAGGACAGCCCCGCCTTTTCGACCGCCGAGATATGCACGAACACATCCTTGCCGCCGGACGCCGGCTGGATGAAGCCGTAACCCTTGGTCGCGTTGAACCACTTCACAGTGCCTTTAGCCATTCCTGTAGTCTCCAAAGAATTTTACTCGATAGCAAACGGTCGGGCCCCGGAACTGGAGTGTCCAACGCCGCACACGTTACGCGGGAAAAATGCCGCTTGATAGACTGAAACAGCCAATTTGTTGGTCACCCTGCACTTCGCCGAGGGCCTCACAAGTTGGGTCCGCCGGGGAATTTCACAGTGCTGCACCTGCGAAATCGTCTGCCAGGGCAGCCAACGCGCCAGCTTTCGTCACGGTTCTGACGACCATTTGATCGGCGCGACCACGGATTTCCACTTCGACCCGGGGCAATGCGTCCTCAGGTAAACCCGCGGTCTTGCGCACTTCTTCGGAGATGATGACCTCGCACAACAGGCTTTTCGTCATATCCTGAAGTCGCGCTGTGACATTGACGGCATCGCCTAGTGCGGTGAAGACGGTATGATCGTGCGATCCGATATCGCCGATGATGACCTCTCCGGCATGGATGCCGATTCCAAAACGCAGCGGTTCTGGCACGTCATCCCCGAGAAAACGGTTCAACTCGTCGACATAATCCGCGATCGCCGCGGCCGCGCGGATGGCCTGCCGGCAAGCGGCCTGGCGCCCGGTGTGCAATCCGAACAAAGCCAGTTGTCCGTCACCAACGAATTGATTGGGCTGGCCGCCGCTCTCGACGACGGCCCGCGAGACCGCCGTCAAAAAACGGTTGATGATGAAAACCGTGTCGAAGGGCAGCAGTTTTTCCGCCAGCTTGGTCGATCCGCGCATGTCGACGAACATGCTGACGAGGTAGCGCTCCCTGCCGACATTGACCGGGACGGCAGGCATCGACGATCCGCGCGCGGTGCCCGGAAAAACCTGAAAAAAGGCGATGTCGCCCTGTGGCCGTAGCTGACATGCGAGACGGATCGCGGGATCGCCTCCCGCGCCCACCCGCTCCAGAACGAAGGCCTCGCGGCTCGAAGGCTCCGGCAGCGACGAGCAATCGCCGATCACGCGGATTCGGCAGGTCGAACACCGGGCCTTGCCGCCGCAGATACTGGAATGCGGAATGTTGTGACGGATGCTGGCCTCGAGCACGCTGAGGCCGCTTGGGACACGAATGGTCTTTCCGTCCCCGTAAGACAATCTAACCAGTCCGCGCCGCCGCTCGTTGAGCACACGCACACCGCGCGCCAGCAATACAAATCCTATCAGCCCCATATATCCAACAAGCGCGTAGTCATAGATTTGATTGAGCGCGGTTTGCTGAGCGGCGGTGCCAACCTGCGCCCGAGACAGATTCTCGGCTTGCCATTCTGGAGATTCTGCTGCGAGGACCACGGCCCGCCCGCCCTGATAGAGCCCGAGCAGCGCAAGGGTTGGAAGAATGACGGCGAGTGCGAGAAGCAAAGCGGACACGCGTTTATAGAACGGCTTCATGCGAAGCCAGAAATACAGTCCGATACAGCCGTGGACCCACGACACGATCAGCACCGTAAACAGCATCCATCTGACATACGGCCAGGCGACCCAGTCGGCGAAGAAAACCTGCGGATAAAATTTCTGATGGTCGTACAGGGTGGCAGCGAGGCGGGTGCCGACCAGATGCCCCATGACGAGGAGAGGGATGCTCAGGCCGAAGACAAGCTGTGTGCCCTCGATCGCTTTCCAGCGAAATTGACGGCGGTCATAGAGCGCCCAGAATCCAAGCGCGATGTGTGTCAAAGCCGCTGTATAAAAGACGATCGCCACAGGCCAGCTGCGCCAGAACGCAATGTGATAGGCGAGAGCGGCCTGCATCGCGCCGAGTGAGATATTGCCCAGCGCGTGATTGGCGAAATGACTGAGCAGATAGCTGAACAGGATCAAACCGCAAATCAGGCGGACCTGACGCACGCCGATGCCCCGGACGGCTTTGCTGATGGACGCCGATACGTCGGGCATGTCGGTGAATCATCCGAAGGTTTTGTGACGGGATTTTCGATGGCATGACGAGACGTCTCGTCGCCGATTGACAGTGGATGTTAGGGGAGGATACGGCGTAACGCCACGCACAGCTGCCAATGAATCTTCGACAATAAAATCCCGGCCGCCTGGGGCGACCGGGAATTTTTTCTGAACCGGGGCCGGATGGCTCAGTAGCAGACGTTGAACGTGCGCCAGCGAAGACCGTAAGGGGTCGCGACGCGGCGAGTGATATAACAGCCGTTGCCGTAGCCATTCGCCACGTAGACGCCGCCAAAACCGAAGCCGTGATGGCCCCAGCCATGATGACCCCAGCCACCACCGCCCCAATTCTTCGCCGAAGCGGCGGTGGGGGCGAGAGCAGCCGCGGTCAACGAGGCTGCAGCGACAAGTCCAAGAGCAAGTTTGCGATACATGACCGTTCTCCAGGTTAGCATCAGGGCGTCATCGCCCTTCGCACGTTGGTTGCACGGCCCCGTCACCGGGTTCATGGGAATGCTGCTGGAAAATTCGCAGCGGCTGCTGGTGCTGGAAAAGCCTGCTTATTCAGGCTTTTCGATCTCGTCCTTTTCGACCTCATCGGCGCGGCGCAGCAGGTCTTTGGCGAGGTCTGACAAAACCGGGCGGGGTAATGCGGCAAAAGGAAGCGGGCGGGTGACGTCCACCGCGGCAAGGCCGAGCCGGGCCGTCAAAAGGCCATTGAGAATGCCCTCGCCAAGCCGCGCCGAGAGTTTCGCCGCGATGCCATGGCCAAGCACCTGCTGGATCAGACTGTCGCTCGCCGCGAGGCCGCCCGTGACGGCAAGATGCGCAATGACATGCCGCATCAGCCGCACCATGCCGAGCGTGCCCGGCCGCCCGCCGTAAAGCCGCGCCAGTTGCCGCACCAGCCGCAGCGCCGCGGCGAACACGAACAGCACGTCGATCACCGCGCCGGGGCTGACCGCCGTGACGATCGAGACGCGCTGGGCTGCGCTTGAGATCAGCCGCCGCGCCTCCTGATCGAGCGGAGCCATCAATTCGCGCTCGGCAAGGCGCAGCATGTCGGCGCCGTCGATGATGTCGCCGGCGTGACCTTGAAGGGTGGCGCGGGCGCGGGCGAGGCGCGGATTGTCGTGCGCGATCTTCAAAAGGTCGCGGACGATGCCGTCGCTTTGCCTGCGGTCGTCGCTGAGGAGCGCCGCGTTGGCGCGCTCATGCAGCTTCTCGATGGTCTCGAGCCGTGCCAGCGCCAGTGCCTCGCGCGCGATAATGACCGCGAGCGCGATGATGGCAAGCACCGCGAAGCCGAGGCCGACAAAGCCGAGCCCCTGGCTGCGGATGAATAAGTCTTCGACCAGATTGGCAATGCCGAGCCCAAGCCCCAGAACGATGAGGCCGCCGAGTGCGCCCCAGAACAACAGGCCCCAGCCAAGGCCCTTGCGGGGCGGCATCGCCGGCGCTTCGACCGGCACCGGCAGCAGCGCCGAATCCGGCTCGGGCGCGACATGAATGCGTCCGCGCACGGCGTGCGAGGTGTCGTCGCCCGCGTCTTTCACGATCACACGCGGATCGTCGAGCTTGAACGCGGTGGGCTTGCGATGATGGGGACGCTCGCTCATTGCAGTTTGTCTCCGATCAGAAATTGTAGCGCGCGGTCGAGACGAATATGCGGCAGTGACGGTGGCTCGCCATCGATGCGCTGAACCAGCGGCGGGCGGAATTTCAGGAACCTGAAATCGGCCTCGTCGTGTCCCCATGCGCTCAGGCCCTGAAATGAGCCGCCTTCGGTAAACAACGCATCGGGGTTCGCCGGCAGATCGCCGGGAAAGGTCGCAGCTTCCGTCTCGCCATCGAAGGTCTCGCCGCCGGAGATTTCGCCCTTCATCGGCGTGCCGATGATCGAGGGTAATGTCTCGCGGCCCTGCGTCACCATGGCTTCCCGTGTGGCCCGCACGGCGGCGAGCGCCACCACATCGGTCTGTGCGCCGGCGAAATGGGCGCGGGAGGCGGCGCGATCGACCATGCGGCGCAGGATCGCCTCCAGCCGGTCGTGGTTCGAGCGATGCAGATGGTCGGCTTTGGTGGCAGCGAACAGGATGCGATCGATGCGCGGACGAAACAGCGTACTGAAGATCGTGCTGCGGCCGATATTGAAGCAGTCGAGAATGCCCGCCAGCGCGCCTTCGAGATCGCGCAGCGCCTCCGGCCCCGCATTGAAGGCAGCCAGCGCGTCGACCAGCACGATCTGGCGGTCGAGCCGCGCGAAATGATCGCGGAAGAACGGCCGCACTACGATGTCTTTGTAAGCCTCATAACGGCGCTGCATCATCGCCCACAGCGAGCCGTCGGGCGCGCTGGCGTCCTGTGGCAGATCGAGCGGCGCGAAAGTGAGCGCGGGCGAGCCGGCAAGGTTGCCCGGCATCAGAAAGCGGCCCGGCGGCAGCAGGCTCATGGCGAACTGCTCGTCGCGGCAGGCGCGCAGATAGTCTGTAAACAGGCGCGCCGCGGTCAGCGTGGCCTGCTCGTCCTCGTGCTCCAGTGGCTTGAGCGTAGCGAGATGGGTATGAAACGCGGCGGCGAGCTTCTTGCGCGGGCCCTGGCGTGACAGCGCCAGACTTTCCGCCGACCACTGCGCGTAACTCTTGTTCAGCAACGGCAGATCCAGCAGCCACTCGCCGGGATAATCGACAATATCGAGCGTGAGTTTGCGCTCCGCGCCGCTGGCGCGCTGATAATCGATCACGAGGCGCAGTTCGCTGATGTCCACAGTGGAGTTCGGCCAGCGCCGCTCGTCGATCAGGGTGCGAACGTGGTTTTCATAAGCGAAGCGCGGCACGGCGTCGTCGGGCTGTGGCTCCAGTCGCCCACCGGCGATGCGTCCGGTTGCCAGGGATTCGAATACCGGAAAGCGGCCGCCGCGCAAAAGGCCATGCACCAGAGCTGTAATGAACACCGTCTTGCCCGCGCGTGACAGGCCGGTGACACCGAGGCGGATGGTTGGATTGAACAGCCCCTCGCCATATTCGATCAAAGATCGGGCAGAGAGGCGGATGTCCTCAAAAATGTCGGAAAATCCAGATGCCATTACAACCTGACAATAACTTCAACAAAACCCGGACTTAAACGAAATCCGCGAGTACCGAAACGCCTTGTGAAGGTGGCGATGAGCGGTGCGGAAATCAAGTTTCAGTCCTGTCATGAATCTTGATTACCCGCTGCGGGACAGCATCGCATTCTGGTGTACCGTCTGATCCAGAAAATTAACCAGTCCAGGCAGACCATCAGCAGATGAAAATTTTGAGATTCCTGACGATCTTTCGCCTGAGGGAGCCGGAGTATACTCCGTTCGAGACGCGTGCCGGTCTTGTGCGCTGGGACTACGACCCTCACGAAATCCTCGCCGACGGTATCGTCCATCTGCTCGGCGTCATGCTGAGCGTCGTTGCGGTCCTCGTTCTGCTGGCACTGACGGCCATCTACGCGACTCCGGCGCAAATGCTGTCGGTGTCGATCTATGCCGCCGGTCTCGTCGCCATGCTGGCGATTTCCGCAAGCTATAATCTGTGGCCGGTCTCGCCCGCCAAATGGCTGCTGCGCAGCGTCGATCACTCGGCGATCTTCGTTCTGATCGCCGCGACTTACACGCCATTCCTGGCGCAGATGCATGACAGTGTCATCGGCTGGGCGCTGTTGATCGGTGTCTGGTCGGTCGCCGCCTTCGGTATCGGCCTGAAGATTTTCGCGCCCGGCCGGTTCGAAAAACTCTCGCTCGGACTTTATCTCGCGCTCGGTTGGAGCGGCGTGGTGGCTTATGACAGTCTTTCCTCGTCGCTGCCGACCACGACGATGTGGTTCATCTGTGCCGGCGGCGCGCTGTATTCCTTCGGCGTGATCTTCCATGCCTGGCAGCGGCTGCGGTTTCAGAACGCGATCTGGCATTCTTTCGTTCTGGCGGCTGCGGCGTGTCACTACACCGCTGTACTCGATCTGGTGCTGGCCACCGGCTGAACTCCGCCTTTAAGGTCGGTTGACTTCAACCAATTTCTGGAAATTGTGTGACCCGCTTCCCATCGGCCCATTCTGGCCGGTCATCCCCGTTTGAGGACGTCACACGATGCGTGAATACTCGATCGCCGCCATTCCTGCCGACGGTATCGGCCCTGAAGTGATTGGCGCAGGCATCACCGTACTCGAGGCGCTTCAGAAGCGGCTGGGCGATGTGAAGTTCAACTTCAAGACGTTCGACTGGGGGTCTGCCTATTACAAGAAGCACGGCGTGATGATGCCGACGGATGGACTGAAAACCCTTAAGCCGTTCGACGCGATCTATTTCGGCGCGGTCGGCGCGCCCGACGTGGCCGATAACATCACGCTGTGGGGATTGCGCCTGCCGATCTGTCAGGGTTTCGACCAGTACGCCAATGTGCGTCCGACCAAAATCCTGCCGGGCATCACCTCGCCGCTACGCAATGTCGGCCCCGGCGATCTCGATTGGGTCATCATCCGCGAAAATTCCGAAGGCGAGTATGCCGGCAATGGCGGACGCACGCATCGCGGCTTGCCGGAGGAAGTTGCCACCGAAACCGCGGTGTTCACCCGTGTCGGCGTCGAGCGCATCATGCGCTTCGCGTTCAGGATGGCGCAGAGCCGTCCGCGTAAATTGCTCACGGTCTCGACCAAGTCGAACGCCCAGAAGTTTGCTATGGTGATGTGGGACGAGATCGCGGAAGAAATCTCCAAAGAATTTCCCGACGTGACGTGGGACAAGACGCTGGTCGATGCGATGACCGTGCGCATGACACTCGATCCGAGGAGTCTCGATACCATCGTGGCCTCGAACCTTCAGGCCGATATACTTTCCGATCTCGCCGGCGCGCTCGCCGGAAGCCTCGGCGTTGCGCCAACCGCGAACATCGACCCCGAGCGGCGTTATCCTTCCATGTTCGAGCCGATCCACGGCTCGGCCTTCGACATCACCGGCAAGGGTATCGCCAACCCCGTGGCGAGTTTCTGGACGGCGGTGCAGATGCTGGAACACCTTGGTGAAATGGACGGCGCGGCGCGGCTGATGCGGGCTGTCGAGAAAGTTACCGCCGCGGGCATACTCACCCCCGATGTCGGCGGCAAGAACACGACCAGGGACGTCACCGACGCCGTGGTTGCCGAGATTTATTCGTCGAACGTCTAAAGACAGCCCGATCACGAAATCTTCAAGTCATATCGTCCGCTGCGATACCGATCGCGGCGGGCGAACTCTTTTGCGGTACCGGCGTTATATCGCACTGGCACTCTCGAAACCGGGGGTGCCATTTGCTTGACCGCTTTGACTGCGAGGATATTTGCCGTCTCCCATTGAAGACTACGCCCTGATCGGCGATTGCCTCACCGCCGCGCTGGTCGGACGCAACGGCTCGATTGACTGGCTGTGCTGGCCGACGTTCGATTCCGACGCGACGTTCGCGGCGCTGCTCGGCAAGCCGGAGCACGGCCGCTGGCAGATCGCGCCGGCTGAGGAGCCGGCTGGCGTGACGCGCGCCTATCGCGGAGACACCCTTATTCTCGAAACACGTTTCGTCGGCAAGGATGGAACGGTCACGCTGATCGACTTCATGCCGCCGCGCGGAAAATCATCCGACATTGTGCGGATCGTGCGCGCCGACCGCGGCACTATGAAAATGCGTATGGAACTGGTGCTTCGTTTCGGCTCCGGCACCAGCGTGCCATGGGTCCGTAAACTTGAGGACGGCACGCTACAGGCCATTGCCGGGCCGGACATGGTGGTGCTGCGCAGCGATGTGGAAACGCACGGTGAGGGCATGACGACGGTTGCCGAGTTCACTGTGAGGGCAGGCGAGACGCTGTCCTTCGTATTGACCTACGATGCCTCGCATCTTCCAATCCCCGAGCCGATCGACGTTCATCAGGCCTTGGCGGAGACCGAGGCATTTTGGGACGAATGGTCCGCACGCGGCAATTTCAAGGGCCGCCATCGCAATCTCATTCAGCGATCGCTGGTGACGCTCAAGGCACTGACCTACGCGCCGACCGGGGGCATCGTGGCAGCGCCGACCACGTCGCTGCCGGAAAAACTCGGCGGCGAACGCAACTGGGATTATCGCTTTTGCTGGATTCGTGACGCCACTTTTACACTGCTTGCATTGACGAACAGCGGCTATCAGGAAGAGGCGGCCGCATGGCACAACTGGCTGCTGCGTGCGGTGGCGGGTTCGCCTGCCGACATGCAGATCATGTACAGCATCACCGGGCAGCGCCGCCTGCTGGAATGGACCGCGCCGTGGCTGCCAGGTTACGAGGGAGCCACACCGGTTCGCTTCGGCAATGCGGCTCACGCGCAATTGCAGCTCGATGTCTATGGCGAACTGATGGATGCATTCCATCAGGCGCGCGTAACGAAGCTCCAGCTGGATGGCGAGACATGGCCGATCGAGCTGGCGCTTCTCAAGCATCTTGCGGAGATCTGGTCCGAACCGGATAGCGGCATCTGGGAGCGCCGCGGACCGGGCCGCCATTACGTATTCTCGAAAGCGATGTGCTGGGTGGCGTTCGATCGCGGCATCAAGGGTGTCGAGCGTTTCGGACTGAAAGGGCCGGTGGACGAATGGCGCGACATTCGCAACCGCATTCATGCGGACATCTGCGCGCACGGTTTCGATAAAAAGCAGAACTCCTATGTTGAATCGTATGGGTCGCAAATGCTGGATGCCAGCCTGCTGCTGCTCCCGGCGATCGGCTTCCTGCCGCCGTCCGATCCGCGAATTGCCGGCACCATCGCGGCCATCGAAAAACATCTGATGCGTGACGGTTTTGTATTGCGGCACGATCCACGGGAAACCCCGCCGGGCGAACAGCAGCCGATCGAAGGCGCTTTTCTCGCCTGTACGTTATGGCTCGCCGACGCCTATGTGTTGTCCAATCGCGTGGATGAAGCACGAATATTGTTCTGGCGTGTCGCATCGATCGCGAACGATGTGGGCCTGCTGTCTGAGGAATACGACACTCACGAACGCCGGTTGACCGGAAATTTTCCGCAGGCATTGACTCATATTGCTCTCGTCAATACCGCGCAGAACATTTTCGCGGCGCTGCATCCGACCAAACCCGCAGTCCAGCGCTCGGAAGAATCTTCATCGAAGGAGCGTTCCGAAGCGTAGAGTCTTTTATTTTGACGCGCTTTCCTCACGCGAACCGGTGCCCACTTCGCTCGAAAACGCTTTGACGTTCAGGTCATCGCAAGGATTTGCGTGATCGCCTTAGCGAAGCCGTCCTCGGCGTTCGATGCGGTCACATGCGTGCTCTGCTGTTTGACGGCGTCGGAGGCGTTGCCCATCGCGAACGACACGCCGCTTTTGCACAGCATCGGCAGGTCGTTCACCATGTCGCCGAGTGTGGCGATGTTTTGCAGGGGAATTTTAAGTCGTCGGCTCATCGCCTCGACGAAGGTGCCCTTATCGAAGCCGGGCGGCGTCACATCGAGATAATAATTCTGCGAACGGGCAGCGAGGGCGTCCTTGCCGAGCACGGGTTGCAGCGCCGCCTCGCAGCGGGCCAGCAGATCGAAATCCGCGCTGACGCCGACCAGCTTGCAGATGCCGTCCAGCGGTGTGGTTTTCTCATCGATCAGTGTCGGTGGCGTCTGAATTGTTTTCTGTTCGTGCGCCACATACTGGCCGTCGTCACGGAAAATCATCCATTGCCGGTTGGAGAACATCCAGATATCGACGCCATACTCCTTGAACATCTCGATGCTGCGCGTCACAGCATCTTGTGGAATGGCGTGCTGCTCGACGACAGACAAATCGCGATTGACCAGCGAACTGCCGTTGAAGGGCCCGATCGGCAATTGCAGATCGAGCGGGTCGAACAGCATCCGCATGCCGAACGGCGGCCGGCTGCTGGTGACCGAGAACGCGATGCCACGTTCGTGCAGCTTGCGCACTGCATCTGATGCCGCCGGGGTGATGCGTTTGTCCTTGGTGACCAGCGTGCCGTCCACATCCGAAATCACCATACGTATTTGCGTCATGCCGTTTTTGTCTCCACGGGGACTGGCAGATGCAACTGCCGTACGATGTCGTCGATGATAACATCGACAGATGCGTCGATGTCGACGGTGATCGCGTTTTCGTCCGGTGCCGGTTCTTCCAGCGCGTCGAACTGGCTGTCCAGCAGGGAAGGCGGCATGAAGTGCCCCTTGCGATGCGCTGTGCGGGAGGCGATCACATCCCGCGAACCCTTCAGGTAGACGATCCGCACATCGCTGCGCCCATGCACGAGAATGTCGCGATAGGGGCGCTTCAGCGCCGAGCAGGCAATGACCACGGGACGGTTCGATGCCGCATGGCCGTCGATCAGGCCGGCGACGATATACAGCCATGGCCACCGGTCCGCGTCGGTCAGCGGGATGCCGCTCTGCATTTTTTCGACATTCGCGGCGGGATGATATAGGTCGGCGTCCTTTTCCGTGAAGCCGAGACGCCGGGCCAGCGCTTCGGCGATCGTGCTTTTGCCTGAGCCCGAAACGCCCATCACGATAATCGCCATGACTGTGTGGGTGCTGTCATCGGGCATGAACAGAATGGTCGTTTGTCTTTTGTGGCGCCGCCGCTTCGTCGATCAGCCAGATGGTTTCGCCACTTGCCGCATGGGCGCGCGCCGCCGGAAGGTATTCGCCAGCAAACACTCGGCTCAAAATAGATTTCTTGTCATGACCGGACGCCATGAACAGAACTTCGTGCGCCGATTCAAGGCAGGGCAAAGTGAGGCTGACGCGCGGCACGAACGGCGCGACGTTGGCAACCGGCACGCCAGCGACCCAGAGTTTCGTCTCATTTGCGGCGGGAAATCCGGGAAACAGCGATGCGGTATGTCCATCTGGTCCAACGCCGAGCAGGACCAGATCGAACAGCGGACCGCCGCCGCGCGAAGCACCGAACGCACGCAGTTCGCTTTCATAAAGCCGCGCGGCCTCGTCAGGCGTCGCAACATCGGTGCGGATCGGGTGAACATTTTGAGGCGGCGCGCATGCATCGAGAAAAGCGCGCCGTGCCATCCCGGTATTGCTGAGCGGATTGTCCTGCGGCACGAAGCGGTCGTCGCCGATGAACCAGTGCACGCGCGGCCATGGAATTTGTTCGCGCCAGGGCGAGACTGCGAGCAGTTCATAGAGACGTTTGGGTGTCGAGCCGCCGGTGAGACAGATTGCCGTCTGCGCGGGGCCGCGTTCGATACATGCGACCAGGCGTTGCGCGGCGGTCTGCGCCAGCGCCGGCGCATCCTTGACGACAATGATCTGCCGCCGCGCGGCGCTCATTCGCGGTCCGCCGCGCGCCAGCTCCGGCCGTCGCGCACCAGTAGATCCTGCGCTTCCTTCGGGCCGTCGGTGCCGGCGCGATAGATCGCAAGGCCATTGCCGCCGGCCTTCTTCCACGCATCGAGGAAGGGCTGCACGGCCTGCCATCCGGCCTCGACGCTGTCGGCGCGTTGAAAGAGAATGTTATCGCCGATCATGCAATCGTAGATCAGCGTCTCGTAACCCGTGCTCGGCGCGGCCTTGAAGTAATCCTTGTATTTGAATTTCATCTCGACGCCGTCGATCGTCACGGCCGGCCCGGGCACCTTGGTATTGAACTGCAGCGTGATGCCTTCAGTCGGCTCGATGCCGATCACCAGATAATTTCGCGATAGCCGCTCAACCTCGGTGCTGCGGAACATCGAGAAGGGCGCGCGCTTGAACCGAATGGCGACCTCGGTGCGTTTGGCGGTCATCGCCTTGCCGGTGCGTAGGTAAAACGGCACGCCCGCCCAGCGCCAGTTATCGATGGTCAGCTTCAGCGCGGCGAAGGTTTCGACCGCGCTGTTAGGGTCGACATCCGGCGTCTTGCGATAATCGCCGACTTCCTTGCCGCCGGCGATGCCGCCGACATATTGACCGCGCACTGAATTCTTCAGCGCCTCCGCCTCGGTCTGAATCTGGATCGCGGCGAGCACTTCGCCTTTTTCGGAGCGCACCGAATGTGCGTCGAAGCGCGAGGGCGGCTCCATCGCCACCAGCGCAAGCAACTGGAACAGATGGTTCGGCACCATGTCGCGCAGCGCGCCGGTCGCATCGTAAAAGCTGCCGCGGCGGCCGACATCGAGCGTTTCGGATACCGTGATCTGAACGTGGTCGATGTGATTGCGATTCCAGATCGGCTCGAACATGCCGTTGGCGAAACGAAGCACCAGGATGTTCTGCACCGTTTCCTTGCCGAGATAGTGATCGATCCGGTAAATCTGATGCTCGTCTACGAGCTTGAGCAGGTCGTGGTTGAGTTCCTTCGCCGATTTCAGGTCGGTGCCGAACGGCTTTTCAATCACGAGCCGACGCCATGCGCCGGGGGTCTCCATGAGCAGGCCGACGCGGCCGAGCTGTTCGCTAATCGGCTTGAACGCGGTGGGCGGCACCGCGAGGTAGAACAGATAATTCTTCACGCCGCTGTTGGCGCCGATTTTTTCCAGATGTGCCTTGAGTCCGTCGAACGAGGCAGGATCGCCCGGATCGGCATGGATGCTGGTGACGCAGTCGAACAGCTTCTTTGTGACTTCCGGCTTCACCGGCCGGGTGGCGAATTGCTTAAGGCTCTTCTGCAGATCCTCGGCCAGAGTTTTGCTCTGCATTTCGGTGCGGGTGACGCCGACCACGCAGAATTTTTCCGGCAGTAATCCGCCTTCGGCAAGATTATACAGCGCCGGAATCACCAGACGATGCGCGAGATCCCCCGTGACGCCGAAAATAACGAACACGCAAGGCTCCGGATTGCGGGTTTTCTGATCGCTGTGGTCGGCGCTCATGCTTCTGCCTTCGATATTCATGGCTTCAACTCACGGCTTTACTTTACAACTTCTTAGGCTCCTTATGCCCGCCGAAGCCGGCGCGCATCGCGGAAAGAATTTTTTCGGCGAAGGTGTGTTCCTTGCGCGAGCGAAAACGTGCATAGAGCGCGGCGGTAATGACTTCGGCCGGTACGGATTCGTCGATTGCGGCATTGATGGTCCAGCGGCCTTCGCCGGAATCCTCGACGAATCCCGAATAGTTTTCGAGCGTGTCGTTGCTCGCCAGCGCGCTCGCTGTGAGATCGAGCAGCCAGGAACTCACCACGCTGCCGCGCCGCCAGACTTCGGCGATGTCGGCGATGTTGAGATCGAAACGATGCGCCTGCGGCAATGCATCGATATTGGCGTTCTTGAGAATATCGAAGCCTTCGGCATAGGCCTGCATCAGGCCGTATTCGATGCCGTTATGGACCATCTTCACGAAATGCCCCGCGCCGACCGGTCCGGCGTGGATGTAGCCCTGTTCGGCGCGCGGGTCGCGTTTCTCGCGGCCCGGTGTGCGCGGAATGTCGCCTTTCCCCGGCGCCAAAGTCGCGAAGATCGGATCGAGCTTGGTAACGATCTCGGGCTCGCCGCCGATCATCATGCAGTAGCCGCGCTCGAATCCCCAGATGCCGCCGCTGGTGCCGACATCGATATAATGAATGCCCTGCTGTTTCAGGGTTTGCGCGCGGCGCACATCGTCCTGCCAGAACGTATTGCCGCCATCGATGATGGTGTCGCCGCTCTGTAAAGATTTTGCGAGGGTCAGAATTGTATCTTCGGTGATCTTGCCGGCGGGCAGCATGATCCAGATCGTTCGAGGTGCTTTCAGCTTGCCGACGAGATCATCGAGCGACGAACTCGGGCCCGCGCCATGGGTTGCAAGATCGGCGACCGTCTTGAAGTTGGTGTCGTAGACGACGACGTCGTGCTTGCCCTTTTCGATGAGGCGGCGAACGATATTGCCGCCCATGCGGCCGAGACCGACGAGTCCGATCTGCATCGTGTGTCCTTAAGTTAGCGCCTTGCCGATCGCGGTGTTGATCGCCGCCAGCCCCTTGGCGACATCGCCCTTGATATGCAGCCGCAGCGCGCGCCGTCCGCGCTCGGTCAGCACGCCGAAATCGCCACGAGCCTGCGCCGCCTTGATGATGCCGAAGCTCGCTTTCTGGTCGGGTACCGGCAAGTCCTTCGCATCGTCGGCGGTGATCTGGATGAATACGCCGCTGTTCGGTCCGCCTTTGTAGGCCTGTCCGGTGGAATGCAGAAAGCGTGGCCCGAAGCCGACGCAGGTCGCGACCTGCTTGCCGTCGCGGATCGCCATGCGCGCGGACTGCACGGCGTCGATGTCTTTTTCATTGTGATCGATGTAGGCGAGCAGCGCCGTGTAGTCGCCGGGCTTGATGCGGGACAGATGGGCTTTCAACCATGAGGTCGCCGTGCCGTCCGCGCCGGCCTTGCGCAAGGCCTCGGCGTTCTTGTCGTCGGTGAATATCGCGATGTCGCCATCGGTCATCACCGGCGTCTCTGTCGGCAGTGAGCCCGATTTTTCGAACGCCGATGTCAGTTCGCGGGTCTTGATCTTGGCGGCCTCGACATCGGGCTGATCGAACGGGTTAATCCCCATCACAGCGCCCGCGGCTGCGGTCGCGATCTCGAAGCGAAAAAATTCCTGGCCGATGTGCTGCGGAGCAGTCACGGCGATACGCACCACCGGATGCCCCGCTTTCTCCAGTGCCGCGAGCGCTGTTTCGCGTGCGGTGTCCTTGTCGTCGCTCAGATGAAGATCGACAAAGATACGGTCCTTGCCATAGACCTCGGGTTTGCCTAGGTCTTCGTCGGTGAGCGGGATCAGCGCCTTGCCGTTCTTGCCGGTGGATTCGGCGATGAGTTGTTCGGCCCATGCGCCGAAATCGGCGATCTTCTTCGACGCGCTGAGTGTCACCTTGTCGCGGCCGGCCTTGTTGGCGGCGCCGAGCGCGAGACCAAGCTGAATGCCGGGATTGTCCGACGGCGGCACATCGGCGCCGCAGGCGCGCACCATCGAGGCCGTCAGTTCGAGGAATTTGCCAAGATCGATGCCGGCAGCGGCAGCCGGCACCAGACCGAACGGCGAGAGCACCGAATAGCGCCCGCCGATGCTTGGTTCACCAAAGAATATCCGCTCGAAGCTACGCGACTTGGCGGTTTTCTCCAGAAGCGAACCCGGATCGGTGACGGCAACGAAATGCGAGCCGGGCCTGGCTTTCAGTTTTTCGCCGACGCGCGCGAAGAAGTAATCCATCAGCACATTCGGCTCGGTGGTGGAGCCGGACTTGCTGGAGACGATGAACAGCGTCTTGTCGATTTTGATATTCGACTCAACGCGGCTGATTTGAGCCGGATCGGTTGAGTCCAGAATAGTCAGCTTGGGAAAGCCGGATGTCTGCCCGAATGTCACCGCAAGCACTTCCGGCCCCAGACTCGATCCGCCCATGCCAAGCACGACGGCGTCGGTGAATCCTTCGCGCTTCACCCAATCCGCGAGAGACTGATAATTCGACAGGCCCTTTTGCTCACGCTCGACCGCGTCGAGCCAGCCCAGCCATTTGGCTTCTTCGTGGTTGGTCCATACCGAGGCGTCACGCTTCCATAATTTGCGGACCTTGCCCTCGGCCGCCCAGTCCTGCGCCAATGTCTTGACGCTTTTGTCGAGGTCGGCGCCGAGCGCGAGCTTTTGCCCGTCGATCAGGGTACCGAGGATTTTTGCGCGTTTGCCGGCGACCGCACCGAGCAGCTTGTCAGCGGCGTCCGCGAATAACTGAACGCCTTCGTCGACCAGTTTCTCCGTGACGGCATCGAGCGAGATGCCGGTTTTTGCAAGATCGGCCAAAACCTTTTCGGCCTCGGGCACGTTCTCTTCAAGGCTGTCGCGCGGCTTGCCATGATCGCGGAACGCATCGAGCGTCGCCGGCGGCACGGTGTTGACAGTGTCGCGGCCGATCAGCTCCTCGACATAGAGTACGTCGCTGTACGCTTTATTTTTGGTGCCGGTCGAGGCCCAGAGCAGGCGCTGCACGCGCGCCCCCTTGGCGGCAAGTTTTTTCCAGCGATCGGTGGCGATCACCTTCTTGTAATGCTGGTAGGCAAGCTTGGCATTGGCGATGGCGGTCTTGCCCTTGAGCGCTTCGAGCCGCGCCTTCTGATCCTTGTCGTTGGCGGCGGCGATCTTCTCATCGAGCTGTTTGTCCACCGCGACATCGATACGGCTGACGAAGAATGAGGCGACGCTGGCGACTTTTTTCGGATCGCCGCCGGCGGCGACGAATTTCTCAAGTCCCGCGATGTAGGCTTCCAGTACCTGCGCGTAGACCTTTTGCGAAAACAGCAGCGTGATGTTGATGCTGATGCCCTCGGAGATCAGTTTCTCGACCGCGGGCAGACCCTCGCGCGTGCCAGGCACTTTCACCATCAGATTGTCGCGCTTGACGTCGCGATGCAGCCGCCGCGCCTCCGCCAGCGTACCCTCGGTATCGAGCGCGAGATATGGCGAGACTTCGAGGCTGACATAGCCGTCCGCGCCGTGAAGGCGGTCATAGACCGGGCGCAGCACGTCCGCGGCGTGCTGGATGTCCTCGACCGCAACCGCCTCATAGAGATCGATGACCGGGCGATCATGCTCTTTCAGCAATTTCGAAATCGCGCCGTCATATTCGTCGCCGCTGCCGATGGCTTTTTCGAAAATCGACGGGTTGGAGGTGACGCCGCTGACGCCATCGCGCTCCACCAGCGTTTTGAGTTCGCCCTTGGCGATGAAGCCGCGCGCGAGGAAATCGAGCCAGACGGCCTGGCCGTGTTTTTCAAGGTCTTTGACAGGATTCATGCGTCTTTTGCTCGATCTTGCGTCTCGATCCGGGGGACTTCGTGACACGCATTATATTGCCGGATGCAAAGCCAAATTTTGTCCTTCAGCGGCGCTGATGAGCCGAATGTATGCATACCTGCGACCCCGCAGGAAGACCCGGGACGGCGAAAGCGCAAATGGTGCCGGGACGTCTCATGACGCAAGGCCGCACAATTGTGGTTAGACAGCTACAGAACCTCGACAAGCGGCGAATGTTCCCCGATAACGCCCCGATGTCGCAGGGTTGTGACCGTCAGGACCGCAGGGTTCGGCGGGGCGCACCTTGCCCAAATCGTATGATTTCAGCATGATGGTTTCCAACGGAGACAAGCGATGAAAGTGATCCTTGGCGTTCTGCTCGGCGGTGTGATCGGTTTTCTGGCCGTGTATTATATGAAGAGCGGCCATTTGCCGTTCTGACGCGCGCAACCTGCGCCGGCGCTGAAAACAGGCGCGCGCGATCAAGCAACGCAACACAAAATCTGGCCAAGAGATATCATCATGAGCGATGAACTGCCCGACCGTTTGTCCATCGACCCGGACAGCCCGTATTACAACGCAAAGGTGCTGGAGCGCGATGTCGGCATCCGCTTCAAGGGCGTCGAGCGCACAAACGTCGAGGAATATTGCGTCAGCGAGGGCTGGGTGCGCATGAGCGTCGGCACGGCGAAGGATCGCCGCGGCAATCCGATCACCATGAAATTCTCCGGCCCGGTCGAGCCGTACTACAAGAGCTGATGCCGGATCTGGTCAGGCGTCCACAACCTTCGGCAATTCCGACAATGCCGTGATGCGATAGTCGGGCTCGTGTCCGAGATGATCCATTTGGGTGCGAATCGCCTTGAACATATGGAGCGGGGTTATCAGCGCGTTGGGTTTGAATTCGGCGGCCATGGCGTCGGAGGTCACGCGTTCGATCCACGCCACGTTCAATCCGAAGGACTTTGCGCCGCAGACATCGAACGGATTCGATGATACGAACAGGACTTCGCTGGGCTTCACTCCCAGCTTGGATTCGATCAGCGTATAGGCGCGCGGGTCCGGTTTGAAAACGCCTACCGAGTCGATGCTGATGGTTGCGTCGAGGACTTTCGAAAGACCGGTATTCTCGACCAGCGCGTTGAGCATCCCGCTGCTGCCATTGGACAGGATGGCGAGCTTGTAGCCCTTGAGCGCATCGAGCGCCGCACGCGCGTCGGGGTAAAGATCGAGGTGGACATATTTGTCCATGATGCGCTCGAACACAGCCGGATCGTATTTCAGGCCGAGCAGCTTAAGCGTGTATGTGAGCGATTCGCGCGTGACGACGGAAAAGTCCTCGTAACGTTTCATCATGCTGCGCAGCCAGGTGTATTCGAGCTGCTTCATGCGCCAGATCTGCGTAATCAGGTCGCCGTAGCCTGGAAACGCCTCTTCGGTGACAGTGGCGACGGACTGAATGTCGTAGAGGGTACCGTAGGCATCGAACACAAGAGCTTTGATCGTCACGGGTTGATCCATCATTGAGTTGGAAGTGAAGAGAAGTGCGGTCCGGCGATGGCCGGACCGCGTGAGTGGCGATTCAGGCCGGGTTCAGTTCGGATTGACTCCGGTGTGAACGCGGATCGAGAAGTCGTCGAAACGCTCCTCGTTGGCTTTGTCGCGTCCCGCAATCAGGGTGCCCAGAATGGCGCCCAGAAAACCGATCGGCAACGATGCGACAGTCGGATTGACGAGCGGCCATATCGCATCGGCGCCGCGCATCGCGGGTCCAAGCATCGCCAGCACGACGGCCGCGGTGAGGCCGGCGCCCATCCCGCCGATCACGCCGCCGGTGTTGAAGCGCCGCCAGAACAGCGAGAGGATCAGCACCGGGAAATTGGCGCTCGCGGCGATGCAGATCGCCAGGATCACCAGCACCGCGACATTGACGCCCTGGGCAAGAATGCCGAGCACGATGGCAAGAATGCCGATGACGACCGCCGAGATTCGCGCGATCCAAACCTCCTGCTTGCCTTCGACTTTGCCCTGTTTCAGCCAGTTGGTATAGAAATCGTGCGCAATCGCGCCCGATGTCGACAATGTCAGCGCCGACACCACGGCAAGGATGGTTGCGACGGCGACCGCCGAGACAAATCCGAGCATAACGTCGCCGCCGAGCGTGCCTTTGCCGCCGCCGAGATATTGAGCGAGCAGCGGCAGGGTCAAATTGCCGCCCTTGTCCGCCGCCCGAATGACGTCCTGTCCGACGAAGTCCGCCGCTGCCAGACCGAAGATGGTCGTGCCGGCGAAGAACAAACCGGCGAGGAACATCACCCAGATCACGGAGCGGCGCGCCGTCTTTGCATCTGGCACGGTGTAGAACCGTGTCATGACATGCGGCAGGCCGGCGAGGCCGAGCACATAACCGACACCAAGCGACACCTGGTCGAGTGGGGTCTTCAGATAGTTGCCGGGCAGCAGATATTTGGCGCCGTACTTCGTTTCCACGTCGTTGAACAGCATGACCGGATTAAAGTGCACGAGCGACAGCACCATCAGCAGGATCAGCGCGCCTGCGGCGAGCATCAGGATCGCCTTGATGATTTGCACCCATGTGGTTGCCAGCATGCCGCCAAACGCGACATAGACAATCATCGCCACGCCGACGAAGCTCACTGCCCAGTTATAGGGAATGCCGGTCAACAGTCGTACCAGAACGCCGGCACCCGCCATCTGAGGCATCAGATAGGCGAAGTTGACGACAACAGTGCCGATAATGGCAGCGAGCAGCGAGGTGCGCGTCTGCATCCGGCTACGGATGACGTCGCCGAGCGTATAGCGCCCCGAATTTCGCAGCGGCTCGGCGATCAGCAGCAGCACCGTGCAAAACGCGACCAGCGCGCCCAGGGCATAGAACGCGCCGTCCATGCCGTAGAGTGCCGTCAGACCGGAGAAGCCGAGAAACGCCGCGGCGCTACACCAGTCGCCGGCGAGTGCAATGCCGTTTTGCGCGGCCGTGAGCTTGCTGTCCGCGGCATAGAAGTCCGCCGTTGTCGAGGTCCGGCGCGCGGCCCAATAGGTGATGAAGAGCGTGGCCAGCAGAATGATGGCAAAGATTCCAAATGTGATCATCGCGCTGCCCTCGCTGCCATGACTTCGGACGCTGCTTTCGCGGCGAGCGGATCGAGGCGGTCGTTGGCGATACGAACGTAGACCAGCGCCAGTGTCCAGGAGAGCAGGTAGTTAAAGGCGATCAGCACGAAGCCGAGATTGACGGCTCCGAACACGCGCGTGCCGACAATATCCTTTGCAAAGTCGGCAAGCAAAGTGAGACCGATGAATGAGACCATATAAATGG
>JAIERI010000212.1 GCA_019747015.1 Xanthobacteraceae bacterium
GATCGAGGAATTCCTCGATGTCGATGTGCCACGTCTCGAGGTACGCGCAGACCGCGCCCTTGCGCTTGCCGCCCTGATTGACGGCAATTGCCGTGTCGTTGGCGACTTTCAGGAATGGCACGACGCCCTGGCTTTCGCCATTGGTACCCTTGATGTGCGCGCCGAGGCCGCGCACGCGGCTCCAATCGTTGCCGAGGCCGCCGGAATATTTCGCCAGCAGCGCGTTGTCCTTCACCGACTTAAAAATGCCGTCGAGATCGTCCGCCACCGTGGTGAGGAAGCAGGAGGAGAGCTGCGGGCGCAACGTGCCCGAATTGAACAGCGTCGGCGTCGAGGCCATGAAGTCGAACGAGGACAGCAGATTGTAGAATTCGATGGCGCGCGCTTCGCGGTCGATTTCGCGCATCGCAAGGCCCATGGCGACGCGCATGAAGAATGCCTGCGGCAACTCAATGCGGTTGCCGTCATTGTGCAGGAAATAGCGGTCGTACAAAGTCTGCAGACCGAGGAACTGGAATGCCAGATCGCGTTCCGGCTTCAGCGCGGCGGCGATTCGCTTCAGATCGAATTTGGCCAGATCGGCGTCGAGCAGTTCGGCTTCGATACCGGCCTTGACGTAAGCCGGGAAGTATTCCGCGTAGCGCGTCGTCATGTCGGCCTGCGAGGCGTTGATCGGCGCGCCGTGCACAAAGGAGAGAACTTCGGTGCGCAGCTTGTCGAGCAGCAGACGTGCACTCACATAAGCGTAGTTCGGTTCCTGTTCGACCAGCGTGCGCGCCGCCATGATGCCAGCGAGCGCCAGTTCGTCCTGGCTGATTCCGTCATAGAGGTTGCGGCGCATCTCAGTGAGCACCGGCGCGGCTTCGACGCCGTCGAGATTGGCGCAGGCTTCCTGAACGATCAGGTTAAGACGGTCGATGTCGAGCGGTACGCGCGTGCCGTTCAGCAACGTCACATTCAGCGTTGGGCCGGCGGATTTGGCTGGCTTGGCGGCTTCCGCCTCGGCGCGCTGGCGGGAGCGCTCTTCGCGATAAAGCACATAGGCGCGGGCGACCTTGTGGTGCTCGCTGCGCATCAGCGCCAGTTCGACCTGGTCCTGAACGTCCTCGATATGGAAGGTGCGGCCTTCCCCGACGCGGCGGGTCAGCGCGCTGACGACTTCGTTGGTCAGTTGCTCGACGATCTCATGCACGCGGCGCGAGGCGGCGGCGGTGTTTCCTTCCACCGCGAGGAACGCCTTGGTCATCGCGATCGAAATCTTGCTCGCATCGAACGGAGACACGGTTCCGTTGCGGCGGATGACCTGCAGCGATGGTTCGCTGGCAAGAACGGGGGCTGGAGCAGGCATGGCAAGGGACTCCGGACGCAACTGAATGAGTGGTGCAGATTTGATGGTATCGCGATCGAGAGACAACATGGCAGGCCCCGTATGGTTGTTTGCGGTTTTGGGGCGGGCTTTGCGATCTTCGCAGGCGAATTTGACTGTCCTGCGAAGACAACGGGGCACCGCCCGGTACGTTTCGTCTGCCGCGGCGGGGCCGTGTGAACGGGCAGTTTCCGGTGCCGATTCCAAGCTCTAAATGTGCTTGCCGGAATCAGTTCGCTGCTCAAAAGTGCCTAACAGCGCCGAAATTACTGCCTTTTCGTCGGGTTCCCCTAGCCACCAAATCTTGCGATATGATGGAACCGTGACAGCTATATGTTGTGTTTTATGGCCTGATTTGTCAAACAAAGATTTAAGTTTTCGGCGAAACCCACACCCAATTCCAAAAAACATTCTTTCTGCTTTGTTAAGGCCGGAAAATACGGGCTCGTCGCTCACCCATATATAGTGTGGGTAGTGCAGGTCTGTCCGGCTGCCGTGGGGGTTTTCACCGCTATCCATATGCTGCACTTAAAGGCCGCGAAAGTCAGGTTCCGAGACCGAAGTTGGAATCGTTTTGCGCGCGGCTCCTTAAGATCGAAGGACATGTCATGACGACTTACTCCGATACGCAGCTTTATATCGACGGTCAGTGGCGCGACGGCAGCGAAAAACGCCTGACCGTACTCAATCCCGCGACAGGCGAGGCGATCGGAACCCTGGCGCGTGCCGGCCGCAAGGATCTGGACGATGCGCTCGCCGCAGCCGAGCGTGGATTTCAGAAGTGGCGCATGATGAGTGCGTTGGAGCGCTCGCAGATCATGCGTCGCGCGGCGGCTTTGCTGCGCGAACGCGCGGATGCCATCGCCACGACGATGACAATAGAGCAGGGCAAGGTCTTCGCCGAATCCCGAATCGAAACTTTGGGCGGCGCCGACACCATCGACTGGTTCGCTGAAGAAGCGCGGCGCGCCTATGGACGCATCGTGCCTGGCCGTGCGTCGAACATCACCCAGCTTGTTTTCAAGGAACCTGTCGGTCCCGTCGCGGCTTTCACGCCGTGGAATTTTCCGATCAATCAGGCTGTACGCAAGGTCTCCATCGCACTGGCCGCCGGATGCTCGGTGATCCTGAAAGGGCCGGAAGAAACACCGGCCAGTTGCGCGGCGCTGGTGCAGGCCTATGCCGAGGCGGGAATTCCCGCAGGTGTCGTCAATCTCGTATTCGGCGTGCCGGCGGAGATTTCGTCCTATCTGATCGCGCATCCGATTATCAAGAAAATGTCGTTCACCGGATCGACTGCGGTCGGAAAACAGCTCGCCGCTCTGGCGGGCAGTCACATGAAGCGTGCGACGATGGAATTGGGCGGTCACGCACCGGCCATCGTGTTCGGTGACGCCGACGTCAGTATCGCGGTCAAGCTGCTATCGGGCGCGAAGTTTCGCAACGCGGGGCAAGTCTGCATCGCGCCGACGCGCTTTCTCGTGCACGACAGCGTCTATGATCGCTTTGTTGATGATTTCGTCGCCACGGCCGAGGCGATCAAGGTCGGCGACGGTCTCGCGGACGGCGTGAAAATGGGTCCGCTTGCCAACAGCCGCCGCATCGAGGCGATGGAAGCGTTCACCGCAGACGCCACCTCGAAGGGTGCGAAGCTGGCGACCGGCGGCGAGCGGATCGGCAATCGCGGAAACTTTTTCAAGCCAACGGTGCTGACCGGCGTTCCGCTCGATGCGCGGATGATGACCGAAGAGCCATTCGGCCCCATCGCCTCCGTGAACAAATTCAGCGACTACGACAGCGCGGTGAAGGAAGCGAACCGCTTGCCTTACGGTCTTGCGTCCTATGCCTACACGAAATCGGCGAAGACAATTTCAGATCTCGGCCGCGACATCGCCAGCGGCATGCTGTCGGTCAATCATCACGGACTTGGCCTGCCCGAAATACCGTTCGGTGGGATTCAGGATTCGGGCTACGGCTCCGAAGGGGGCATCGAGGCGATGGAAGCCTATCTCAACACCAAGGTCGTTTCGCAGGCGGTGTGATCGGGTTCCACCCGGTCTTCCTATTCGTGCCGGTGCATGATCGAGTGATGCTTGGTATCGCGCATCGTGACGTAGATCAGCAGCGACAGGAAAATGATGCCGGACAGGTAATAGTAAAACCATTCCTCGTGGCCGAGGCTCTTGAAATAAAGCGCGATGGCCGGCGCGGTGCCGCCGAAGATGGACACCGTCAGCGCGTAGGGCACGCCGACACCGAGCGCGCGCACGTTGGTCGGAAACAGCTCCGCCTTCACAATCGCATTGATGGACGTGTAGCCGGCGGTGAAAATCCATGCCGCGCATATCAGCAGGAATACCACATAAGGCGACTTAGCGGTTTGCATTGTGGTCAGGATCGGATAGGTCGCCAGCGTGCCGACCACGCCGAAGAAGATCAGCAGCGGCTTGCGGCCGATGCGGTCCGAGAGTCCGCCGTAGATCGGCTGCAGCAGTGTCGCAAAAACCAGCGTGCAAAAGATCACGATGGTGGTGGTGGTCGCATCGAGGCCGACTGACAACCGTACGAAGGTCTGCATGTAAGTTGTGAAGGTGTAGAACGCGGCGGTGCCACCCGCGGTCAGACCGACGACCAGAAGCAGTTCGCGTGGAAACCTGAACAACTGCCGCAAGCTCCCGCGTTTGATGCCTTGCTTCTCGGCGGCTATGAAGGCGTCGGTTTCGTGCAGATTGCGCCGCATCACGGCGGCGAAGACGGCGAGCAGGGCGCCAATCACAAACGGAATGCGCCAGCCCCATGATTTAAGTTCGGCTTCGGTCAGGAACACGTTTTGCAGCAGAAGCAGCACAATGATTGCGGTGAGCTGGCCGCCGATCAGGGTGACGTACTGGAAGCTGGAATAGAAGCCGCGATGGTTTGCGTCGGCCACTTCGCTCAAATAGGTTGCGCTGGTACCGTATTCGCCGCCGAGGCTGAGGCCTTCGATCACGCGCGCGAGTGCCAGCATGATCGGCGCCGCGATCCCGATCGACGCATAGGTCGGCGTCACCGCGATAATCAGCGAGCCGAGACACATGCACACGACCGACAATGTCAGCGACAGTTTCCGACCGTAACGGTCGGCAAGGTAGCCGAACAGCCAGCCGCCGAGCGGGCGCATCAGGAAGGTCGCGGCGAACAGCACGGCGGCGTTAAGCTGCTGCACGACCGGATCGCTTTGCGGAAAGAATGCCGGCGCGAAATACAAAGCAAAAGCGGTATAGGCGTAGAAATCGTACCATTCGACCAGATTGCCGACCGAGCCGATAAAAATCAGCCTGACGCGGCGGCGAACGTCATCGAGGTGGAGGTGATCGTCGGTCACTGTCGTCATAGGATTATTCTTTCGGGAGGGAACAGCGCGCCTACTTTTGTTCCGGCGCTGCCGTTGCGGTGGCGGGGCCTTCGCCGACGATCAGGATCACTGCGTCTTCATCCTTGGCTCCGTCCCAATGCACTTGTTTGCCGAAATGAGTCACGAAGCTGCCGGGCTTCATCGGGATGGTGCCGTTTTCCGGATCGAACTTGTCGCCCGAGCCAACGTACCATGTACCCGACAAGACAGTGATGAAGCGGTCGTTGGGATGGGGATGTGGATGGCTGAAATGATTGCCCTTGGTCCATTTACTCATCACGATGTAGGGACCCGGTTTGTCCGGATCGCCCATCAGTACGGCGTTCTGCAAGCCGCGTGCGTCGACGGGTTGCCAGGGAATCTGATCCGGCATTTTAAAGATGACGGCGGACGGATTAAGTTCGACGGCCTTGGTCGATGCAGCGAACGACAGCGCGCTCGCGGACACGAGGCCGAGAACGAGAGATATTGCGGTGCGGTTTTTCATTGGTTTCTCCCCATGTTTCTCTTTTGAGATATGGCGCTCTCTTGAGATGAGAGCTTGCGGGGAGGATACCGGATTTGCTCGAGGCGAAAGAAGACTTAACGCGATATCGCGAAATTGTGAGCGCCGTTATTATGACGCGGTGGAACGCGTCGCCGGCGGCCAGGTCTTTAAAACCATGTCGGCGATTTTTCTCAAATCGTCGCGGCTCGCCCCGCTTGCGGCCTGCACCGCCATGCCTTGCAATACGATTGAGATGTAGCGCGCCAGATCCGCAGGGTCCGCGTCAGTGGACAGATCGTTGTCCGCCTGCGCCTGACGAAAACGGACATGCAAATTTTCCTCGCTCTTGGCACGCCGCGCCATCAGCTCTTCTTTGACGGATTGCGAAGTGTCACCGCATGTCAGCGCGCCCTGAACCGCAAGACACCCGGACGGGCATAACGGATCGGTGACAGCGTCGGCGGTGCCGTGCAGCAGTTTGTCTATGACATCGCGCACGGTTTTTTCTGCAAGCGCTAATCTCACATACCCGCGGGGCCCGTCGATGTATTTGTCGAGCGCCTTGCGGAACAGCTCTTCCTTGTTGCCGAAGGCAGCGTAGAGCGAGGGCCGGGTGATGCCCATGGCTTCGGTCAGCTCGGCGATCGACGTGCCTTCATAGCCCTTGCGCCAGAACGCATGCAGCGCACGGTCGAGGGCTTCGTCCAGATCGAATTCGCGGGGCCGTCCCATCGCCATGAGGTCGAGTCCTGTGAGTTTTGTACCTTTCGTTAAATAAGTCCCTTGACAGACGATGTCCAGCTTCTATTTATACCGACCGTTACAGATATGTGCGCCGCAGCGTGAATAAGTGTAATCCGGAATCGGGTGTCACGCCATGGGCGGCGCTAATAGGCTGTTTCTAAAAGTTTTTTTGCTTTGAAAATCGGGGCCCGATCATGAAAATCAATCTGCAGCGCTTGCTGAATGGGTATGGCTTGCTGAGCAAGCACCGCCTGCTGGTGTCGGGCGCGCTTTTGCTGGTGGCGGCTGCGGGCGTGGCGCTTTTCACATGGTCGGGCAGCCGGGCGCAGGCCGATGCGGCCAAGGCGGCGATGGGACCGGTCCCGGCATCGGTCGCGACCGTCGAAGAGCGTGACACGGCAGTGTGGGATGAATTCTCGGGCCGCCTTGAAGCTGTCGAACAGGTCGAGGTCCGTTCGCGCGTTGCCGGCGCCATCAAGGAGGTCCGTTTCCGCGAAGGCGCGATGGTGCAGAAGGACGACATCCTTGTCGTGATCGATCCAGATCTCTATGCCGCCGATGTCGCGCGCGCCGAGGCGCAGGTCGCCGCCGCACAATCCAAGCTGGTCTTTACCAAAGCCGATTACGAGCGCGGTCAGCAACTGACCGGCTCGCAGACGATTTCGCTGCGCGATCAGGACAACCGCATCAACGCCTACCGCGAAGCGGACGCGAATCTGAAGGCTGCACAGGCGATGCTGAAAACCGCGCAGCTCAATCTCGGCTATACCGAGGTGCGCGCGCCGATCTCGGGCCGTGTCGGCAAGCGCGAGATCACGGACGGCAATCTGATCGCGGCCGGCCCGGGCTCGCCTTTGCTGACGACCATCGTCTCAACCTCGCCGATCTATGCAAGCTTCAATGCCGACGAACAGGTCGTGCTGCGCGCGCTCGAAGCCCTGGGCAATGACGCTGCCGCCGCGAAGACCGGTCGCATTCCGGTGAAGATGGGCACCTCGACCAGCGATGGCACGCCTTACGAGGGTCAGATGCAACTCATCGACAATCAGGTCGATTCCCGTTCCGGCACTGTGCGGGTTCGAGCTGTGTTCGACAACGCCGATGGCCGCCTGATTCCGGGACAGTTCGTCCGTCTGCTGATGGGCCAGCCCCGCACCGCGCGGGCCATGACCATCAGCGAGCGCGCGGTCGGCACCGACCAGAACAAGAAGTTCGTGATGGTCGTGAGTGACGACAACAAGGCGGAGTATCGTGAAATCGGTCTTGGCGCCTCGGTCGATGGACAGCGCGTGGTGTCGAGCGGTCTCAAGGTCGGTGAGCGCATCGTGGTGAAAGGTTTGCAGCGTGTGCGTCCGGGCGCAACCATCGCGCCGCAGACGGTTGCCATGGACGCGAACTAGTCCGCGGACTGACGCCGCGCGTAAAATAAAACCTGTCACGCAGATATCTTCGCGCCGTCCGGGCGCGGAGGCTCGCTTATTCGACACGAGATCACGATATGAATATTTCAAGGTTCTTCATCGACCGCCCCATATTCGCAGGCGTGTTGTCGACACTGATTTTCCTCGCCGGCCTGCTGTCGATTCCGGCGCTGCCGATTTCGGAATATCCGGAAGTCGCGCCGCCGACGGTGGTGGTCCGCGCGCAATATCCCGGCGCGAATCCGAAGGTGATCGCCGAGACGGTGGCGACGCCCATTGAAGAGCAGATCAACGGCGTCGAGAACATGCTCTATATGAGCAGCCAGGCAACGACCGACGGCCTGATGACCCTTAACGTTACCTTCCGTCTCGGCACCGATCCCGACAAGGCGCAGCAGCTGGTTCAGAACCGCGTGTCGCAGGCCGAGCCGCGTCTGCCGCAGGAGGTGCGTACCCTCGGCATCACCACCGTCAAAAGCTCGCCAGATCTGACGATGGTGGTGCATCTGCTATCGCCGAACGACCGTTACGACATGAAGTATCTGCGCAACTACGCGGTGCTGAACGTCAAGGACCGCCTCGCGCGCATTCAGGGCGTCGGCGACGTGCAGCTGTTCGGCTCGGGCGACTATTCCATGCGGGTGTGGCTCGATCCGCAGAAGGTCGCCGAGCGTGGCCTTGCCGCGAGCGACGTGGTGCGTTCCATTCAGGAACAGAACGTGCAGGCGGCAGCCGGCGTGGTCGGCGGATCGCCGAACGAGCCCGGCCTCGATCTGCAGCTGTCGGTTAATGCACAGGGCCGTTTACAGGACGAGGACGAATTCGGCGACATTATCGTCAAGACCGGCGCCAATGGCGAAATCACGCGGCTGCGCGACGTGGCGCGGCTAGAGCTTGGCGCCGCAGATTATTCGCTGCGCTCGCTGCTCAACAACAAGTCCGCCGTCGCGATCCCGATTTTCCAGTCGCCCGGCTCCAATGCCATCCAGATTTCCGACAACGTGCGCAAGACCATGGCGGAGCTGGCCGAAAACATGCCGGAAGGCATGACCTACAACATCGTCTATGACCCTACGCAGTTTGTGCGCGCGTCCATCGAGGCGGTGATCCATACGCTGCTGGAGGCGGTGGCGCTGGTGGTGCTCGTCGTCATCCTGTTCCTGCAAACATGGCGCGCCTCGATCATTCCGCTGATCGCGGTGCCGGTGTCGATAGTTGGCACGTTCTCTGTGATGTACCTGTTCGGATTCTCCATCAACGCGCTCAGCCTGTTCGGTCTCGTACTCGCGATCGGCATCGTGGTCGATGACGCCATCGTCGTGGTCGAGAACGTCGAGCGCAACATTGAGCATGGCCTGTCGCCGAAGGACGCCGCCTATCAGGCGATGCGCGAGGTGACGGGACCGATCATCGCCATCGCGCTTGTTCTGATCGCCGTGTTCGTGCCGCTGGCCTTCATCACGGGTTTGACGGGACAGTTCTACAAGCAGTTCGCGCTCACGGTTGCGATCTCGACCGTGATCTCCGCGTTCAACTCGCTGACGCTGTCGCCGGCACTCGCCGCGCTGCTGCTCAAGGGCCACGATGCGCCGAAAGACCGCCTGACGCGGGTGATGGACAGATATCTCGGCTGGTTCTTCAGCCGGTTCAACAAATTCTTCAACCGCAGTTCGCAGGCTTACAGCAGCAGCGTCGGCAGCGTGATCTCACGCCGGAGCATGGTGCTTGGCCTCTATGCCGCGCTGATCGCGGTCACCGTGGTGCTGTTCAGGATCGTGCCCGGCGGTTTCGTGCCCGGACAGGACAAGCAATATCTCGTCGGCTTCGCGCAATTGCCCGACGGTGCGACACTGGATCGCACCGAGGAGGTGATCCGCCGCATGGGCGAGATCGCGCTTCAGCAACCGGGCGTGCAGAACTCCATCGCGTTTCCCGGTCTGTCGATCAACGGATTCACCAACTCGTCGAATGCCGGAATCGTGTTCGTCGGCCTCGACGAGTTCGACAAGCGCAAGTCTAGGGAATTGAGTGGTCCCGCCATCGCCATGCAGCTCAACCAGAAGTTCGCCGCGATTCAGGAGGCCTTCATCGCGATCTTCCCGCCGCCGCCGGTACAGGGTCTCGGCACCATCGGCGGATTCAAATTGCAGATCGAAGATCGCACCGGCGCCGGCTATAACGCGCTCAACGATGCGACCAAGGCCTTCCTCGGCAAGGCGGCAACGACGCCCGAACTCGCGGGCCTGTTCTCGAGCTATCAGGTCAACACGCCGCAGCTTTACGCCGACATAGACCGCACCCGTGCGCGTCAGTTGAATGTGCCGGTGACGAGCGTGTTCGACACCATGCAGATCTATCTCGGCTCGCTCTATGTCAACGACTTCAACAAGTTCGGCCGCACCTATTCCGTGCGCGTGCAGGCCGACTCGAAGTTTCGTGCCCGCGCCGAGGATATCGGCGTGCTCAAGGTGCGCTCCAACAGCGGCGAGATGATACCGCTGTCGGTGCTGTTGCGGGTGAAGCAGAGCGCGGGCCCCGAGCGTGCGATGCGTTACAACGGCTTCCTCACTGCCGACGTGAATGGTGGCGCGGCGCCCGGCTATTCGACGGGGCAGGCGCAGGCGGCCGTGAGCCGTATCGCCGCTGAGGTCTTCCCCAAAGGAATCGGCTTTGAGTGGACCGAACTGACCTATCAGGAAATCATCGCGGGTAATTCCTCGATCTATGTTTTCCCGATCTCGCTGTTTCTGGTCTTCCTCGTGCTGGCCGCGCAGTATGAAAGCCTGATGCTGCCGCTCTCAATCATCATGATCGTGCCGATGGGCCTGCTGGCGGCGATGACTGGTGTTTTCCTGTCCGGTAGCGACAACAATGTGTTCACCCAGATCGGCCTGATCGTGCTGGTCGGACTGTCGGCCAAGAACGCCATTTTGATCGTTGAATTCGCGCGCGAACTTGAATTCGCCGGGAGAACGCCGGTTCAGGCAGCGATCGAGGCCAGCCGGCTTCGTCTGCGGCCGATCCTGATGACCTCGCTGGCCTTCATCATGGGCGTGCTACCGCTTGTCACATCAACGGGCGCCGGCTCGGAAATGCGCCATGCCATGGGCATCGCGGTGTTCTCCGGCATGATCGGCGTCACCGCGTTCGGCATTTTCTTCACGCCGGTGTTCTATGTCGTGCTACGCGCGCTCAGCGGCAATCGCCCGCTGACACAGCATGGCGAAGCCACGGTGGCGGAGGCGGTGCAGCCCTCGCACTGACAGGGCCATTCTGACAAGATGCACCGGAACACCCATTATGGTCTGGCGTTGACCATGATTGTCACCGGAGCTCTGTCATGAAAACCTTTGGCTCGATTTTCGTTCTTTGCGCGGTTGCGGTAGTCACGTTTTTGATCGCCGCGCCTGCTTTCGCAGTGCCGCCGACCGTGGAAGTCAATCCGGGATATGACCGACGTTTGAATGAATCGCGACAATACCGGCCCCGTTATTACGCGCCGGTGCGGCCTTATCGCGCTCGCCGGGGACATCGGCATTGATAGAGATAACCCGCCATTACCTGGAATGATTTGGGAGTGATCTCATGACATCGTATTTTTCGCGGCGCGTGTTTGCGCCGATGCTTGTCCTCGCACTCGCCATATCGCCGCTTAGTAGCGCATTCGCGCAGGTCGCTGCGCCGGCGGCCAATACCGCCTCCGCGACCGACGACAATGCCCTGATCCTCACCGTCTTCCTCAAGCACGATCAGTCGCGCCCGCTCGGCGAACTCAACGCGCAGCTTGAGAAGCAGGGCTTCTACAAGGCGTTTCCGCCGGCCGGTGTCGAGGTGCTGAGCTGGAATGTGGTGATGGGCATCGGGCAGATCATCGTACTGAAGCTGCCGGCCACGCGCATTCGCGAGATCAACCGCGTTCTGGAAGACACGGCATGGGGTGCCTACCGCACCGAGTTCTTCCCGACCTACGATTATAAAGCCGTTGGTCTGGCGCAGCACGAGAAGGCGCTGAAGCCCTGATCTTTCGACAGTTACGGCGCTTTCGCCAGTGACGCGCGCTGGGTCGCGATGTCGCTGGGCAGCACCGCCGCGGCGGCATTGCCCCAGCTATTGCGGATGTAAGTGACGACCGCCGCTGCCTGCGCGTCATTCAGCCGCCAGTCGAAGGCCGGCATAGCGGGTGCGGTCGGTGCGCCATCGGTGGAAGCCGCGCGGGTGCCGTGAAGCACAACGCGCGTCAGCGTGATGGGATTGTCGGATTGCACCAGCGCGCTGCCGGCAAGGCGCGGGAACAGATTGCTCTCGCCCATGCCGCTGTCCTTGTGGCAGGCCGCGCAACTGTCTTTATAAATGGCGGCTCCCGCCTTCATCGCCGGGTCGCTCGCGGCAATTGGTGCCGGCTTGGTGGAGGTGCTGCCGGTGCCGCTGTCCTTTAGGTAAGTCGCGATGGCCGCGACGTCGTCATCGCTCATCTGCGAGGTTGAATGCGTCACCGCTTCAGCCATCGGGCCGGACGCCAGCGTCCACGCATTTGCTCCGGTCTTCAAATACTGAACGAGCTCGTCCTTCGACCAGCCGCCAATTCCTTTTTGCGAATTGGTGGTGATGTTCGGCGCGAACCAGCCCTGGAGTGTTGCGCCGTCAAGCGGCGCGTCGTTTTTATCGCCGCCGAGGATCGTCTTCGGCGTATGGCAGGTGCCGCAATGCGCCGGTCCCTGCACGATATATGCGCCGCGATTCCACTCCGCGGATTTTTGTGGATTGGGCTGAAAGCGGCCCGAGGAGAAATTGAGCGCGTTCCAGACCAGCAGCGAGGTGCGGATGTTGAACGGAAATGGCAGCTGGTTGGCGATCACCTCGTTCTTCACCGGCGCGACGGTGGCGAAATAGGCCCGCAGGTCGCGCGCGTCCTCGTCGCTCAGTTTTGTATAGGCGGGGTAGGGCATCGCGGGATAAAGTCTCTCGCCGCCATGCCCGCGGCCCTCGCGCACCGCCGAGATGAATTCGTCGTCAGTCCATTTACCGATTCCGGTGTCGCTATCCGGCGTGATGTTCGGCGCCAGGATTTTTCCGAACGGCGTATCCAGCGCAAGCCCACCGGCAAAAGATTGTCCGCCCGGCGCGGTGTGACAGCCCGAGCAATCGCTCAGCACCGCAAGATAACGCCCGCGCGCGATGCGGTCGGAGTTTTGCAGATCCTGCGCGGAAGCCGCGCCGGTCAGTGCAACGAGGACGGCGGTTGTTGCAAGAGACGAGCGCATCATCATCTCCTAGCCCAGTGGTCCGGGATTTTTCAGATAGCGGTCCTTGATTGCGTCCGCCGTCCAGTAGGCGAGCGCACCGACGGTGTCGGTCGGATTGTAGCCGTGGTTCTGCGGAAACACCGACGCGCCGCCGGGCACGAAGACGTTGTGAACGTCCCAGCTCTGGCAATACTTGTTCAGCACGCTGGTCGCCGGATCGTTGCCCATCACCGTGCCGCCGGTGTTGTGCGTGGTCTGGTAGGACGTGACCGTGTATGGGCCCTTGCGGTATGACGGGCTGATTTCCGACGGATTCATCGCCCGTCCGATCTCAGCGAGCTTGTCGGTCAAATACGCCGACATTTTCAGTTCGTTGTCGTGGAAATCGAATGTCATCCGCATCAGCGGGCGGCCGAGCGGATCCTTGTAGGTCGGATCGAGATCGAGATAGCAGTCCTTGTAGCTGTAGGAGCTGCCGTGCGTCGCCAGATTGGTGGCGTTCTGATAGGTTTCAGCGACCGCCTTCTTCCATTGCGATCCCCATTTCGGCGTGCCTTTCGGGACCGGAGTCGTGAGGATCGGGCGCGCATTCGTCTGGTGGGCGCCGATATAGCCGCCGCCGACAAAACCTAGGCCTGAATGATCGAAATTGTCGCCGTCATAGTCGTCGACGATCATTCCGTTCGCACCGCTGGCCATGAACGGATTGAGAATCTTGTCCTTCAATATCAACGAAACGCCTGACGTGATCTGGTAGGCGTAGTTTCGTCCGACGACGCCCTGACCGGTCTGAGGATCGTATGGCTTGCCGATGCCGGAAAGCAGCATCATGCGCACGTTGAACAGCGAGAACGCGCAAAGCAGAACGAGATTCGCCGGCTGCTCGTATTCCTCGCCTGAGGTATCAACATAGGTCACGCCGGTGGCGAGCTTGCCGGTTGAGTCGAGATTGATCTTGGTGACTTCGGATTCGGTCTGAGCGGAAAAATTCGGAAATCGCATCAATGCCGGCAGGACGCAGGTCTGCGGGCTGGATTTGGAATAGTTGCCGCAACCGAAGCGTTCGCAAAAACCGCAATAGGTACATTCGCCGAGTTTTACGCCAAGCGGGTTGGTATAGGCCTGACTTAAATTCGACGCCGGTTGCGGAAACGGCTTGAGGCCCAACTTCTTTGCAGCCTCCGCGAAAAGCATATTCGCGTAACCCTGCTTTGTCGGAGGAGTCGGGTATTCCGACGACCGCCAGCCTTCGAAGGGATTACCGCCGTCCTGAATCTGTCCGCGCAGGTTTCCAGCTTTGCCGGATGTCCCGCAGAGCTTTTCGAAGCGGTCGTAATAGGGCTCAAGTTCATCGTAGCTAACTGGCCAATCCTGAATCGTCATGTCATCCGGCAACATCTTCTTGCCGTAACGCTGCTCGAGATGACTGCGAAGCTTGAAATCGGTCGGCAGAAAACGCCAGGTTTGGCCGTTCCAGTGCACGCCGGCTCCGCCGACACCATTTCCGGGAAGGAAGCCGATGAAACTGCGCAGCGGAAGCGCGGTCTGGCTGACATTGTTGCGGAAGGTAAGCGTTTCCTGCTGCGGCCGGAGAAACAGATCGAGTCTCACGCCATATCGCAATTCATCCTGAGCCAGCGAGGGCGGAAAATCGGTGGCGGTATCGCGCCATGGTCCGCGCTCGATGGCGACAACATCGAGTCCCTGCTTGCAAAGCTCGTACGCGAGGATCGAACCGGTCCAGCCAAGACCGATAATCACGACGTCTTTGGGAGGGAGTTTGCGCGCCATTACTGACTCCCGGCCGTCCATTCGGACCGGCCCATGATGCTGACAGGGGGTAAAGGGTAGGGTTCGTTGTAGCGTTCGATCCAGTCGCGGTAATCGTAACGCGCGCCGGGAAAACCAATCATCCGCCAGCCGGCCATGTCGCGATTGCCGCCGTAAATCGGGTCGGCGAAAAATCCTTCCTGCGTGTTTTGCAGAAGGAGCGCAAAAAATGCCGCGGCTTTAACGTCCTTCAACTCGATCTTGCCGGTCTCCAAACCCGAGAGGACCTTGTCCTGATCGGCGGGTGCAAGTTGCGCGAATGATTTGCCGCCGAATTCCGACGCGACGTAATCGGCGAGCGCTTTGAGAGCAGCGCGATAGCGTCCGCCTGAGGTTGTTTCGGATTGATAGCCTTGGGTCGGCAGGCCCGGCATGAAAGGCGGCCTTGTATAAAGCCCGGCGTCGCGGCCGTAAGGTCCAGCCAATTGGCGGTCGATGAATACCGCGCATCCGGCGTCCTTGCCGCCGACGCCGCGTTCGTCGGGCGGGATCAAACGATTGACGGCGGCTTCGATGGTAGCGGCTTCATCGGCGGTGAAGAACATCCACGGGCCGGGCCGCGCGGGAATCGGCGGTTGTGCGGTTCCCGGCTCCCAAGGCAATTCTCTTGTGATGGTTCGGGCGAATGCGTTGCTGGTAACAAAGATGGCGGCGGCGGACGCAAGTAGTGAACGGCGCGAGAGGTCAAAGCTACTGCTTCTCATCCGTGTGCCCCGAATTCCACATGCCCAGATGCCGCCAGCCGGTTGAACAACCGGCGATGTTGCGGCGTTTGGTCACAACGAGAATAACCTGGAACGGTTCCAGGTCGAGGAACAATTTTGTGTTGAGTAAAAAACTCAATTAAAATGAGTGTCTTATTTCCGTCGTGCGAACTTTTGGGAGTTATTCTTGAGCGGGAGCGCCGCCGTCGCTGTGTCAGCTCATTGATGTCCCTCGACACCGTGCGGCACATAGGGTGCCTCGAGCGCCGCGATTTCCTCGGCCGTCAAATTCAGCGACAAGGCAGCAACCGCGTCGGTCAGATGATTTGGTTTCGCCGCGCCGATGATCGGAGCGGTGACTTGCGGTTTTTGCGCAACCCAGGCCAGCCCGACAGTTGCACGCGACACGCCGCGCGCCTTGGCGATGCGGGCGACTTCCTCCACGATGCGGCGGTCTGAATCGGCGGTCTTCTGGTAGAGCGTCTTGAGAAAGGCATCCGTCTGCTGCCGCGCGCTGGTCTCGTCCCAGTCGCGGGTGAGACGGCCGCGCGCCAGCGGACTCCACGGCACCACCGCGATGTTCTGGTCGGCGCACAGCGGCAGCATCTCGCGCTCTTCCTCGCGGTAAAGCAAATTAAGATGATCCTGCATGCTGGCGAATTCGGTCCAGCCGTTCATGCGTGAGGTGTAGAGGGCCTTGGAAAATTGCCATGCATACATCGAGGACGCGCCGATGTAACGGGCCTTGCCCGCCTTCACCACGTCGTGCAGCGCCTCCATGGTTTCCTCGATCGGCGTGTCATAATCCCAGCGATGGGTCTGATAAACGTCGACATAATCGGTGCCGAGCCGCCGCAGGCTGTTGTCGATCTCGGTGAAGATCGCCTTGCGCGACAATCCCGCGCCGTTGGCGTCCGGCCGCATCCGCATGAAGACTTTCGTGGTGATGACGATCTCGTCGCGGCGGGTGAAGTCCTTCAGCGCGCGGCCGAGGATTTCTTCCGATGTGCCATCCGAATAGCTATTGGCGGTGTCGAACACGTTGATGCCGAGATCGAGCGCCTGCTTGATGAGCGGGCGGCTTTGATCCTCCGGCAGTGTCCACGCATGGTTGCCGCGATCGGGAATTCCATATGTCATGCAGCCGAGCCAGAGCCGGGAGACCTTAAGACCCGTGTTTCCGAAATTGACGTATTCCATGAATTCCTCTGGACCAATGATTATGCGTGAGAATTACGCGGCGGCCGGAAGGCCTTCTTACACGATCCGCCCGCGCTTTGAATCGAATGCCGCACGAATAGCAGAAATGCTTTTATGCCGGTCAATGTCCCGGCTTTCACAACGCCGTTATGCACGCGCCGATGAAAGCCGCAACTTTTTTGATCGTATCGTTGTTTTGGCGGGACGGCGCGCCATCTTATCAATGGCGGATGACTCCGCCGCATGCTTACGCGAAATATTTGCCGGTATCGATTGCCGGGTAGGCTTCGCTCTGGAGAACAAGATATGTCGATTTGGTTCATTACAGGCGTCAGCAGCGGTTTCGGCCGTGCACTGGCGGAAGCCCTTCTGCGCAAGGGCAACAAGGTTGCCGGGACCGTGCGCAACGCCGAGGCGAAGGCCGCATTCGAGAAACTCAAACCCGGCCATGCTTTCGGCGTGCTGATGGATGTCACCGATGAGGACGCGGTCAAGCGGGGCGTCGGCGAGGTCGAGGGAAAAGTCGGTGCGATCGACGTCGTCGTCAACAATGCCGGTTACGGTCTGGAAGGCGCGGTCGAGGAAGTGACCATGGCGCAGGTCCGCCAGCAGTTCGAGGTCAATGTGTTCGGCGCGGTCGCTGTCATTCAGGCGGTGCTGCCGTTCATGCGCAAGCGCCGTGCCGGCCACATCGTCAACATCACCTCGATGGGGGGTCTGGCGACATTCCCCGGCGTCGGTATCTATAACGGCAGCAAGTTCGCGCTTGAGGGAATCTCCGAGGCGCTGGCGAAAGAGGTCAAGCATCTCGGCATCAAGGTGACCATCGTCGAGCCCGGCTCGTTCCGCACCGATTGGGCGGGACGCTCGATGGCCCATACCGACAACCCGATCGCGGATTATGAGGAGTCCGCGGGCGCCTTCCGCAAATCGCTGGAGCAGCGCAACGGCAAACAGAAGGGCGATCCGCAGAAGGCCGCCGAGGCGATCATCTTTGCTGTGGAATCGCCGGAGCCGCCGCTGCATCTGCTACTGGGACACGATGCGCTGAATTTCGTCGGGGCCAAGCTCGGCGCATTGCAGGCCGAAATCCTGAAATGGGCGCCGGTCTCCGCCGGCACCAATTTCCCCGATTGACGGTCCCGAGACCGATCACGTCTGAGAGCCTGATCGCGTCTGAAAGGCGTCCGGCACGCCATTTCAGGCGAGGTGGCATGTCGCGTCGGTATTATATTAACGGAAGATTTTCTATTTTATGAGACTTCTCTCAAAGCGCGGCATTCGACCGCATGCAAGCAATTGGGGGAAGAGACGTGAAAAATTGGACTTCCAAAATCGCCGTCGCTGCTGCGGCAACCATCATGCTGGGTAGCGCTGTTTTCGCGGGCGATGGTGCTACACCGGACCAGGCCATCGCCATGGTCAAAAAGGCAATGGCTTTCGTGAAGGCCAATGGTGCGGACAAGTCGTATGCCGAATTCGACAACAAGACCGGCCAGTTCGTGGATCGTGATTTGTACGTCGTCGTCTACAGCCTGGATGGCAAGGTGCTTGCGCACGGTGCCAACGAAAAACTGATCGGCAAGGATATGCTGGACGCGCAGGACGTCGACGGTAAGCCCTACATCAAGGAACGTATCGAGATGACGAACAAGGAGCCGAACGGCTTCTGGCAGGACTACAAGTTCGTCAATCCGACGACCAAGAAGGTCGAGCCGAAGCAGATGTATTGCCAGAAGCTCGACAATACCTCTATCTGCGCAGGCGTTTACAAATAAGACCCTCCTGAACGGTCATCGTTAGAAGCACGTGTAAGGAGTGGGTATGTTCGGCTGGATCAAGAATCTCGGCTTGTCCTGGAAAGTGCAATTGGGGCCAGGCTTCCTTGTTGTGGCTCTTGTCGGGCTCGGCATCTACTTTCTGCAGACGCTGCAAACCAACCAACAGAGCGCCGCCGATCTGATTTCCGGACCGATGCGGCGCTCTGAACTGGCGAACGATCTGACCGCTTCGTTGTGGACGGCGCATGCGAACATGTATCGTCTCGCCGCCACCGCGGCGAGCGAGAAAGACGATCAGAAGATCCAGAGGTTTGCAAAAGACGCGTCGGCCTCGGCAGCGAAAGTTGCAGAGGCCATGGATGCGCTGGAAGCGAGCGGCGGCGTCAAGCCGGATGTCCTTGGGAAATTGAAGGCCAAGGTTCTCGGTTATGTCAAGCAATCCAAGACCGCCATCGAGATGACCGATGATTCGGGCACCGGCCTGCAATTTATCATGGGCGCCGAGCGTCAGTTCAAACAGGTCGAGCAACTGACGGACGACCTGATCACCGACAGTGTCGACGGCCGCAATCTTGAAATCGCGCGCTCGCAGATGCGCCTCGAACAGCAGCAGTTGACCCTCGAAATCGTGCTGGCCATTGTCGCCATCCTCGGCGTCATGTTCTCCTTCATTGTCGGCCGCGGCATATCGCGCCCGGTCGTCGCGATGTCGGCCGCGATGCGCCGCCTGGCGGTCGGCGATTTTTCGGTTCAGCTTCCCGGCCTCGATCGCGGCGACGAAGTCGGCCAGATGGCGCGCGCGGTGGAGGAATTCAAAATTCAGGCGGTTGCCAAGGCCGAGCGGGAGCTGGCGGAGCGCGAATCCAAGGCGCGCGAACTGGCGCAGGCGCGCAAGACTGAGCTTCACGATCTGGCGCAGCGGTTCGAAGCCGCCGTCGGCGACATCATCGAACACGTCAATTCTGCATCGAGCGATCTGGAAAATTCCGCGATCGTGCTGACGCGCAGCAGCGTCGCGACGCAGGACCTCAGCGCCGTGGTCGCGACAGCCTCTGAAGAGACTTCGAGCAACGTGCAGTCGGTGGCCTCCGCTACTGAGGAAATGGCCGCCTCCGTCAACGAGATCGGACGGCAGGTGCACGATTCCAATAAGATCGCTTCCGAGGCCGTTGCCCAGGCCGAACGCACCGACGCGCGCATGGCGCAGTTGTCCCTCGCGGCGAGCCGAATTGGGGATGTCACGATGCTGATTTCGACCATCGCGGGCCAGACCAACCTGCTCGCGCTGAATGCGACCATCGAGGCGGCACGCGCCGGCGAGGCAGGCCGCGGATTCGCCATCGTGGCGCAGGAGGTCAAGGCTCTCGCCGCGCAGACCACCAATGCGACCCACGAGATCAGCGAGCAGATCGCGGCCATGCAGGCGGCCACGGAGGAATCCGTTTCTGCTATCAAGGAAATCAGTGGCACCATCGCGCAGGTCTCGGAAATCGCTTCGGCGATCGCGGCGTCCGTGGAAGAGCAGGGCGCGGCCACTCGTGAGATCGCTCTCAACGTTCAGCAGGCCGCGGTCGGCACAACACGCGTGGCGACAAGCATCGCCGATGTGCATCGCGGAGCCGGCGAAACCGGTTCGGCGTCATCGCAGGTTTTGTCGGCGGCGCAGATGCTGTCGAACGAGAACAAGCGGTTGAAAACCGAAGTGGCCAGATTTCTCGATACAGTGCGGGCCGCGTAAGCCACCCACCATTGCTAGGCGGCGCTCGTTGCCGCCTCGTCGATGGCCGCGTAGATCGCGTCGATATCATCCTGCGTCACGCAATAGGGCGGCATCACGTAGATGGTGTTGCCGAGCGGGCGCAGCAGCACATCGCGGCTTGCAAAGAACGCCTGAAGTTTTGGGCCGATATTTGCGAGATAGCCCGCATCATTCACTTTCAGGTCGATCGCGGTGATGGTCCCGGTGCGCCGGACGTTCTCGAAGCGTTTGTCGTCGCGGAATTGGGCGATGGCTTTCTCCTGCATCGCCACGACGTCGGCCAGATGCCACTGGACGTTCTCATTCTCCCACAGTTTCAGATTGGCTGCCGCTGCGGCGCAGGCCACAGGGTTCGCCGTGTAGGAGCTTGAGTGAAAGAAGGTCTTGGCGCGGTCCTTTGAATAATGCGCGTCGAAAATCCTGGCACTGCACAGCGTCACCGCGAGCGGCAGCGAACCGCCGGTCAGACCTTTCGAATAGCAAACAATGTCCGGCGCGATGTCTGCCTGTTCGCAGGCGAACAGCGTCCCGGTGCGGCCCCATCCGGTCATCACCTCGTCAGCAATGAACAGCACATCGTGCGCCTCGCAAATGCGTTTCATTTCTTTCAGGCTTGAGGCCGGATACATCAGCATCCCGCCCGCGCCGAGAACCAGCGGTTCGACGATGAAGGCAGCCGTCTTATCATTGCGGCACGTGGCTTCCAGCGCATCGAACGTCTGCTGTTCGCGGCCGGTGCGGGGAAAGGGCACGCGGGCGACGTCGAACAGCAGCGGCTCATAGGCGGCGTTGAACACGCCGCGTGCGCCGACCGACATCGTGCCGACGGTGTCGCCGTGATAGCCATGCTCCATCGCCACGATGCGCGTGCGCGCCTCGCCGACATTGCGCCAGTAGCCGAGCGCCATTTTCAGCGCGACCTCGACGCTGGTCGAACCGCTGTCGGAAAAGAACACGTGCTTCAGGTTGGGCGGCGTCAGTTTTAGCAGCCGCGCGGCGACATCCTCGGCGGCTTCGTGCGTCTGACCGGCGAAAATGATCTGGTTGAGGGTTTGCGCCTGCTTTTGGATGGCGTGCACAATTTCGGGATGGCAGTGGCCATGCGTGACCACCCACCATGACGAGATCGCATCGATGATGCGGCGGCCATCCGGCGTATACAGATAGGCGCCCTGCGCGCGCGCGATCATGGTCATCCCGCCGTGCAGTGCGTGCTGGGTGAAGGGATGCCAGATCGGTGACTTGGAATCCGTCATTGGAAATCGCCTGCGCTGAACGCGCTTTTGAACGCCAAGCGCAACGTCTCGCGCGACAGCGGCGCAAGATGCGGCAATCGTCCGAGGTGGCGCACCTGTCCGATGTCGCAAATCGTGTTCTCGCTGTCGGTGTTTTCCTCGCCGATGAAGGCCATGCCGAGCATATCGATGCCGCGCGTCCTTAGTGCTTCGATGGATAGTAGAGAGTGGTTGATGGTGCCGAGCGCGGTCCGCGCGCACAGCACTACCGGAAGCCGCCAGCGCGCGAACAGGTCGATATTGAGCGTGGTGCGCGTAAGCGGCACCATCAGCCCGCCCGCGCCCTCGATCACCAGCGGGCGCGGCGTGTCGGGCGGCGTCAGCGCATCCGGATCGATGTGAATGCCGTCGATCTCGGCAGCAAAATGCGGCGAGGCCGGCGTGGTGAGGCGATAGCGTTCCGGCACGATACACTCGGCGCTCAATCCGCCGAGTCGCATGACCATTTGCGAATCCGTCTCAAGCGCGAGTCCGGCCTGAACGGGTTTCCAGTAATCCGCGCCAATGAAATCGGCGAGCCCTGCCGCGAACACGGTCTTGCCGACATCGGTGTCGGTGCCGGTCACGACAATGCGCCGGTTCATTACGTAATCCTCGCCGCTTCGTCCGAAAGTGCGTCCAGCATCGCCCGCACATCGTCCTCGCCGACATTCAAGGTAAGCGAGATGCGGAGCCGCGCGGTGCCGGCCGGCACGGTCGGCGGGCGAATGCCGCGAATGTCGAAGCCACGTGTCTGCAACGCAGCCGCGAGCGACATGGTGCGGGCATTCTTGCCGACAATATAAGGTACGATCTGCGATCTGGAGGCGCGCCAGCCGCGTGCGGCGATCTCGGCGCTGGCGAAAGCGACCAGTCTTGCCAGGCGCTGCTGCCGCTCCGGCTCGTCCTGCAAAATCCTGAGCGCTTCCGACACCGCGACCGCCATCAAGGGTGAGGGCGCGGTCGCGAAGATGAAGGGACGGCTGCGGTTGACGATGTAATCGCGCAAGACCGACGTCATCGTCACCAGCGCGCCGGCGGCGCCGAGCGCCTTGCCGCAGGTGTGGACCACGACGAGATTGGCGTGCCCCTCAAACGTGGCGGCGAGGCCGCGTCCCTGTTCGCCGTAGACGCCGGTGGCGTGGGCTTCGTCCACCATCAGGAATCCATCGTGCCGGTCGGCGACCGCGAGCAAATCTTCGAGCGGCGCGATATCGCCGTCCATGCTGTAGATGCTCTCGACCACGATCCAGGGCCGGCCCTTGCCGCCGTCCGAACGCCATTGGCGAATAACGGCCTCGGCCGCGCTGGCGTCGTTATGTGCGCTTTCGCGTTTTTCGGCGCGGCTGGCATTGGCGCCCTCGCGGATCGAGGCATGAACCAGCGCATCCATCACGATCAGATCGCCGCGCTGTGGCAGCGTCGCCAGCACGGCGAAATTGGCGGCGTATCCGCTGGTGAAGAACAGCGCGCTCTGCGCGGCGAAAAAGCCAGCGGCTTCGCGCTCCAACCTCTCATGCTCCTCGCAGTTGCCGCGCAGCAGCCGCGATCCGCCCGCGCCGATCGGCGTGCCGGCTTCGATCGCGGCGATCACGGCCTTTTTCATGCGCGGCGCGCCGGCAAGGGCGAGATAGTCATTGGAGGAGAAATCAAGCCCGGCGCGGGGAGAGAGGCTGCGCAGCCTGCCGTCACGCGCGAGCGCGTCCAGCGACGACTGGTAATCTTCGTTGATGTCGGCGGAGGCAGCGTCCATTGAGGTAAGAGGCTCGAATTTATCCATTCGCCGTCCAGTTTAGAATGAATTTAAAGTCGTTTGGAGCGATTGTGATCCGTTGCATGCCAAATGGCTTATTCGGACGGGGGTTGCAGCTTTCTTCCGGTTCCAGAGCATGATACGCGATGGCCATGGACGTAACCTGATCTTTGATCTCGATACGGCTTTCACGGAGTTGTCGAAAGGCCAAGGTGCCGCGACCCTGAAACGGTCAAATTGACCGGTATCTATCATAACCTTATCCGCTACTGGGCCGAAGTATGAAAACCTTGCGCGTGTTGGCTGCCTCTGCGGCCTGTCTTGTTATTGTGGCTCTTGCGGCCGCCTCGCCGGTATCGGCGCAGCAGAAAACTCCCGCAGCCACTCAGCCTGCAGCGGTGGCTTCGCCCGCGCCCACCCAGCCGGCCGCAGCTCCGGCCGCGTCCGAGACCACGCTCGGCACCACCGACGGCACCGGCCGCGCGTTGAAATCGACCCTGCCGTCCGTGCACGATCTGTCGCCATGGTCGATGTTCCTGTCCGCCGACATCATCGTGAAAGCTGTGATGATCGGTCTGGCGTTTGCCTCGCTTGTCACCTGGACCGTCTGCTTTGCGAAGGGGCGCGAGCAGTTTGCCGCGCAGCGCCGTCTCTCGGGTGCGCTGGCGTCCATTGCTGAATCACGCTCGCTTGCCGAAGCGCGTGTCGCTCTCGGAGCGCGGCGCAGCGTGCTGGCGGATTTTATCGCGGCCGCGGCGCGTGAAGTAAAATTGTCGAGCGGCGTCGCCAGCGAGGCCGGCATCAAGGAGCGTGCCGCATCGAGCTTTGCAGAAATCACCCGGGAGGAAGCGCGCCGCATGCGTCACGGCATGGGCCTGCTGGCCACCATCGGCGCGACCGCGCCGTTCGTCGGTCTGTTCGGCACGGTGTGGGGCATCATGAATAGCTTCATCGGCATTTCGAAATCGCAGACCACCAATCTTGCGGTGGTTGCGCCGGGCATCGCCGAAGCGCTGCTCGCGACCGCGCTCGGCCTTGTCGCGGCGATCCCGGCCGTCATCATCTACAACCATTTCACCCGCGTGACGAAACGTTACCTTGAAATGGTCAGCCAGGCTTCGGGCGCCACCGGCCGTCTGCTGTCGCGCGATCTCGATCGTGTCCAGGGCGGTCCGGTCTCGCACGCTGCGGAATAAGGAGACGGCAATGGGCGTCACCTTCTCTGATGTGGACGATAACGACGATTTCGGTGAGACCCACGAAATCAACGTCACCCCGTTCATCGACGTCATTCTGGTCCTGCTGATCATCTTCATGGTCGCGGCGCCGCTGTCGACTGTCGATCTGCCGATCGATCTGCCTTCATCGACGGCAACCCCGCAAAAGAAGCCGGACAAGCCGACTTACGTGACGATCAAGTCGGATCTCGCGGTGGCGATTGGCGAAACGCCGGTCAAGCGCGTCGATCTTGTGCGCACGCTCGACGGGCAGGCCGACGGCAACAAGGACCGGCGTATCTTCCTGCGCGCCGACCGCGCGGTGCCGTATGGCGACATGATGGATGTGCTCGAATTGTTGCGCACCGGCGGTTATCTGAAAGTCGCTCTGGTCGCGCTCGAAGGCGTGCCGGACACAAGCCAGCCGGCAACGTTGCCCTCTGTCAAGCCGTAACGCGGCGGTGGCGCCATGATGCTTTCCGACATCTGGAAAAATCCCGCCAAGCGCCTTTGGTTGTACGCGGCGATCGGAGCATTCATGCTGCATGCCGTCGGCGTGGCGCTCGCCGTCAGCAGTTTCTCCGGGGATGATCCGGACCAGGCCCTCGGCGCGGCGGGACTTGAGATCGGGTTGGAGCTGACCGCGCCGCACGCCGAGCCGACCGATCTGCCGCCGGGCCCGGACACCGAGGCGTCGGCGGCATCGCCGCCCGTGATCCAGCAAAAGGAAGTTTTGAAGAAAACCGATCTGCCACAGGACAAGCCGGTCGAGAGCGAAGATCCCGACCGTGTGGTGTCGGAGAATAACGCCAAGAACCCGACCGAAGACGATCCGAAAGTCGCCGCCCAGCAGGCCGTTCAGTCCACCGAGTCGGTGGCCGCGGAGGCGACCGCGGTGCCGACCTCCGAAGTCGCGCAGCAGTCCGACCACTCGGTGACGCTGGTGCAGGGCACCGGCGACAGCAAACAGCGCGTCCGCACCACCTGGCAGAAAGAACTTGTCGCGCATCTTGATCGCCACAAGCGCTATCCCGCCGACCGCTCGCAGGTGAACGCGGAAATTACGGTCAATTTCATGATCGACCGCACCGGGCACATTCTGTCGTCGACCATCGTGAAGGGATCGGGCGATCCGTCGTTCGATGCTGCCGCGCTGTCGATGATGAAGCGGTCCGATCCGGTGCCGCCGCCGCCGCCGCTCATTGCCGATGAAGGATTGAGCTTCACGCTGCCGGTGGTGTTCCGCGCCAAGCGCGGATAGGGCAAACATACGTTCTGCCTCGCCGCCGCTCGGGGCGATTTCAAATCATTCCTTCAAATCACTCTTTCAAATCACCCGCCATCCAGCGCGGCGATATGTTCGGCCTCGGTCAAATCTTCAAACGTGTTGGCATTGAAGAAGGGATCGAACGGTTTGGCCGGCCATTCCGCCGTTGCGGGCTGATAACGCGCGATCCAGCGGCCCACTTCCCGGATTCCTTCGACCATGAGCGCGCGGCGCAGATCCTCGCGCAGTTCAACGCTCCACAGCGCGATGACATGGTGCGAGCGCCCCGATGACGCCGCCACAGCGATTTGCGCGTTCTGCGCGCGCCGCGCCGCATGCAGGCGCGCCACAAGATCGCGCGGCAGAAACGGCG
>JAIERI010000032.1 GCA_019747015.1 Xanthobacteraceae bacterium
GCCGCGGCGCTCGCCGAATCCGAAAACAAGGCCGATGCCATCGCCGGGATCAATCTGACCGAGGAGCCGACCGACGTCGCCGACATCCTGATCGATCTGACCCAGCGCGAGACCCGCGCGTTTTCGAGCCGGTTCGCAAAAACCCTGTTCACCGAGATGAAAAGCGTCGCCCGGATGCATAAAAATCCGCTCAAATCGGCGGGGTTCAAGGTGCTCAAGGCACACGACGTGCCCTCGGTCCTGATTGAACTGGGTTACGTGTCGAACAAGGACGATCTGCAACATCTGGTTTCGGAGGGCTGGCGGTCGAAAACCGTCGGTTCCGTGAACACCGCGGTAGACGCCTTTTTCGGCAAGCGGGTGGTTTCGGCTGGGGCCTCGAATTGAGCCCTCGTTTTGCCACAGCGGCAGCCTTATAGATTTGCACGTAGTATGATGAATTCGGTCACGCGAAATGGCGCCCGGAGTGCTATGATTCCGGCCTGAGGGTGGTTTTGCCGGAACCTTGAGTTTCGGGCCACCGGCCTGTACCCAAGCCTGTAATAAAGCTCGCGGCAGAGAACGAGACGGATTGACGATGCGATTGCTCTTGCGGTTCATGGGTTTTCTGTTCGCGGCTGGAACGATCGTGTTTCTTGTCGGCGTCGCCGGCGTGGCGGGAATGATCTGGCATTACTCCAAGGATTTGCCGGACTATTCACAGTTGCAGGACTACGAGCCGCCGGTGATGACCCGCATCCATGCCGCCGACGGTGCGCTGCTGGGGGAGTATTCCAAGGAGCGTCGGCTCTATTTGCCGATTCAGGCGATTCCCAAGCAGGTCATCAACGCTTTCCTCGCAGCCGAGGACAAGAATTTCTACGAGCATGGCGGCATCGACTTCACGGGCCTGGCGCGCGCCGTGGTACTCTATGCGCAGAATTATGGTTCGAACCGCCGTCCGCAGGGTGCATCCACCATCACTCAGCAGGTGGCGAAGAACTTCCTTTTGACCAACGAGGTTTCGTTCACACGCAAGATCAAGGAAGCCTTGCTGGCGATGCGCATCGAGCGCACCTACACCAAGGAAAAGATCCTTGAGCTGTATCTGAACGAAATTTATCTCGGTCTTGGCGCCTACGGCATCGCTGCCGCCTCGCTGGTCTATTTCGACAAGTCGGTGAACGAGCTCTCCATTGCCGAAGCCTCCTATCTCGCTGCGCTGCCGAAAGCGCCTGCGGCGCTGCATCCGGTGCGCAACCGCGACCGCGCCATCGAGCGCCGCAACTACGTGATCGACCGTCTCGCTGAAAACGGCTGGATCAAGCAGTCCGACGCCGCCGCTGCGCGCAAGGAGCCGCTGATCGTCACCAACCGCTCCAATGCCGCGCACATTTTCGCGGGCGAATATTTCGCCGAGGAAGTGCGCCGCGATGTGTTCGAACGCTACGGCGAAAAGAAGCTCTATGAAGGCGGGCTTTCGGTTCGTACTACGCTCGATCCGAAATTGCAGGTGATGGCGCGCAAGGCGATGGTCACCGGCCTTGTCAATTACGACGAGGCGGTGGGCTGGCGGGGCGCGCAAAACAAGATCGACCTTACCGGCGATTGGGGCGTGAAACTCGCCGACATTAAGTCGCTGTCCGACATTTCGCCATGGCGCATGGCGGTGGTGCTGGAGACCAGCGATCAATCAGCGCGGGTCGGTTTTCAGCCGTCGCGCGAACTTGGCGGCGCGGTCTCCAAAACACGTGAGACTGGCCTTGTGACTCTCGATGGCGTGCGATGGGCGAGACCCTTGTCCGGCCCGCAACGCGGTCGCACGCCGACCAGCGTGTCGCAAGTCCTGAGCGCGGGTGATGTGATCTATGTCGATCCGCTGTTGTCGAAGGACGGCAAGGTGGTCGACGGGCAATACCGGCTGCGGCAGATTCCGGAAGTCTCCGGCGGCATGGTGGTGATGGACCCGACCACCGGCCGCGTGCTTGCAATGGCTGGCGGATTCTCCTTCGACCAGAGCCAGTTCAACCGCGCGACGCAGGCTTATCGTCAGCCAGGCTCATCCTTCAAGCCAATCGTCTATTCCACCGCGCTCGACAACGGTTACACACCCGCCAGCATCGTGGTCGACGCGCCGATCGAAATCGATCAGGGCGCGGGCCTTGGCGTGTGGCGTCCGGAAAACTATTCGACCGGCAAATATTACGGGCCGCAAACGCTTCGTTTCGGCCTCGAGCACTCCGTCAACAACATGACGGTGCGCCTGGCGCAGGATATCGGCATGCCGATCATCGGTGAATACGCCAAGCGCTTCGGCGTCTATGATGAACTGCCGAACTATCTGTCCTATGCGCTCGGCGCCGGCGAGACGACGGTGATGCGCATGGTCACCGCGTATTCGATGATAGCCAACGGCGGCAAGCGTGTGAAGCCGACGCTGATCGACCGCATTCAGGACCGTTACGGCCACACCATCTTCAAGCACGACCAGCGCGAATGTCGTGGTTGCGATTCCCCCGAGGGCTGGAAGAACCAGCCCGAGCCCACACTGGTCGATCGCCGTGAGCAGGTGCTCGATCCGATGACGGCCTATCAGATCACCTCGATGATGGAAGGCGTGGTCCAGCGCGGCACGGCGACGATTGTCCGTGAAGTCGGTAAGCCGATCGCGGGCAAGACCGGCACCACCAACGATGAGAAGGACGCCTGGTTCATCGGCTTCTCGCCGGACATCGTCTGCGGCCTCTACATCGGTTACGACAAACCAAAGGCGCTCGGCAAAGGTGGCACCGGCGGACATCTCGCGGCACCGATAGCGAAGGATTTCTTCAAGGTTGCGCTCGCCGACAAGCCTGCGGTGCCATTCCGCGTTCCTGCCGGCATCAAGCTGATCCGTATCGATCTGAAGACCGGCGTGCGCGCCGGGCCGGGCGACAGTGGCCGTACCATCCTTGAGGCTTTCAAGCCGGGCACGGCACCGCCGGACAATTATTCCTCCATGGGTGTTGCCGACGCCGATGGCCGCACCTTGGTGGTTTCGCCGGATGCCGACCGCGCGGTGATCCGCTCTGGCACCGGCGGCCTTTATTGATCGTCACTTCGTCAAGCCGCTGGAGCTAACTCCGGATTGCGCTCAAGCGTGTCAGGGGTTAAGTCCTGCGGCATGTTGGAATCATCCGGATGCCGCAAGGGCGTCCTGTCCGTCTTGTCTTCTCGTTATCTCGCCGGAATATCATGCGCCCTGAAATCGAACGCCTTGTCGAAGAGATCAAGCAGTCTGTCGGGCTGCTGAGGAGGCATCTTTGACGTCGATGCTGCAACGGCGCGCCTCGCCGAACTGAACGCTCTCGCCGAAGACCCCAATCTCTGGAACGATCCGCAGAAAGCCCAAAAGCTGATGCAGGAGCGGACCTCGCTCGAATCGCAGTTGAGCGGCATCGGCAAGACCGAGCGAGAACTCGAAGACCAGATCGGCATGATCGAACTCGGCGAATCCGAGAAAGACGACGCCGTCGTCCTCGAGGCCGAGAATGCGCTCAAGGCACTCAAGAAAGACGTCGCGCGGCAGGAGCTTGAAGCACTGCTGTCCGGAGAGGCGGACAAGTTCAATTCCTATCTCGAAGTCCATGCCGGTGCGGGTGGCACCGAAAGCCAGGACTGGGCCTCAATCCTGCTGCGCATGTACACGCGCTGGGCGGAGAAGCATGGCTTCAAGGTCGAGTATCTCGAAGAGACGCAGGGCGAAGAAGCTGGCATCAAATCGGCGACGATCCAGATCAGCGGTCACAACGCCTATGGGTGGCTTAAGACCGAAGCGGGCGTGCATCGCCTTGTGCGGATATCGCCGTTCGATTCCAACGCGCGCCGGCACACGTCATTTTCAAGCGTCGCGATCTTTCCCGTGGTCGACAACACGATCAAGATTGATATCAACGAGTCCGACGTGCGCGTCGACACCATGCGCTCCGGCGGTGCTGGCGGCCAGCACGTCAACAAGACCGAATCCGCCGTGCGGCTCACGCATATTCCGACCGGTGTCGCGGTGGTTTGTCAGGCGGGACGCTCGCAGCACAAGAACAAGGCGCAGGCATGGGACATGTTGCGCGCGCGGCTCTATGAGATCGAGTTGAAGAAGCGCGAAGAGCAGGCCGCCGCCGATCAGGCCGCCAAGACCGACATCGGCTGGGGGCACCAGATCAGATCGTATGTGCTGCAGCCTTATCAGATGGTGAAGGATCTGCGCACCGGTGTTCAGACCTCGGATACGTCCGGGGTGCTCGACGGCGATCTCGATGAATTCATGGCGGCGACGCTGGCACAGAAGGCGTTCGGCACCGCGCCCGGCCAGATCGAGGATGTGGACTGACTTTTTCTTTGTAAGGAGCGGCGATGAATGCACAGGGCAAATTGATCGTTCGCAGTTTCTCGGTCTCCCTCGATGGTTATGGTGCTGGCCCGGATCAGGGTCTCGATTACCCGCTCGGTGTTGGCGGGTTCGGCCTCCATCAATGGGCGATCGGCACGCGCACATTCCAGAAAAAGGTATTTGGAAAGGACGGCGGCACCACCGGAACCGACGACGATTTCGCCGCGATGGGCTTTGAGAATCTCGGCGCATGGATTATGGGGCGCAACATGTTCGGCCCCGTTCGTGGCGTTTGGCCGGATGAAGACTGGAAGGGATGGTGGGGCGATGAGCCGCCGTATCAATGTCCGGTTTTTGTCCTGACTCACCATGCGCGTGCGCCGATCACGATGAAGGGCGGTACCGTCTTTCATTTCGTAACGGACGGGATCGAGGCGGCGCTTGACCGCGCGAGACAGGCCGCCGGAGGCAAGGACATTCGGGTTGGCGGCGGCGCGGCAACGATCCGTGAGTATCTTCGCGCTGGGCTGATCGACGATCTGCACATCGCGATTTCACCGGTTCTGCTGGGTCGCGGGGAAGCTCTATTTGATGGGATTGATCTTCCTGCGCTCGGCTACACAGTCAGCGAGCATGTCGTGACGCCGAACGCCATGCATCTAATGTTTCGCCGCAAGGATTGGATAGCCGAGGAAGGACGATCAACCCTGCGATAGTCTCACGCCAGCGCGCAGAAATTTCTGCGGATCGACAGCTTCGCCGTCGATGCGGGTCTCATAGTGCAGATGCGGTCCGGTCGAGCGCCCGGTCGAGCCGACTTCGCCGATCACCTGTCCGATCTTGATAATGTCGCCGACCTTGACCTTGATGACGGACAAATGCCCGTAGCGTGTCGCAAGCCCGTTGCCGTGATCGATCTCGACCATGCGGCCGTAGCCGCCTGAATCGCCCGCCATCGAAACCTTGCCATTGGCGGTGGCGCGCACCGGATCGCCCGTCGCGGCGCGGAAATCCAGTCCGCTATGCATCGCCGGGCGTCCCAGAAATGGATCGTTGCGGATGCCGAAGCCCGAGGTGAATTCGACTTCGCCGACGACGGGCTTGCGATAGGGCACAAGCGACAGCGTGCGGCTGAGCTTGTCGACCTGCGCGCGCGTCAGGGCAATGCGATAAAGCTGACGCTCGAACGGACCGGCATCCGCGCCCGGCGGTTTCACCGGCACGAACGGACCGCCGATTCCGGCCTTGGGCGCGGCGGCATCCATCTGCGCCATGTTGAGGCCAAGGTCGGTGAAGACGCCGCGCATCCGCCGCATCCGTGACTCGTAGCTGTCTTCCGCCGAACTCAGTGCCGCGACTTGGCGCGTCTCGATAGTGTCGAGCGCGGTCTGTAGGCGGGCGAGGGTGGTATTGACGCCCTGCGCCGCGGCGACGTCGGTGGTGCGGACATCGGCGATGGGGCGTCGCGATTCGAGCCGCGCCTCGCGGTCCGGTGGCGCAACGAAGATCACGGTGTCGCTGATCGGCGAGGGCTTTGGCATCGCCGGCGTGTTCATGTCGCTCGGTGTCACGCGCGGCTTGATCGAGCCGGTCACAGCCAGATCGGGCATCGCGCCGAGCGCATTGGCGCGCGATTCCAGCGTGGTCTGGCGGCGCATGATCTGCGATAGCTTCTGGTCGTATTGCTCCTGATCGAGCAATTGGCGGCTGGTGGTGCGGTCGATCCGCGCACGCAGTTCGGCGATGCGATCTTCATAGGCGTATTGCATATCCGCCTGCCGCGCGATCAGCCTTGTCAGCACGTCGTCGCGGAACGCAAAGTAGGTCGCGGTCGCGGCCGACCATGCGCCCATCAGAATGATCGAACCGGTGACGATCCAGAACACCACGGGCCCAACGCGAACCTGCTTGCCGTGATGGGCGAGGGTGTAGGCGTGCGAATTTTGCGGATGCTGACGCGTCTGCGAATGGCCCTGCACCGGACGCCGCTGCTGGCCCCGGCCATGCTCATGGTAATGTGGGGGGTCGGAATAATGTCCGGAACGGGAAGCCATCGAAACTCCTGCGTCTGCCGGACACCTTTTCCAGCGGACCGAATGCAGGGCGATCTGACCCGTTTATGGTTAATTTTCAGGAAACAGGTGCGTGCGTCACACTTGTCTTGGCGGCTGTGAGAACCTCATTGACGTGGCCGTTGACTTTCACTTTTCGCCAAATCTGAAGAATGTGGCCGGTCTCGTCGATCAGAAAAGTTGTGCGAACAACTCCGTAGAACACCTTACCATACATTGATTTTTTGTCCCAGACACCATAAGCCTCCAGGGCGATATGATCTTCATCTGTTACTAGAGGTATTTTAAGTAAGTTTTTCTTGCGAAAGGCCGCCAGGGCCTTGAGCGGGTCGGCCGAGATACCGAGCAGGACGGTGTTCACCGCCGTGAATTTTGGGGCGAGGCGGCTGAAGTCCTTCGCTTCGATGGTGCAGCCGGGTGTGCCGGCGCGCGGATAAAAGAAGAGCACCAATTTGCGGCCGGCAAAGTCGGCCAGCGAGATGATGCCGCCACCATCGCTTGGCAGCGAAAAGGCGGGGGCGGAATCGCCTTGCGCGGGGCCGATCGATGGATTCGCTGTGCTGCTGTGTGCCGCGGCTTTGGCGGGGCAACGGGACTTTGGTGATTTCTTTTGCATTTTCTTGGACATACGCCTTCCTTTCGTCGCTTTCGGCGGCTCCTTTATAGGAAGGGACGCCAGCGGATTTGACCCAATCTGATCTTTGGGCGCTGGGCAAATCCGCCGCCTCCGGGGTATGCTGACACGGGATTCTCCGCGCCCCGTGTTGGACGGGCCACCAAAGCAAACGAGGATGGCGCCGATGCCGCCGTCTGGGCGATTCAAATCGAGCGCTCGGACGTCAGCCGGACGCCGGACTCGCCGCTCAGCTCCAATGTCGTGAGGCAATGCCAAAATCTGAGCGCCAAAAATCCTCGCACGCTAGAGCCACCGAGCAACGTCTTCACTGGGACGAGGCTGGCTGGGAAGCCGAATGCCGTCAAAAAGCGAGTAGATTGCTGAAACGCCGGGCCATCGGCCTGCACCGCATCACCGACCGGTTCGGCGTGTTCAATCATCGTTTGTTCGGCGTGCCGTGGATCAGACGGACCGTGCTGGTTCTGGGTACGCTGGCCATCATCTCGGGCGTCGGCTTCGCCGGGCTGTGGTTGCGGCTCGGTGCGGGACCTATCAATCTCGATATCGTCACGCCCTGGCTGGCTTCGGCGATCGAGCAAAATCTTGGCCGCGATCACACCGTTGAAGTCGGCGGCACCCAGATCGAGCGCGCAGGCCGGATCCGCATCGCGGTGCGTCTGCGCGACATCGTGGTCCGTGATCGCAACAAGGCGATCGTTGCCAGCGCGCCGAAGGCCGAAGTCAGGCTGTCGGGAACGGCGCTTCTGCTTGGTAATCTGCGCGCCGAAAGTTTGCGGCTGGTCGGTGCCGAATTGTCGGTCCGCATCACTCCTGACGGCGAGGTGATCGTCTCCACCGGCGGCAACACCACCCAGCCTCTCGCGACCGGAAAGGTGCCGGTCAAACCAGGCGTGGGCGTCCCGGTCCAGCCGTCAGCCTCGGCGCCGGCATCGCCATCTTCCGCGGGGCCTGTGCCGTCGAGCGGTCTTCTCGCCGCGCTTGACTGGCTCGATACCGTGGGCTCGTCCCAAAGCCTCAACGAAATCGGTTTGCGCAACGGTGTGTTGTCGGTCGACGACCAGCAGAGCAAAACCCGTTTCACCTTCGAGAACATCAGCCTCAGCGTCCGCCGTCCGACCGCCGGCGGTGTGACCCTGACCGTCGGCGAAGAGGGTGCCAATGCCTGGGCCTTGAAGGTCGGCATCGGTGCTTCCGCGAACGGCGTTCGCTCTATCGAGATGATCGCCGACAAGGTTCCCAGCAAGAATCTTTTATTATCCGCGCGGCTGAAGGACTTCACCTTCACCACCACCCACATGCCGCTGAGCGGCGTGATAAAGGGCGAGATCGGGCGCGACGGGATGCCGACTTACCTCACCGGCGAACTGTCCATGGGCAAGGGCAACATCTACGACCGCATGGTTCCCAACTATCCGATGAATATCGATCGGGTAGATATGAAGATCGATTGGGATGCCGCGCGGCGCGTTATGGTTGCGCCATTCCAGATCACATCCGGCACCAATCGCCTGACATTACTCGCCCATCTCGAGCCGCCCAACGACAGCGTTCCGAATTGGCAGCTTGGCATCAGCGGAGGCACGATTTTCCTGACCGATATCCATGACGAAAATCCGCTGATCCTGAACCGCATCGCGATCCGCGTGCGTTTCGATACCGAACATCGTCGTGTGGTAATGACCCAGTGCGATGTCAGTAATGGCGAGGTCGGCATCGCTGGCTCCGGTGCCATCGATTATTCGCAGCCCGATGCACGTCTGACGCTGGGTCTTGCTGTGACGCCGATGTCGACGACGCAGCTTAAAAATATCTGGCCTGCATTGGCGGCACCGGAAGTGCGGGAGTGGACGATCCAGCGCATCGAAGGCGGTGCGCTCCAGCACATGGATATCGCGATCAACGCACCCTTGAAGAACCTCGTGCGCGGCGGACCTCCGATTCCCGATGACGGCCTGGCGATCGATTTTACGGCAAACAATGTCGTTGTAAGACCCGTCGATGATTTGCCGCTGGTGCATGACGCCGACATGAAAGGTCACGTCACCGGCCGCACCGTCAGCGTCACGATTGGACAGGGTAATGTCGATACGCCCGCAGGACGCAAGCTGACCGTTTCCGACTTTGCGTTCGAGATACCTGACCTCGTGCCGAAGGACGCGCCGACCCGCATCCGTTTCCGCCTCGAAGGACCGGTTCCCGCAGCCGCCGAAATCCTGCAATCGAATCGCCTGAGCGACGTCAGCGGCACGCAGATTGACCCCAATTCCGCCAAGGGCACGGTGGCGGCGAATGTCACACTCAACATACCGCTCAAGAATGCGCTGACCAAGGAAGACACAATTTATTCGGCCAATGTCGATCTCGGCGGGCTGGCCGTCGACAAGCTGGCGATGAACCAGAAATTGGAAGCGAACGCGCTCAAGCTTGTCGCCGACAATCAGGGCTACCGCATCAAGGGGGATGTCAAGATTGGCGGGCAACCGGCCGCGCTGGATTACCACAAGGATAATGAGGGCGACGCCGATGTGCGCCTTGCTGCGACGCTCGACGATGCGGCGCGCGCCAGGCTTGGCGTGGATCTTGGATCCAGCGTTTCGGGCGCCATTCCCATCAAACTGATCGGCAAAATGGGCGCGGATCATGAAAATCGATTTGGCATCGATGCGGATTTGACGCCCGCGCGCATCGATAACATTCTGCCGGGCTGGACCAAGGTTGCGGGCAAGGCAACGCGCATGACCTTCAATGTCGTGCAGAAGCCGCAGTCCACCCGGTTCGAGGACATCCAGATCGAGGGCAGCGGCACGCTGATCAAGGGCGCTCTCGAGGTCGATCAGAACAACGATCTGGTGAACGCAAACTTCCCGACCTTCGCGCCGTCCGAAGGCGACAAGGCCTCGCTGCGGGCCGACCGCGCGCCGGACGGCACGCTCAGGGTGACGCTGCGCGGCGACGTGTTCGACGGGCGGGGCTTCATCAAGAGCGCGATGTCCGGCAGCGACAGCAAGGCCAAACAGAAGATCGGCGATGTCGATATCGATGCCAAGGTCGGCGCGGTCGCGGGGTTTTATGGCGAAGCGGTGCGCGGTCTCGAGGTCAAGCTGTCGCGCCGGTCTGGCACGATCAAAACTTTCTCGCTCGCCGGCAAACTCGGCCGCGATACGCCTTTGAACGGCAGTCTGCGTTCGCGCTCGCAAGGTCGCGAATTGTTGTTCATAGAAACCAGCGACGCTGGCGCGCTGTTCCGTTTTACCGACACCTATTCGAAAATGACCGGCGGACAGATGTGGGTGGCGATGGATACGCCGACCGCCGATTCATCTCCGCAGGAAGGCCTGCTCAATGTCAGCGATTTCACTATCAAGGGCGAGGCCGCGCTCGATCGTGTGGTCAATGGCGGTAATGCAAGTCAGGGCGGCGTCGCTTTCTCGCGCATGCGTACCGAATTCACGCGCCAGACCGGCCAGCTGCGGATCAAGGACGGCGTGGTGCGCGGGCCGGCGGTGGGCGCGACCGTCGAAGGCAATATTGACTATGGCTCGAACCAGGTTCGCATGAGCGGAACGTTCGTGCCGATGTACGGGCTGAACAATATGTTCGGACAGATTCCGATTGTTGGTCTCGTGCTCGGCGGCGGCAGCAATGAAGGCCTGATCGGCCTCACTTACGAGGTTGTTGGCTCGCCCGGCGCGCCGGTGCTGCGTGTCAATCCGATTTCGGCGATGGCGCCCGGCGTGCTGCGCAAGATTTTTGATTTCGGCACTGGCCGTCAGAATGCGCAGCCGGATTTCGGCGCTCCTACGCAGAACTGAGCGCGACCATGCTCGCGGTCAAACCGGCTTCAGCAGCACGTGACGCTTGCGGCCCATCGAAAGTTTGACGACGCCTTCGGGGGTCAGATCCTTGGGCGCGAGTGCCATCTTCTCATCGCTCACTGCTACGTCGTTGACCCTCAAGCCGCCGCCCTTGATCTGCCGCCGCGCTTCACCGTTCGAGGCGACGAGCCCTGCCTTGACGAACAGGCCAAGGACCGGCGCACCGCTCTCGAACTCGGCGCGAGAAATTTCCAGTGTCGGAAGATCGCCGGCGATGGCGCCTTCCTCGAATGTTTTCCGCGCGGTCTCCGATGCCGCGTCCGCCGCCGTGCGGCCATGCACCAGCGCGGTGGCTTCCGTCGCGAGAATCTTTTTGGCCTCGTTAATCTCCTGACCTTGCAACGCCGCGAGCTTCTTGATCTCGTCCAGCGGCATCACGGTGAACAATTTCAGGAAACGCTCAACGTCGGCGTCCTCGGTGTTGCGCCAGAACTGCCAGTAGTCGTAGGCGCTGAGCCGATCGGCATTCAGCCATACCGCGCCGGCCGCGGTTTTGCCCATCTTCGCACCGGCCGAAGTGGTGAGCAGTGGCGAGGTCAGCGCGAACAATTGTGCGTTGGCCATGCGCCGTCCAAGGTCGATGCCGTTGACGATGTTGCCCCACTGATCCGAGCCGCCCATCTGCAGGATGCAGCCGTGGCGCTTATGCAGTTCGACGAAATCGTAGGCTTGCAGGATCATGTAGTTGAATTCGAGGAACGACAATTCGTGCTGACGCTCGAGCCGCATCTTGACCGAATCGAAAGAGAGCATCCGGTTGACCGAAAAGTGCTTGCCGACATCGCGCAGAAAATCGATGTAGTTCAGCGGCGCCAGCCAATCATTGTTGTTGACCATGGTCGCGTCGGTTTTTCCGGTTCCGAATTTAAGAAACCTGTCGAATACCCTGTGGATACCCGCAAGATTCTCGGCGATATCGGCGTCGGTCAGAATCTTGCGGCTTTCATCCTTGCCGGAGGGGTCGCCGACGCGGGTGGTGCCGCCGCCCATCAGCGCGATTGGTTTGTGGCCGGTCTGCTGCATCCAGTGCAGCATCATAATTGGCAGCAGCGAGCCGACATGAAGCGAGGGTGCGGTACAGTCGAATCCGATATACCCTGTAATCGGTCCCTTCGCGGACAGTGCATCGAGCGCCTCCGGCTCCGAGACCTGATGGATAAAGCCGCGGCTTTCGAGGACGTTGAGGAAATCGGATTTATAGGCGCTCATGAAAATGCTCGTTGAAGGCGATTTGCTGCGGCCTGTGGTGTATCAGGTCCGGCACGGGATTCAAACAAAGAGGGCATGTCTGTGAAGGCAATCGGTCTGATGAGCGGCACGTCTCTGGACGGCGTCGATATTGCGCTGATCGAGACCGACGGCGAGCAGATCGCCGCTTTCGGCCCGGCAGGTTATCGCGCCTATTCGGACACCGAACGCACCTCGCTGCGCGAAGCGTTGCACGAAGCGTCGCGTATCACTGACCGCAACGCACGGCCCGGAATTCTTGCGGATGCTCAAGCTTTGGTGACGCGGGCTCATGCAGAGGCTGTCGAGAATTTTCTGAAAGCCAACGGATTGCCGGACAGCGACATCGATGTCATCGGATTTCATGGCCAGACCGTATTGCATCGTCCCGACGAGCGATTGACTGTCCAGATTGGCGACGGCGCAGCGCTGGCGCGCACCCTTCATCTGCCGGTGGTGCATGATTTTCGTGCGGCAGATGTCGAGGCGGGCGGGCAGGGCGCACCATTCGTGCCGGTTTACCATCGCGCGCTGGCGCGGATGACCGATGAAGCAGCGCCTGTCGCGATCGTCAATATCGGCGGTGTCGCCAACATCACCTATATCGACGGTGAAACGCTGATTGCCTGCGACACCGGCCCCGGCAACGCACTGCTCGACGATTTCATGCTGCGCCTGACCGGCAAGGCTGTCGATCGCGATGGGGCGCTTGCCGCGGGCGGGACGCCGGACAGCGACTGGATTGCGTATGCGCTGAAGTACCCGTTCTTTGCGCTGTCGCCGCCGAAGTCGCTCGACCGCAATGATTTTGCCGCTTTAAAAATTGAAGGGACGTCGGTCGAGGACGGCGCAGCGACACTGACCGCTTTTACCGCGGCGTCGATTGCGCGCATCGTGCCGATGCTGCCAAGGCCGCCGCAAAACTGGATCGTGGTCGGCGGTGGCGCAAACAATCCGACCTTGCTGAAAATGCTGGCGGAGGCCGTTGCACCCGCAAGGGTTATCACCGGTAGTGCGCTTGGCTGGTCGGGCGACGCCATCGAGGCGCAGGCGTTCGCTTATCTCGCGGTGCGCAGTCTGAAAGGACTGCCACTGACGTTTCCTGGCACAACGGGCGTCAAGTCGCCGCTCACCGGCGGCGTTCTCGCAAGGCCGTAAAGCGTTGAGGATCAGCGGACGTTGGCAAGCCGCATGTCGAGATACGACGTCACCGATTCCATCAGCGGCTCTAACTTGTCCTGGAAGAAGTGATTGGCGCCCGGGATGATCTGCTGATCGATTACGATGCCTTTTTGCGTCTTCAGTTTCTCGACCAGCGTGGTGACATCCTTGGCCGGCGCGACGATGTCCTTGTCGCCGTGAACGATCAGTCCTGATGACGGGCAGGGCGCGAGGAAGGAGAAGTCGTAGCGGTTCGGCTCCGGTGCGATCGAGATGAAACCCTCGACCTCCGGACGGCGCATCAGAAGCTGCATGCCGATCCACGCGCCGAAGGAAAATCCTGCGACCCAGCAGGCGCGCGCTTCGGGATTGATGCTCTGCGCCCAGTCGAGCGCCGAGGCGGCGTCCGACAATTCGCCGGTGCCGTGATCGAACGAGCCCTGGCTGCGGCCGACGCCGCGAAAATTGAAGCGCAGCACCGAGAACCCGCGCGCCACGAACGAGTAATACACCTGATAGACGATCGGGTGGTTCATATTGCCCTGGAACTGCGGGTGCGGATGCAACACCATCGCGATCGGGGCATTCTTCTGCTTGGCCGGATGATAACGGCCTTCAAGGCGGCCAGCGGGGCCGGTGAAAATAACCTCGGGCATCAACGGTCCTTGGTGTACTCCCGAAACGCCGTGCCGGCGGAATCGCCATCGCACAAAAGCGTCGATCAGGTGTCGCGGCGGCAACGCATGCGACATAGGAAAACGTGAGGCCGCGTTCTAGCATGGGCCACAGGGCAAAAAGCAAGCATATTGAGCGTCATATTGCGCAGTTTGACTGTTAAAATCCGGGCGAATCCGAAAAAACATCAGAAGGAAGCCGCCTCAGGCTCCGCGGCTAGATCATATGACACATACGCGCGTCTATCTGGACTGGAACGCCACTGCGCTGCTTCGCCCAGAGGCCAGGGCGGCGATGTCCAAGAGCTTCGATCTCGCCGGCAATCCATCCTCGGTTCATTCCGAAGGCCGCGCCGCGCGCAAGGTCGTTGAGACCGCGCGCGCCTCCATCGCCGCTGCGACCGGGAGCGAGGCGCGTAACGTGGTCTTCACCGCCGGCGGCACCGAGGCCAATGTGCTGGCGCTGATGCCCGGTCTGCGCGGCAAGACAAAAGAGGGTGTCACGCGGCTGATCGTATCGGCGATCGAACATCCCTCGGTGCTGGCAGGTGGCCAGTTCGATCAAGCCGAGGTGCTGCTCGCGCCAGTGACGTCTTCCGGCGTGGTCGATCTTGAACGGTTGCGGGCGATGCTGTCCGGCCAGCCGCCATCACTGGTGTCGGTGATGCTGGCCAATAACGAGACTGGCGCGATCCAGCCGATCGCCCAGATTGCGGAGATCGTCCATGCCGATGGCGGTCTGCTGCATGTTGACGCCGTTCAGGCATTTGGGAAAATATTATTCAATATCAATGATTTGGGAGCCGATATCTTGACGCTTTCCGCACACAAGATCGGCGGCCCAAAGGGCGTCGGTGCTTTGGTGCTGGGCGAGGGTCTAGGCGGCTTTGAGCCGGTGTTCCGGGGTGGAGGCCAGGAGAAAGGCCGCCGGGCTGGCACTGAAAACGTGCCCGGCATCGCGGGCTTCGGCGCAGCCGTCGATGCGTCGATGAAGACGCTGGAACCGGCGATAGCCCGAATGGCCAAGCTCCAGCGCCAGCTCGAAACGGGCCTGAAATCCACTCCCGGCGTGACCGTGTTTTCGGCTGACACCGCCCGTCTGCCCAATACCATCTTGTTTTCGGCCCCCGGAATGAAGGCCGAGACGGCTGTGATCGCCTTCGATCTGCAGGGTATCGCGGTGTCCTCTGGTTCCGCCTGTTCCTCGGGCAAAGTGCAGCCCTCCCATGTACTGGCGGCGATGGGGGCCTCTCCAGCCCTGACGCAGGGAGCCGTGCGGTTAAGTATGGGCTGGGAAACCTCAGAAGCGGAGGTCAATTACGTGCTTGAGGCTTGGAGAACCCTCTCCAGCGTATTACTTAGAGAGTCACGGACAGTCGCTTGAACGGTTCTAAAAAAAGGGCTATTTCAGGAACGAACTGACCATCTTACTTCCATAAGTTCCACTGCGGTCCTTGAAACCGCGAGCGGAGAATGACATGCCGGCCGTACAAGAGACGGTTGATCGGGTTCGCCAGATCGACGTCGACCAATATCGTTATGGTTTCGAGACGCTGATCGAATCCGACAAGGCCCCGCGCGGCCTGTCCGAAGACACTGTCCGTTTCATCTCAGCCAAGAAGAACGAACCGGCGTGGATGCTGGAATGGCGGCTTGAGGCCTATCGCCGCTGGCTGACCATGGAAGAGCCGACCTGGGCGCGCGTTCATTATCCGAAGATCGATTATCAGGATCTGTATTACTACTCCGCGCCGAAGAAGAAAGAGATCGGCTCGCTGGACGAGATCGATCCGGAAATCCTGAAGACCTACGAAAAGCTCGGCATTCCACTGCGTGAAGTCGAGATGCTGGAAGGCGTCGTGCGGCCTGAGGGCGAGCGCCGCGTTGCTGTCGATGCTGTGTTCGACTCGGTTTCGGTTGCGACCACGTTCCAGGCCGAGTTGAAGAGGGCCGGCGTGATCTTCATGCCGATCTCCGAAGCAATCCGCGAGCATCCTGACCTTGTGAAGAAATATCTCGGCACCGTGGTGCCGACCTCCGACAATTATTTCGCGACGCTGAATTCTGCGGTGTTCTCGGATGGCTCGTTCGTCTATGTGCCGGAGGGCGTGCGATGCCCGATGGAACTGTCGACCTATTTCCGCATCAACGAGCGCAACACCGGCCAGTTCGAACGCACGCTGATCATTGCCGACAAGGGAGCTTACGTCTCCTACCTGGAAGGCTGTACCGCTCCGCAGCGCGACGAAAACCAGTTGCATGCTGCCGTGGTCGAACTCGTCACGCTTGACGATGCCGAGATCAAATACTCGACGGTGCAGAACTGGTATCCGGGCAATTCGGAAGGCAAGGGCGGCATCTACAATTTCGTCACCAAGCGTGGCGACTGCCGCGGCAAGAACTCCAAGATTTCATGGACGCAGGTCGAGACCGGCTCGGCGATCACCTGGAAATATCCGAGCTGCATCCTGCGCGGCGACAATTCGCGCGGCGAGTTCTATTCGATCGCGATCTCGAACGGCTATCAGCAGGTCGATTCCGGCACCAAGATGATCCATCTGGGCAAGAACACGACCAGCCGCATCATCTCCAAGGGCATCGCGGCTGGCGTATCGCAGAATACCTATCGCGGCCTCGTCACCGCTCATCGCAAGGCGACAAACGCGCGCAACTTCACCGCGTGCGACTCGCTGCTGATCGGCGACAAATGCGGGGCGCATACCGTGCCTTATATCGAAGCCAAGAACTCGTCGGCGCTGTTCGAGCACGAGGCGACGACGTCGAAGATTTCCGAAGACATCCTGTTCTATTGCGTGCAGCGCGGATTGTCGCAGGAAGAAGCCGTGGCGCTGGTCGTCAACGGTTTCGTTAAGGACGTGTTGCAGCAATTGCCGATGGAATTTGCGGTCGAGGCGCAGAAGCTGATCTCGATCTCGCTGGAAGGAAGTGTTGGATGACCGCGTTACTCGAAGTCAAAGGCCTCAAGGTTCAGGTGGAAGATAACGAGATCCTGCATGGTCTCGACCTCACCGTGAATCAGGGCGAAGTCCATGCCATCATGGGCCCGAACGGCTCTGGAAAGTCGACACTTTCGCACGTGATCGCCGGCAAGCCGGGCTATGAAGTGACCGCCGGCGAAATCCTGTTCAAGGGCGAAGACCTTTTGGAAATGGCACCGGACGAGCGCGCGGCCAAAGGCGTGTTCCTGGCGTTCCAGTATCCGGTGGAAATTCCGGGTGTCACCACTATGAACTTTTTGCGCACGGCGTTGAACGCACAGCGCAAGGCGCGGGGCGAAGCCGAACTTCTGGTGCCCGACTTCCTCAAAAAAGTGCGCTCCGTTGCAGACTCGCTCAATATCCCGATGGACATGCTCAAGCGCGGCGTCAATGTCGGGTTCTCGGGCGGTGAGAAGAAGCGCAACGAGGTGCTCCAAATGGCGCTGTTCCAGCCGAGCCTGTGCATTCTCGACGAAATGGATTCTGGCCTCGACATCGACGCGCTGCGTGTCGCGGCCGACGGCGTCAACGCGCTGCGCTCGAAGGAGCGCGCGATGGTCGTCATCACCCACTATCAGCGGCTGCTGAACTACATCGTGCCGGATTTCGTCCATGTCATGTCGAAAGGCCGGGTCGTGAAAAGCGGCGGCAAGGAACTGGCGCTGGAGCTGGAAAAGTCCGGTTACGCCCAGTTCGAAGACAAGGCAGCGTAAGTGAGTGTCATGAACGTCGCACTGACCAAACCGACCACGGAGCAGCCGTTCAGCGAATTGTTCGTCGCGGCGCGCGGCCGTTTGCCGGGCGCAGGCCCCGTCGCGGAGTTGCGACAGGGTGCGTTCGACGACTTTGCGCGTCTTGGCTTACCCCATCGGCGCATCGAGGAATGGAAATACACTGACCTGCGTGCGCTGTTGCGCGAGATCGCGCCGCTCGCGCCCGCGCCGGATCAGGCTGCGCTCGCGCGTGCTGCAAAGGCCGTGAAGTCGCTCGGCATTGAGGGCACGCAGAAGCTCGTTCTGGTCGATGGCGCGTTCGCGCCGCAGCTCTCGGATATGGCCGGGCTGGAATCCGGCGTTCATGTCCGTGTCCTGCACGAGATACTCGAAGATTCCAGCAATAAGGCGCGCGCGGATCTGCTGCGGACCGGCGTCGCGTCCGACGCGATGATTTCGCTGAATGCTGCGCTGGCTACGGACGGCGTCGTGATCGATGTTGCCGAAGGGGCGGCGCTGACTATGCCGATCCACATCGTTCACGTCGCCACGAATTCGGCAACGTCGCTCGTCACCCGCTCGCTGTTGAAAGTCGAGAAGAATGCGCGCGTCAGCCTTGTCGAGAGCTTCGTCGCTGCTGAGGGTGCGAAGTCCTACCAGACCCACGATTCCGTCGTGATCTGGATCGGCGATGGTGCGGAACTCCAGCACGTCCGTCTGATGGAAGACGCGCTCGACGCCGCCAACATCTCGACCGGCATTTTCACGATTGGCGCAAAAGCCAGGCTCAACACGTTCAATCTGACCAACGGCGGCAGCGTCAGCCGTTATCAGGGCTTCATCACGTTTGCGGGCGAGGGTAGCGAAGTCGTCACCAACGGCGTCAACCTGCTCGGCGCCAACCGTCACGGCGACACCACGCTGGTGGTCGATCATGCGGTGCCGAATTGCTCCAGCCGCGAAGTGTTCCGCGCGGTGCTGGACGGCCGGGCTCATTCGGTGTTCCAGGGTCGCATTATCGTGCGTCCCGATGCGCAGAAGACCGACGGCAAGATGATGACCCGCGCGTTGCTGCTGTCGGACGAAGCCGAGGCTGACAACAAGCCGGAGCTTGAAATCTTCGCGGACGACGTGACTTGCGGCCATGGTGCGACCACCGGCGCGCTCGACGAAAGCTTGCTGTTTTATTTGCGCGCGCGCGGCCTGTCTGAAAATGACGCGCAATCATTGCTGATCGCGGCCTTTGTCGGCGAGGCGATCGAATCCATCGTCAATGACGATCTGCGCGATCTTGCAATTGCCACCGCGGAGCGATGGCTGGCGACACGAGGCTGACCATGCATCACGCGGTCGCCAACGGCTCCTACGATGTCGAAAAGGTCCGTGCGGACTTCCCCGCGCTGGCAATGCAGGTTCACGGCAAGCCGCTGGTGTATCTGGACAACGCCGCCTCGGCGCAGAAGCCGAACGCCGTGCTCGACCGCATGACGCAGGCCTACAAGACTGAATATGCCAACGTGCATCGCGGCCTGCATTATCTCGCCAACGCCGCGACCGACGCCTATGAAGGCGGCCGCAGCAAGGTGGCGCAATTCCTCAATGCAAAGCGCAACGAAGAGATCATCTTCACCCGTAATGCCACCGAGGCAATCAATCTCGTCGCGTCGTCGTGGGGCGAGCCGAACCTGAAGCAGGGCGACGAGGTCGTGCTCTCGATCATGGAGCATCATTCCAACATCGTGCCCTGGCATTTCCTGCGCGAACGGCATGGCGTCGTCATCAAATGGGCGCCTGTCGATGATGAAGGCAACTTTCTGATCGACGAATTCGAGAAGCTACTGACAGCCAGGACCAAGCTGGTCGCAATCACCCAGATGTCCAACGCGCTCGGCACCGTCGTGCCGGTCAAAGATGTGGTGAAGATCGCACATGCGCGCGGCATTCCGGTGCTGGTCGATGGCAGCCAGGCGGCCGTGCATATGCCGGTCGATGTGCAGGACATCGATTGCGATTTTTACGTATTCACCGGCCATAAGGTTTATGGCCCGACGGGCATTGGCGTGCTGTACGCCAAATACGATCATCTGGTCGCGATGCGTCCCTACAATGGCGGCGGTGAGATGATCCGCGAGGTTGCACGGGATTGGGTTACCTATGGCGATCCGCCGCACAAATTCGAAGCGGGCACGCCGGCGATCGTCGAGTCGATCGGGCTTGGCGCCGCGATCGACTACGTCAATTCGGTCGGCAAGGACCGCATTGCCAGACACGAACACGACCTTCTGAGCTACGCCACCGAACGGCTGCGCGAGATCAACTCGCTGCGCATCATTGGCACGGCGCAGGACAAGGGCCCGGTGATCTCTTTTGAGATGAAGGGTGCCCATCCGCACGATGTCGCCACCGTGATCGACCGCTCGGGCATCGCGGTGCGGGCCGGCACGCATTGCGTGATGCCGCTTTTGGAGCGATTCAACGTCACCGCGACATGCCGCGCCTCATTCGGCATGTATAATACGCGCGGCGAGGTCGATCAGTTGGCGCAGGCGCTTATCAAGGCGCGGGAGCTTTTCTCATGAACGACACCATCCAGTCAGAGCCTGTAGCGGATGCCAAGAGCGTCCCGAACAAGATCAACACCCAGTCGGCGCTGCCGCCCGAGGAAACCGAGCGTCTCGGTGCCGATATCGTCGCCGCTTTGAAGACGGTCTACGATCCTGAAATTCCGGCGGACATCTACGAGCTTGGCCTGATCTACAAGGTCGATATCAAGGACGACCGCGCGGTGAACGTCGAGATGACGTTGACCACGCCGAATTGTCCGGCTGCCGGGGAATTGCCGACCATGGTCGAAAATGCGGTTGCCAGCGTCACCGGGGTTGGGCCTGTCACGGTGAACGTGGTCTGGGAGCCGACATGGACCCCCGACCGGATGTCGGACGAGGCGCGTCTCGTCCTCAATATGTGGTGAACTGAGACAAACTGATTCGGCATTTCATCTGACACTCAGGGCAGCCTTGAACTGCTTACGGGAAGTGACCAAATGACTGACATGACGCCAAATGCTTCTACGCCTTCCAAGCCGAAAGTACGTCCGCGCCCGCAGGTGATGCGCCTGACGGACGCTGCCGCGTCGCGGGTCAAGGAGTTGGCTTCGCGCGCGGATTCGGAAATCGTCGGCCTGCGGGTCGGCGTCAAGAATGGCGGCTGCGCCGGCATGGAATACACCGTCGAATACGCCCATGACGTGCGTGCGTCCGACGAGGTGGTGGAAGACAAGGGCGTGAAAATCCTCGTTGATCCGAAGGCCGTTCTGTTTCTTCTGGGCACCGAAATGGACTTCAAGGTCGACAAGATGTCAGCCCAGTTCGTGTTCAACAACCCGAACCAGACTGGTGCCTGTGGGTGCGGCGAATCCGTCCAGCTCACTCCGGCCAAGATCGACGGCTGATTAAGTTAGGTCCGTGGGATGGATCGTGACGATCTCATTGACCTTTTCTCACAATTTGGCCCGGTCACGCTGAAGCGCATGTTCAGCGGCTACGGCATTGTGGCCGACGGCGTGAATTTCGCCATGTCACTGCGCGCTGGCATTATCCTGCGGGTCGATGAGCAGACGGTTGGCCGCTTCGATGCCGAAGGCGCAAAGCCCTTTCAGTATCAAACGAAAAACAGGACGGTGGTCGTGAACTCGTACCGGCATCTGCCGGAACGGCTCTACGACGATCCGGATGAACTGGCAATCTGGGCGCGGGAAGCGGTAGGCGCGGCACAACGCGCCAAAGCTAAAAAGCCTTCAAAGCCACGAAAGGCAAAGGGTTCAGCCAAAACGCCGGCAGGCAAGCCCAAGCGCGCGACGCGGAAACCTGCAAAACGCAAGCCCGCGAAGGCGCGTCAGGCAACCTGAATCTGATTGTTCGGAATGTATTCCGGATCGGCTTCGCAAATCACGCGGTTGCGGCCGTTGCGCTTGGCCGCATAGAGGCAGGCGTCGGCGCGGTCGATAAGAGTGTGGACGTCATCGCCAGGGCGGAGCATCGACACGCCCGCTGAAATGGTGACACGGCCCAAAATCTCGCCGGTCGATTTCTTCTTCAGTTGCTTCGACATCACCGCGCGGCGGATGTTGTCCGCGACAGCCAGAGCCGGACGCAGTGCGGTGTTTGGCAGGATCACCGCGAATTCCTCGCCGCCATAGCGCGCGGTGACGTCCTGGCCCTTGATGCTCTGCCTTAGTGCGAGGCCGACAAGACGCAGCACCTGGTCGCCAGTGAGGTGGCCGTAATTGTCGTTGAACGATTTGAAATGGTCGATGTCGATCATCAAAAGCGACAGTGGCTCGTCTCGCTCATGCGCCTGCGCAACCGCAGTCTCGATGGTCTGGTCGAAATATTTGCGGTTGCCGAGGGAAGTGAGCGGATCGGTGAGACTCTCGGTGCGAATGGCCTCGAGGTTCTGCTGGAGATGGCTGATTTCCTCGCGCGAACTGGTCAGGCGCGATTCCAGCGCCTTGTTGGTCTGGTGCATTTCGTGCGTCGCGCTGACCAGCGTCTCGACGATCGATTTGATCTGGTCGCGATCTTTCGCCTTCGTCAGTTTCTGGGTCGCGCCTTCAAGGCTGTCGCCGAAATTCGTCGTCATGCCGAGCGCGTCGGTGATCAGCACCATGACGTCGTCGATTTCGTTGATGACGCGTGCACCGACCTTGTCGATGCGGTCGGTCATCCGGATTTGCGACAGGTAAGTCTCGTAGATTTGCTCAAGATCGGATTCGCTGAGCTTGCCGTTGCGCAACAGCGTCTCGTTGACGATCTTGTTCAGTTCGGGATTGTAGCCGGTCGCGTAGACGTACCAGATCTCGTAATTGCGCGGGACGGCGGTCTGGCGCAGGGAGCGGATTTGTCCCAACGCGACCTCAGCGAACGCCATTGTCCGCTCGTGCTCTTCCAGCAATCCGATCACGTTCCGTGTCCCCAAAAGCAGGCTTCTGCCCACCCGAAAGAGCAATCATTCAAAATATGGGAACAAGGTAGGGGACGAGGATGAAAGAGGAGTAAACGCGCTGCACAATGAAAATGCCGCGCGTTAAATATAATCAGCCCCGCGCGCGGACCGGACGCAGCAGAAATGCCGGTAAATGCGAGTGATCCGCCGGCTCATTGTGCGTCTCGCGATAGGCCGGAGCCGGTGCGCGGCCAATTGAGGGCGGTTGCACCGCAGCGACGGGCTGCGGCTTGGATTGCTCGGACTTGTTACGCTGAGGCTTGGTGTGCTCAGGCTTGGAAGTTGCAGACATGGAAGTTGCAGGCTTCGGCTTGTTGCGACCGCCGCGTGAGCGCCGGCCTTCGCGGCGAGGCTTGTCCTGCTCAGAGGTATTATCGGAAAGATCGGCCTCGGCGGGCGCTTTTGAAGGGGTGAAAGAGCCTTCGGCGCGGGGAATCGGCTGACCGATCAGCTTTTCGATCGCCAGGATCGATTTCTGATCGGCGGGTGTGACGATGGAAATGGCGGTCCCGAGGCGCCCGGCCCGGCCGGTGCGGCCGATGCGATGGACATAATCGTCGGGGTGATGCGGGACATCGAAATTGAAGACGTGGCTGACTTCGGGAATATCGAGGCCGCGGGCGGCGACATCGGAGGCCACCAGCAGCGGCAATTCGCCCTTGCGGAATTGTTCGAGCGAGGCGGTGCGGGCGGACTGATCCATGTCGCCATGCAGTGCGCCAACGCTGAAGCCGTGCTTCTGAAGCGACTTGTAAAGCAGCGCGACTTCACGCTTGCGGTTGCAAAAGATGATCGCGTTCTGAAGATCCTTGGCATCACGCAGCAATTGCCGCAGCACTTCGCGCTTCTCGTGCGGTTCGCGGCCGACGGCAACCTGCGACTGGGACACAGTGACGGCGGTCGATGCGGGTTTGGAAACCTCGACCTTTTCCGGATTGTGCAGGAAGGTTTCGGTGATGCGCCGGATTTCGGGCGGCATCGTCGCGGTAAAGAACAAGGTCTGGCGCGTGAAGGGAACAAGTTTGCAGATCCGTTCGATGTCAGGGATGAAACCCATATCGAGCATACGGTCGGCTTCGTCGATCACCAGCAATTCGACGCCGGTGAGAAGCAATCCGCCGCGTTCGGTGTGGTCGAGCAGGCGGCCAGGGGTTGCAATCAGCACGTCCACGCCGCGCATCAGTTTGGTATCCTGATCGCCGAACGAGACGCCGCCGATCAATAGTGCGACGGTGAGCTTCTGGCCGGCGCCGTACCGGTCGAAATTCTCCTTGACCTGCGCGGCGAGTTCGCGCGTCGGCTCAAGGATGAGGGTGCGCGGCATACGGGCGCGCGCGCGTCCCTTTTCAAGCAGGGTCAGCATGGGAAGAACGAAGGCGGCGGTCTTGCCGGTGCCGGTCTGGGCGATGCCGAGGACGTCTCGGCGGGCCAGAACGTGGGGGATTGCCTGTTCTTGAATGGGTGTCGGGGTGGTGTATCCGGCAGCCGATACGGCGGCGAGGACTTTGTCGGACAAGCCGAGGTTGGAAAAGGACATTGAGCCTCAAGACGAGATCGCCGTTCGGACTTCTCGGAAATCACTGCCGCGCACAACCCCGGAACGGCATGCTTTGATGCACGGGGATGGTAAAATCGCTGGCAAGCGGCTTGTCAGATGGTCGCGTTTCGACCCTGGCCGCGTGCCCGGAACATAGGCCCGAATCGTCAAAAGTCAATGAACCCGGCCCCCAGAATGCCCGAAAAGGCTTAATTTTGCGCGTCATTTGAATGACGTAAATCGTCATCTATCGCCTGCGGAAAACACAAGGTAGCTTGTTCCCATGGTGGATGCCGCGCCCGATTCTTCATCGTCACTCAACGTGCAGTGCTGTATCGTTGGCGGCGGCCCCGCCGGGATGATGCTCGGCTATCTGCTCGGCCGCGCCGGCATCAAGACCGTGGTGCTGGAAAAGCACGCGGATTTTTTCCGCGATTTTCGCGGCGATACCGTGCATCCCTCGACTCTGAAGGTGATGCAGGAACTCGGCTTGCTTGAGGATTTTCTTAAAGTCCCGCACGACGAGGTCGCCAAACTCAATGCGCTGTTCGGAACCACATCGATCCGTCTCGCCGATTTGTCGCGCCTCGATACGGTATGTCCGTTCATTGCCTTCATGCCGCAATGGGATTTTCTGAATTTTCTGGATGACAAGGGCAAGCGCTTCTACAATCTCAGTGTGCGCAAAAATGCGGAAGCGGTCGAACTGCTCAAGAATGGCGACCGCGTCACTGGCGTGATCGCGAAGACGCAAAACGGCCCGCTGCGCATTAACGCCGATCTGACCGTTGCATGTGACGGCCGCCATTCGCTGATGCGCGAGCAGGCCGGCATGAATGTGGAGGACATCGGGGCGCCGATGGACGTGTTGTGGTTCAGGGTCGGCAAGCCTCAGGGCTCGAATGACAGCGTATTCGCGCGCATTCAGTCCGGGCAGATGATGGTGATGCTCGATCGCACCACTTACTGGCAATGCGCCTACGTCATCGCCAAAAACGGGTTTGAGACAGTCAAGGCAAAGGGCCTGGACGAGTTTCACGACAACATCGTCAAATTGGCGCCGATCGCGCGCGAGCACATCGGCGACGTCAAGAGCTGGGATGATGTCAAGCTGCTGTCGGTCAAGATCGACCGTCTGACGCGGTGGGCCCGGCAGGGATTTTTGTGTATAGGCGATGCGGCGCACGCGATGTCACCGGTCGGCGGCGTCGGGGTCAACCTTGCAGTGCAGGACGCTGTGGCGAGCGCCAATCTGCTGTTCGACAAGTTCGGGCCGGGCGGTCCATCGCTCGCCAATCTCGATACGGTGCAGGACCGGCGGCTTTTCCCCGTCAGGGCGACGCAGGCAATTCAGGTCTTCGTGCAGAACAAACTCATCAACCGCGCGATTTCAGACAAGCAGTTCGATCCGCCACTGCCGGTGCGGATTATCGGGATGATCCCGTTCCTTCAGGGCCTCACCGCACGCGCGATCGGCATCGGCGTACGCCCCGAACACGTGCATTCGATCGAGGCGAAGCGCGTTTAACGCCATTCGCCGTGCATGTCACACGTCCAGTAGATCCTCGGACGCGAATTCGGCATTCTCGGAAATAAACGCGAAACGCGCTTCGGCCTTGGTGCCCATCAGCCGTTCGACCGAGTCAGCGGTGTCTTCCCGGTCATCAGCGAGCAGAGCGACGCGCAGCATGGTGCGTTTGCTCGGGTTCATCGTGGTTTCCTTGAGCTGTGCCGGCATCATCTCGCCAAGGCCCTTGAAACGGCCGACATCGACCTTGGCGTTGGCGTGGAATTCCTTCTTCAGCAATTCGTCGCGGTGTTTCTCGTCGCGTGCGTAAACGGTCTTGCTGCCATGGGTGAGGCGATAGAGCGGCGGCACCGCCAGATACAGATGACCTTCATCGATGAGTTTCGGCATCTGCCGGTAGAAGAAGGTGATGAGCAGCGAAGCGATATGGGCGCCGTCGACGTCGGCATCGGTCATGATGATGATGCGGGCGTAACGCAGATCCTCTTCGCGGTAATGCGCGCCGGTGCCGGAGCCGATCGCCTGAATGAGATCGGAGAGCTGCGCGTTCGCGGTAATCTTGTCGCGCGTCGCAGAGGCGACGTTAAGGATTTTTCCGCGCAACGGCAGGATCGCCTGGGTCTTGCGGTCGCGCGCCTGCTTGGCGCTGCCGCCGGCCGAGTCACCCTCGACGATGAAGAGTTCGGAACCTTCTGCCGCCGTGTTGGTGCAGTCGGCGAGTTTGCCGGGCAGGCGCAGTTTCTTCACTGCGGTCTTGCGCGAGATTTCCTTCTCGGCGCGGCGGCGCAGCCGCTCGTCCGCGCGCTCGACGATGAATTCGAGAAGCTTGTTGGCCTGCAGCGGATTGCCGGTCAGCCAGTGATCGAACGGGTCCTTGACGGCCTGCTCGACGATTTTCTGTGCTTCGGCGGTGGCGAGGCGGTCCTTGGTCTGGCCCTGGAATTCAGGCTCGCGCACGAATACCGCCAGCATCACCG
>JAIERI010000189.1 GCA_019747015.1 Xanthobacteraceae bacterium
ATCGCCGGTGTCGCGCTGATAGCGTGGACCGGCTGGCTTCAGCTCGACGCCATCATCGCGGCCTTGGTCGCAGTGAACATCCTGTGGTCAGGATGGAAGCTGATGCGCGAATCCATCGGCGGCCTGATGGACGAGGCCGCGCCCGTCGAAACGCTGGCGAAGGTGCGCGAACTGATTTCCACGCATGCCGGCGGCGCGCTCGAGGCCCACGATCTGCGCACCCGCCATGCCGGCCGCGCGACCTTCATCGATTTTCATCTTGTCGTGCCCGGCACCATGACGGTTTCGGAGTCTCATGCGCTGTGCGATCAGATCGAGGCCGCGCTGCATAAGGGCGTGGAGAACGCAACCATCACCATCCATGTCGAGCCTGAAGAAAAAGCAAAACATCCCGGCGGCGTGCCGGTGGTTTGACGATCCCGCCGCATGACAGCGGGGCGCGAAATAAAACCGCAGCAAATCTGTCATGGTGTCTAACGCGCACTAACCATCCAACGACTTTGATGCGCCGTAAATCGCCGGATACGCGCGTGCGTGCCGCGCGTTTACGCCGCCTTAAGCAGCGAAGCATTGGATGCCTCCCGACAGAAGTCGTGCGTTGGGGGTTGTCGTGGCTGCCGAAGTTTTATCTCTGACTGATTCCCGGCTCGACCTTTTCAGCGACGTTTCGATCCTTCAGCGCAAATGGCGCGCAGCACTCAAGCCCGGTCAAAGCCTGCCGTTCTTCGAAGACGTGATGCTGGGAAGCCTCGGGCGGCTTTCCGACGACATCATGCTGCTCAAGGATGTCGACGGCACGCTGAAAATTACCCGCGCCGGCCGCGAGGCGGAAATCTGGCTCGATACCGCGATATGGCAGACGCCGCTTGTGATGCTGCCGCCGGATTGCGCGTTGTCGCTGGAAGAGGCCGTCGCGTCCGCACACCGCAATTGCAAACCTCATCTCGCCATCGCGCATTGCGTGCGTCAGGGCAACGTGCAGGCCTACGATGTGCTGGCACTGCCGATCGCCTCGCGCTGGGGCGGCGTCATGACCAGCATCTATGTCCATGCGCGTGGCGAGCGATACGATCTGCTGGACTCGATTTTTAGCGCCACCGATGACGGCATCCTGTCGCTCGCGGCGATCCGTAACGCCGATGGGGAAATATTCGATTTCCAGATCGTCCATCTCAATCAGGGCACGGCGCATTTGTTGAATTTGCCGCCCGACGAACTGCGTTGGCGCCGGCTGAGTAAGGGGTTGCATGCGATGTGCACGGCGGAGGTGATCCGCCGCCTCAGCGCGGTGGTCGATCGCGGTGTCAGCGACCAGTTCGAGGTCGGTGGCGAGAGCAGCACCTTGAAGCTGAACGCGGCGGCGGCCGGCGATCTGCTGTCGCTGACGCTCACCGACATCACCGATCTGAAGCGGCGCGAGCAGTCGTTCCGCCTGCTGTTCGAATCCAACCCGATGCCGATGTGGGTGTTCGATGCGCAGAGCAAGCAGTTTCTCGGCGTCAACGATGCCGCGGTTAGTCACTACGGCTACGACCGCGCGACCTTCCTGACCATGACGCTGTCCGATATCTGGCCGGAAGATGAGCGCGAGGCGCATGCCTTTGCGCTCGACCAGGTCGGCGACATCTACGAATCGTCGCACAACTGGCGGCATCTCAAAGCCGACGGCAGCGAGATCGAGGTCTTAACCTTCGGCCGTCGCGTGCCGTTCAACGGCCGCGACGGTTTTCTTGTGTCGTCGGTGGACATCACCGAGCGGCGCAGGGCCGAGGCCCGTGTCGCCTATATGGCCCATCACGACGCGCTGACGAGCTTGCCCAATCGCGTGATGTTCCAGGATCATCTGCGCCAGAGTCTGGAGCGCAGCCGCACGGCCGGCAGACGCATTGCGGTGCTGTGCATCGATCTCGATCTTTTCAAGAACGTCAACGATTCCTTCGGCCATCCGATGGGCGACCGGCTGCTGCGCAGCGTCGCCGAGCGCCTGAGCGCGAACCTGCCGCCGCAAAGTCTTGTGGCGCGGCTTGGCGGCGACGAATTCGCCATGGTGGTGGAGACTGAATCCTCGCCCAGCGACCTCAGCGGTCATGCCGCGCGTCTGATCGATATTCTCAGCGCGCCCTATCGCGTCGAAGAACTGGACCTCGTCATCGGCGCCAGCATCGGCATTTCCCTCTCGCCGGGCGACGGCGAAACCGGCGAGGAACTGTTGCGCAACGCCGACATGGCGCTGTACCGCGCCAAGGCGGAAGGCGGCGGGGTTCATCATTTCTTCGAGAAGGAAATGGATCTGCAGGCGCAAAAGCGCCGCGACATGGAAGTCGATCTGCGCCGCGCGCTCGCCAATGGCGAATTCGAACTGCATTATCAGCCGCTGGTCGATCTCGAACAGGATCGCATCGTCGCCTTCGAATCACTGCTGCGCTGGCATCATCCGGTGAAGGGAATGATCTCGCCGGCGGATTTCATCCCGGTTGCCGAGGACATCGGCCTGATCGTGCCGCTCGGCGAGTGGGTGCTGCGCGAGGCCTGCATGCAGGCGGCGAAGTGGCCCGCCGACATCAAGGTCGCGGTCAATCTGTCGCCGGTGCAATTCCGTAGCCGCAATCTGGTGCTGCTGGTGATCGCCGCGCTGGCGCAATCGGGGCTTTCGGCGTCGCGCCTTGAACTGGAGATTACCGAATCGCTGTTCCTCGCCGACACCGACGTCAACATCGCGACCCTGCATCAGTTGCGCGAGCTTGGCGTGCGCATCTCGATGGACGATTTCGGCACCGGCTATTCCAGCCTGAGCTATCTGCGCAGCTTTCCCTTCGACAAGATCAAGATCGATCGCTCGTTCGTCCGCGACCTCGCCGACCGGCCGGACAGCGTCGCCATCGTGCGCGCGATCTCGGGGCTCGGCCGCAGCCTCAACATCTCGACCACCGCCGAAGGCGTCGAGACCATGGACCAGCTCGACTGGCTGCGGCTGGAAGGCTGCACCGAAGTGCAGGGCTTTTTGTTCAGCGCCGCGCGTCCAGCATCCGAGGTCGCCGCACTGCTCGGCAAGTTCGGCGCGCGGGCATCGAAGGCGGCATGAAAGTTTAAAGGTTTAAAAGCGCGTCACGATCTCGCTGAGCGGCGGCCGCGGACGATCCTCGATGGTCTTGGTGGGGCGGCCGATATGGATGAAGCCCGCGATCTTCTCATTCGCTGAAAGCCCGAGTGCAGTGAGCACGTCGCGGTCGAATGCGATCCATCCGGTCAGCCAGTCGGCGACGTAGCCAAGCGCGGTGGCGGCGTGAACGATATTCATCGCGCTCGCGCCCGCCGACAATTCCTGCTCCCACGCCGGCACCTTGAAATGCTCGACGGTCTTGCTGACTACGCCGATCACCAGCGGCGCGTCGGTGAACTTCTTGCGCTCCTTGTCGATCTGGTCCGGCGTCGCCGTGACGTTCTTCGCTCGAAACACCCGCGCGAAAATATCGCCGGCCTTTTCGCGTCCCGGGCCCTCGAACACAATGAAGCGCCATGGAGCGATCTTGCCATGATCTGGCACGCGCGAGCCGATGGTCAATATCGTCTCAAGTTCGGCAGGCGAGGGACCGGGGCCGGTCATCTCGAACGGTTTGAGAGAACGGCGTGTTTTCAGAAGCTCGATGGCGTCAGGCATGTCGAATCCGCATATGAGCGATGTTCAAGAGGCAGATAGCGTTTCGCGCGTTCAAATAACAGGCCGCCCACTTTATAAAGCCTTTAATTCCTCAGCCGTCTGGATCGTTCGCGCGACATGAGATGACGGGGACGTGATCGCGGCGCGCCGATTGGTCTCCACCGTCTTGATGCACATCAATAGGTCTTTGGGCGGACTTGATGCAATGCAAAGTATCCCCAAATCCTCTGTGCAATCCGTGCATGCACCGATCCGGCGAATAGCTTTTGAAGGAATACATCATGTCCACTGCCAATGCAGCGAAATCAGGCACATTCAAAGTCGGCGGAAATGTCGAAGTGCATCGCCTCGGATTCGGCGCCATGCGCATCACCGGCCCCGGTATCTGGGGCGAGCCGCAGGACCGCGCCGAAGCGTTGCGGACGCTGCGCCGCTTGCCGGACCTTGGCGTCAACTTCATCGACACTGCCGACTCCTACGGTCCCGACGTATCCGAGGAATTGATCCACGAGGCCCTCGCGCCTTACAAGAATATTTTCGTTGCCACCAAGGCCGGACTGACGCGCACCGGCCCGCAAATCTGGACGCCGCTCGGCCGTCCCGACTATCTGATCCAGCAGGCTTACAAGAGCCGCCGTCGTCTCGGCGTGGAGAAGATCGGGCTATGGCAATTGCATCGCATCGATTCGACAGTGCCGCAGGGCGAACAGTTCGGCGCCATCAAGCAACTTCTCAATGATGGCGTGATCGCGCACGCCGGCCTCAGCGAAGTCTCTGTCGCGGACATCGAGGCGGCCTCGAAGGTGTTCAAGGTCGCGACCGTGCAGAACCGCTACAATCTCGTCGATCGCGGCAGTGAGGACGTGCTGGACTATTGCGAGAAGCACGGCATCGGGTTCATCCCGTGGTATCCGCTCGCCGCGGGCGATCTCGCAAAACCCGGATCGCTGCTCGACACCATCGCCAAACGTCACAAGGCCGCGCCGAGCCAGATCGCGCTGGCGTGGGTGCTCAAGCGCAGCAAGGTGATGCTGCCGATCCCCGGCACATCCAAGGTCCAACATTTGGAAGAAAACGTTGCCGCGGCGGACATCGTGTTGTCCGACGAGGAATTCGCCTCGCTTGACCGCGAAGGCAAGGCGGCTTACGCGAAAGCGGCCTAAGCCACCTTCACCACGGGCCAGAAGCTTTAGCCCGCTTGATATCCGGCGGTGTTGCTTCATCGACGAGCGCCTTGAGCGCCTCGTCAAGCGGCAGCACCGTCTGACCCTCGCTGCCGAGACGGCGGATCGAGACCGCGCGGGTTTCCGCTTCCTTCTTGCCGACGACAAGAAGGGCGGGGACTTTCGCCAGCGAATGCTCGCGCACCTTGTAGTTGATCTTCTCGTTGCGCAGGTCGATCTCCACACGCAGCCCGGCGCGGCGGCACGCCTCTACAACTTCGCGCGCGTAGTCGTCGCCATCGGACGTGATAGTGGTGATCACGGCCTGTACCGGCGAGAGCCAGAGCGGAAAATGCCCGGCGAAATGCTCGATCAGGATTCCGGTGAAACGCTCCAGTGAGCCAAGAATGGCCCGGTGCAGCATCACCGGCGTCACCTTGTCGGAATGCTCGTCGATGTAAAACGCGCCGAGGCGGCCCGGCAGATTGAGGTCCACCTGAATGGTGCCGCACTGCCATTCGCGGCCGATGGCATCGCGCAGCGTGTATTCCAGCTTCGGTCCGTAGAACGCGCCTTCGCCCTTGTTCAGCTTCCAGGGGTGCTGCGAGACCTCGAGCGTCTTCATCAGCGCGTTCTCGGCGACGGTCCACACCGCGTCCTCGCCGATGCGTTTCTCGGGGCGGTCCGAGAACTTGATCTCGACATCGTCGAATCCGAAATCCTTGTAGATCGACAGGATCAGATCGTTCATCGCCAGACACTCGTCCGCGATCTGCTCCTGCGTGATGAACACATGCGCGTCGTCCTGCGTGAAGCCGCGCACGCGCATCAGGCCATGCATCGCGCCTGACGGCTCGAAGCGGTGGACCTTGCCGAACTCGGCGATCTTCAGCGGCAGTTCGCGATACGACTTCAGGCCGTTCTTGAAGATCTGCACATGGCCGGGGCAGTTCATCGGCTTGATGGCGTAGACGCGGTTGTCGTCCTCGCGCTTGGCCGTCATGAACATGTTTTCGGAATAGGTCGGGATGTGGCCGGTCGTCACCCACAATTCCCGGTCCATCAATTGCGGCGAGTTGACTTCCTGATAGCCGGCCTGCGTCTGGCGGCGGCGAATATAGTTCTCCAGCATCTGGAACAGCGTCCAGCCCTTGTGATGCCAGAACACCGAGCCCGGCGCTTCCTCCTGAAAGTGAAACAGGTCCATCTCGCGCCCGAGGCGGCGATGGTCGCGCTTCTCGGCTTCTTCAAGCTGCTTGAGATAAGCGTCGAGGTCTTCCTGCTTGGCGAAGGCCGTGCCGTAGATGCGCGTCAGCATAGGATTGTTCGAGTCGCCGCGCCAGTACGCGCCCGCGACCTTCATCAGCTTGAACGCGTTGCCGACCTTGCCGGCCGAGGTCATGTGCGGTCCGCGGCAAAGATCGAACCAGTCGCCCTGATAGTAAATCTTGATCGGCTCGTCGCCCGGAATGGCGTCGACCAGTTCGACCTTGAACATCTCGCCGTTGTCGCTGAACACCTGCTTGGTCTTCTCGCGCGACCATACTTCTTTCGTGAACGGTTTGTCGCGGGCAATGATCTCGCGCATCTTCTTCTCGATAGCGGCGAAATCGTCCGGCGTGAACGGCTCGTTGCGGAAGAAGTCGTAATAGAAACCGTTGTCGATCACCGGGCCGATGGTCACCTGCGTGCCGGGCCACAGCGTCTGCACCGCCTCGGCGAGCACATGTGCGGCATCGTGCCGGATCAATTCCAGCGCGCGCGGATCGTCGCGGTTGATGAATTCGATGGTGGCGTCGCGCGCGATCGGGTCGGAGAGGTCGGCGACTTCGCCGTTCAGCGCCATCGCGACGGTGCGCTTGGCGAGCGAAGGCGAGATGCCCTTGGCGATGTCGAGGCCGGTGGTGTTTTTGGGGAATTCCCGGCGTGCGCCGTCGGGGAACGTCACTGCGATCTGGTCGGACATTTTTTATCTGGATTGGCATCCAGCTCCTGATGCTCACTCCTGCGAACGGGCGCAGGTAAGCGATGGAGAGGGATATAGCAGCGGAATCGCCAACGTCAAAGGCGTTGGCGTCCTAAAAATCCGGCGGCGATGATGTCACGCCCCGATCAGATCCTCGATCATGGCGGGCAGTTTGCGGACGCGGGTGCCGGTCGCATGATAGGTCGCGTTGGTGATCGCCGCCGCGATGCCGGCAAGGCCGATTTCGCCGAGGCCGCGCGCGCCGATCTCGTTGAAATTGGTGTCGGGATAATCGAGGAAGGTCACATCCATCTGCGGTGCGTCGGCATGCGTCGCCATCACATAATCAGCGAAGTTGCTGTTGATCGGCGCGCCGTTCCGCGGATCGTAATGGGTGTGCTCGAACAGTGCCATGCCGACGCCCATCACCACCGCGCCCTCGATCTGGTTGGTCGCGGTCTTGGCGTTGATGACGGTGCCGCCGTCGATCACGGTGACGACGCGCTCCACGCGAAGCCGCGCGAGCTCCGGCTGCCAGCTCACCTCGACGAAATGCGCGCCGAAGGAGTGTAGCGAGAACTTCTTCTTGAGCGGGTCGTTGAAGCCGCCTTCGCCCTTGCCCTTGCCGGACACCGACGCCGAGCCAGCCATTTCGATGACCCGGCCGAACGGCAGGCTGGTGCTGCTGCCCGACGAGCCGGTGGTGGCGCTCGCGATTTTCACCGCACCTTCGGAAAAAATTAGTTCATCGGGTGTGCGGCCATGCAGCGGCGAGTTGGGAGTTCTGGCCGCAAGCGCGATGGTGGCTTTCTTGGCTTCGCGCACGGCCTGCAGGATGGCGGGAATGACGGACGCCGTCACTGTCGAGCCGCCCGAGAAAGGTCCGGGCGGCAGATTGGTGTCGCCCAGCACGACGTCAATCTTGTCGACGGGGATGCCGGTCTCCGCGCTGACGATCTGGGCCACCACGGTATAGGTGCCGGTGCCGATGTCCTGCGTCGCGCAGACCGCGCGCGCTGTGCCGTCGGCTTTCAACTCCACCGTCACCTCGGTCGGCATGCGAAGCGCGATCCAGGTGCAGGCTGCCATGCCCCAGCCCAGGATTTTTCCGTCGCGCTGCATCGAACCGATCTGCGCGGTGCGCTTGTCCCAGCCGAATTTCTGCGCGCCGGTGGTGATGCATTCGGCCATGTGACGCGAGGAGAAGGGCAGGCCGGTGCTCTCGTCGATCGCGGTTTCGTTCTTCAGCCGCAGCGCGACCGGGTCCATGTCGAGCTTGATCGCAAGTTCGTCCATCGCCGATTCCAGCGCGAACAGTCCCGGCACCGCGCCGGGGCCGCGCATCGAGGTCGGCGTGCCGACATTGCGGTGAACCTGTCCCGAGCGCACGCGCAGGTTCGCGGTCGAATAGAGAAACGGCGTCGCCTCGCCGCAATTCTCCTTGTAACTGTCGAGGATCGAAGTGTGGTTGAGATAATCGTGGCTCAGCGACACGAGTTTGCCATCCTGATTGGCGGCAAGCCGCATGCGCTGCTGCGTGACCGGGCGATGACCGGCGGCCTCGAAATTCATCTTGCGGCTGAGCACGAGCTTGACCGGCTTGCCCAGCTGTTTCGCGGCGGCGGCGGCGATGAAGCAGTGTGGCCACGGCCACAGCTTGCTGCCGAAGCCCGAGCCGAGAAAACGCGAGATCACGCGTACGTTTTCCTTTGGCTCGCCCAGTATCGCCATCGCCACCTGCTGATGGTTCACGACGGCCTGGCTGGTTTCATAGAGCGTGAACGCGCCGTTCTCGTAGGCCGCGACCGTGGCGTGAAGTTCGATCGCGCTGTGCGTCTCGGTCGGGGTCACATAGGTCTCGTCGATCTTCACCGGCGCGGAGTCAAACGCCTGCTCGACATTGCCGCGCTCGCTCTCGGTCTTCCAGTCAGCGGGTTCGAGCGCTTCGGAGACGTTGAGCGGCTTGAGGCTGTAGGTCACCTTCACCACATCGGCTGCAGCAGTGGCCTGCTCGAAGGTATCGGCGATCACGGCTGCGACGTATTGTCCGTAATAACGCACTTCTTTGTCGGCGAAGGGCGGACGTTTCTCATCCATTTTAGGTTGCTCGCCCGTGACACGGTAAAGCTTGCCGATGTTATCGGCATGCAGGATCGCGCGCACGCCCGGCATTTTTTCCGCCGCCGAAAGATCGAGCTTGGTGATGGTGCCGCTCGCGATCGAGCTCGACACCGGCACCGCGTAAAGCAGGCCGGGGAAGTTGTGGTCGGAAGTATACATTGCCTGGCCGCTGACCTTTTTCGGGCCGTCGACGCGGCTGAGCGATGCGCCGATGATTTTGCTGGGATCGATATAGTTCATGACTGTTTCCCGCTATCTGTCAGGCGAGTTTCGATGCGGCATCGAGGGTGTGGACGAGGCAGCGTTTGGCCAACTCCACCTTGAATGCGTTGCCGCTCTGCGGCTTGGCGTCTTTCAGGAAAGCTTCGGCGGCGGTGCGGAACGTGTCCTTGTCAGGCGACTGCCCGGCAAGTTTCGCCTCGACGCTCCTGTCGCGCCATGGCCGTACGCCGACACCGCCCATCGCGAACGAGACCTTGTCGATCTTGCCGCGGTTCATGGTCATCACCACGGCGGCGGAGGCGAGGGCGAATTCGTACGACGCGCGGTCGCGTAGTTTCAGATACAGCGAACGCGTGCCTTTCGCCGGCGCAGGCAGCGTCACGTATGTAATGAGATCCCCCGGCTGCATTACCGTTTCCTGATCCGGTGTGGTGCCTGGCAGCAGGAAGAAGTCGGCGATCGGCACCGCCCGCTCGCTCTTCGTTCCCTTGATGTGAACAGTGGCGTCGAGCGCCATCAGTGCAACATTCATATCAGAGGGGTTGGTGGCGATGCATTGGTTGCTGGTGCCGAGAATGGCAAGGTTCCGGTTGAAGCCTCCAATCGCCGCGCAGCCCGAGCCGGGCGTGCGCTTGTTGCAGGCCATGTCGGTGTCGCGGAAGTAGACGCAGCGCGTCCGCTGCAACAGATTGCCGCCCGTCGTGGCCATGTTGCGCAACTGCGCGGACGCGCCCGCCAGCAGCGCCTGCGACAGCACGGGGTAATCACGCTGCACTCTTTCATCGTGCGCGAGGTCGGCGTTGCGCACCGTTGCGCCGATGCGCAGGCCGCCATCCGAGGCGGTTTCGATCTTGTCGAGCGGCAGGCGACTGATGTCGATGACTTGTTTCGGCGTCTCGACATTCAGCTTCATCAGGTCGAGCAGGGTGGTGCCACCGGCGAGAAACCGAATGTCCGCGCCTTGCTGGGCTGTCTTGGCGGCGGCGCCGCTGCGTATCGCAGCCTCGGGAGTGTTCGCGCGGCGGAGTTGGAAAGTCTGCATGGTGACCCCCTTACGTGCCTTGCCGGACTTGCTGGATCGCGGCGACGATATTCTTGTATGCGCCGCAGCGGCAGATGTTGCCGCTCATCAGTTCGCGCACGTCGCCGTCGCCCGGTCCGCACGGCTCGTTCAGCAAGGCGACGCCCGACATGATCTGGCCGGAGGTGCAGTAGCCGCACTGATAGCCATCATGGTCGAGGAAGGCGGCCTGCATCGGATGCAGATTGCCGGGCTGGCCGAGACCTTCGATGGTGGTGATCTTGTCGCCGTCATGCGTAGCGGCGAGGCTGAGGCATGAATTGATGCGGCGGCCATTGACGTGCACGGTGCACGCGCCGCACTGGCCGTGATCGCAGCCCTTCTTGGTGCCGGTGAGGCTGACATGTTCACGCAGGAAATCGAGCAGCGTGGTGCGCGGATCGATCGCGGAGGAGTAGTCCTTGCCGTTGATGGTGAGTTTCGCGGTGACGAAATAGTCCGGCACTTTTTCACCGGCCTGCGGCGCGCCTTCGGCGTTGTCCGCGCGCCAGGATGTCGCACCTGCCGCCACCCCCGCCATTCCCAATGTTTGCAAAACGGTACGGCGGTCCAGACCGGATTTCCCGGGGCCCTGATTGTCCAGATTGGTCATGCATCCCTCGATGCTTGGAGTGAGATCGCTCACAACCGCGCACCCCGCCGGGTCCACGATTCTTTCATGAGACTAATTCTAAGTTTGTGTCGCGCCGATGGTTCCGCAATCGCTGCGGTGCAACGATGACGCATTGTTGAATGGGTATTCGATCATTTGAATCAGTCAGGCGCGTTCACGCCGCGCCAGCGCCCATAGCGCCACGGAAAATACCAACGCGCTTTTGCTGGTGCTTCATCCGGGACGTTGTCGATGCCCGATGTTCCCCATGGATGACAACGCAGCAGCCGTGCCAGTGTCATCCAGCCGCCGGCCCATAATCCGAAGCGGCCGATGGCTTCATCGCCATAGACGGAGCAGGTCGGCAGATGCCGGCAGGTGTTGCCGATCATGGGAGAAAGAGTGTGGCGATAAATCCAGATGAGTCCCCGTCCGGCGTTGCGCGGCAGGAACCGCAACCCGCCTTCGCGGCAGGAACAGGACGGCGTATGTTTGGTCGAAAAGGTCATCGGATATTCGCCGGGCATCTGCTGAATTGCGCCGCGCTAACGTGCCCGGTTCCGTGTCGCGGAACTGATGTTTGCTGTCTTTCGCGCCACACTTGGCGACTATCACACGCTTTTAATCGCAGCGCAGCAAATGTGCGATGGACGGCAGAGTCGCCAGTGGTACGATTTTCATAACGTTCATGTGACACGATTCGTCCGCGAACCTGTGTCGTTGCTGTTGCCCCGACGGGCAGGAGGGAACCACTTGGGTCTTTCGAGGTCGCCGATGCATAGCGGCTGGGCGCTGATCTGCGCCGCCGCTTTTTGTTTGTCCCTGACCGGCGTCGCCATGCCTCGCGGCGCACGGGCGGCTGACACCCTCGAAGCCCGCAAATTGCCGATGACCTTCAAATGGGTTGCTGCCAAACCCGGCACATGTGAGGCCGATTGCCGCGACTGGATCGCCGCCGTCGGAATCATCACGGGCGACACGCCTGCGCAGTTCGACGATTTCACCCGCGGCCGCGATTTGAAGGGCCTGCGGATCGTGCTCGATTCCAGCGGCGGTTCGGTGCTGGACGCGATCGCGATGGGACGTGTCTGGCGCAGCCGCGGGGTGCTGGCCAGTGTCGGCATGGTGACCGAACGCGATGGCAGCCGCACGATCATGCCCGAGGGCTATTGCGAGTCGATGTGCGTGTTCCTGCTGCTCGGCGGCGCGACGCGCGAAATTCCGCCGCAGGCTCATATTCGTGTGCATCAGATCTGGATGGGCGACCGCGCCAACGACGCGAAGGCGGCAAAGTACAGCGCCGATGACATGACCATCGTCGAGCGCGATGTCGGCCGGCTTGCGAAATACACTTTCGACATGGGCGGCTCTGGCGATCTCCTGGCGCTGGCGCTCAGCGTGCCGCCATGGGAACCGCTGCATGAGCTGACCGCAGCGGAACTAGTGTCGGGCAATCTGATCGCCGCGAGCGCGGTGGCGGACAATGCCGCGCCGAAGACCGATGCGCCAAAGGTTGCGGACGTCACTCCTGTGAAGGCACAGGATCGAGTCACAAGTACGGATGGCGTGCCCGCCAAGCCGACCAAGACCGCCGAAGCATTGCCGACGGGCGGAATGGCGCTGGCCGCTCCGGCGCACTAAAGCGGCCAGTCTAAATTTTAGAAGAGATCAGTCCTGCACGGCGGCGACGGATTTTTCCGCCGCTGCTTTTGCTTCGATCTGGTTGATGGCATCCACCACCGCATCGAACGTCAGCAGTGTCGAGGCATGGCGCGCCTTGTAATCGCGCACCGGCTCCAGCACCGCGATGTCGGCCCATTTGCCGTTCGGCGGCGCGCCGTTCTCTTTCAGCATTCTGGTGACGGTAGCACGCAGGTCGCGCAGTTCGCCGGCGTTCGAGCCGATCACATGACGCGCCATGATCGAGGAGGAGGCCTGGCCGAGTGCACAGGCTTTGACGTCATGCGCGAAATCTGTGACCACGCCGTCCTTCATCGAAAGGTCGACCTTCACCGTCGAACCGCACAGTTTGGAGTGCGCGGTGGCCGAAGCGTCGGGGTTCGGCAAGCGGCCGAGCCGGGGGATATTCCCGGCAAGCTCGATGATTTTCTTGTTGTAGATGTCGTTCAGCATGGTTTTGGCATTCGACCCTTGCAAGGCAGCCCCGCCGTTTGCCGCTCAGAGCGGTCTTGGCGGCGGCGCCCGTAACCCTATATAGTCAGGTACTGGCAGCAATAAACCCGCCTGCCATGATGATCACCGGAAAGTAACACATTCGCTCCGGAGTTGGTCTATCAGGGTTGGTCAAAACAGATAACGGCGTCCGACCTGCCTCGATGGCGGTTGCGGCGACCCGGTGACACTCCGGCCTCAAGCATCTCAAGAACGCCTGAAGGCCGGTCGAACGGAGAGCCAAATGGACGCGATCATCAAGCCACTGCGGACGGGCAAGTCCGACAAGCCGAGCGAAATTCCGGCTTCGGACATCATGGCGGCACCACTGAAGGCCGATGCACCGCGTCCTTCGCGCGAAGAAGCCGAGCTGGCCGTCAAGACCATTCTCTCCTATATCGGCGAAGACACCGCGCGTGAGGGTCTGATCGACACGCCGCGCCGGGTGATCGAGGCCTATGACGAACTGTTTCAGGGCTATCGTCTGTGCCCGGCCGAGGTGCTGAACCGCACCTTCGGCGAGATCGCCGGCTACGACGATTTCGTGCTGGTGCGTGACATCGGTTTCCATTCGCATTGCGAGCATCACATGATGCCGTTCTACGGCAAGGCACATATCGCCTACACGCCGGTGGAGCGGGTGGTGGGCCTGTCGAAGCTGGCGCGGCTGGTGGACATTTTCGCCCACCGCCTGCAGACGCAGGAGCATCTCACCGCGCAGGTTGCGGGTGCGATCGACACGATCCTGCAGCCGCGCGGCGTGGCGGTGCTGATCGAGGCGGAGCATACCTGCATGTCGGTGCGGGGCATCGCCAAGGAAGGTGCAAAAACGCTGACCACGCGCTTCACCGGAGCGTTCCGCGACAATCCCGACGAACAGAACCGTTTCTTGTCCATGGTGCGCGGGCTTGGCATTTAATAGCTTGGCGCTCCGTTTCTTTCAGGAGTGATCCAAGTGTCTGTCCAGGTGTCTGCGTCATTCCACAACAAAGATCTCGAGGAGGGGCTGAAATTCAGTCCGTCCTTCGATGCCGCCGGCCTCGTCACCTGCGTGGCGACGGACGCCGCGAGCGGCGATGTGCTGATGGTCGCGCACATGAATGAAGAGGCGCTCCGCAAGACCATTGAGACCGGGGAGGGCTGGTACTACAGCCGTTCGCGCAAGGCGCTATGGCGAAAAGGCGAAACCTCCGGCCATGTCCAGCGCGTTGTCGAGATGCGGCTGGACTGCGATCAGGATGCGGTCTGGATCAAGGTCGAGCAGACGGGCGGCGCCTGCCACACCGGCCGGCGCTCATGCTTTTATCGCGCGGTGAAGAGCGAGCACGGTTCGGTCACGCTCGCACTTGTCGACGTCGGGCACGTATTCGACCCCGCCGAGGTCTATCGCTAGACCTTGGCCCGATACTTCGCTTGAAACGATCAGCGTTTTATACGGCGCTTTGCGGTCTGCCGTTGATCCTCGATGCTCCAAAAAAGAGCAATGGAAGCGATCAGCAGGCAGCTCACCAAGGCCAAAAACACGAACGTCAAGTCTTGCGGATTGAGCGAGCTCATCATCATGAGATGTAATGCAAGGGCCGTACCTGCCACCCTGAACTTTTCGCATGGCAGCATCGTGGCAGGGCGTTAACCCCAAATTAACCATAAATTGCCAGTGTTCACGACGGCCGAAAGGTCATTCGCGTTGGGAGACGCGGGCGTTTTGGACACAGCGTGTCGCCGGGGAGCGGGACACCACATGGCAGTCGACAATACGTTCGCGAGCGCGATCGATTCGGTGCGCGCGAAAATCGCAGGCACCATCAAGCAGGCCGCCAGCGCCACCGGCGCCAGCTTCGAATATCTGATTTCGGCCGCTAAAATCGAATCCAATCTCGATCCGCGCGCGGCCGCGTCGACCTCCTCGGCGCGGGGTCTCTATCAATTCATCGAGCAGACCTGGCTCGGTACGGTGAAGGAGGCGGGCGCCAGTTTCGGCTTCGGCAAATATGCCGACGCGATCTCCAAATCCTCCTCCGGCAGCTATTCGGTCAGCGACTCGCAAACCCGCGAGGAAATTCTGAAACTGCGCGACGATCCGGCAGCCAATGCCGCGATGGCAGGCGTGCTTACACAATCCAACAGTTTCAAACTGACCGCCGACCTCGGCCGCCGCCCGACCGACGGGGAGCTTTATATGGCGCACTTCATGGGTGTGGGCGGCGCATCGAAACTGATTTCGGCAGCCGAGGACAATCCGCGTGCGTCTGCGGCGGCGATGTTTCCGGGTGCCGCGGCGGCCAACCGCTCGATCTTCTACAATCGTGGCGGCACGGCCCGCAGCGTTTCGGAAGTCTATGCGGATTTGAACGGACGCTACGCCAGTGCGGCGAATTCGCCGGTTGCGCGCACCGCGATGGCCGCCGCGGGCTTGACGCCTTCGAATGGCACCTCGCAGGTCGCCGCCGCCGACAACGCGGCATATCTGTCGAGCTTTCCGCAAAGCCACACCCAGATGCAGGTGCGCAGGCCGCAGCAACTCGCCGCACTGGAGACAAAGACCGCGCCCACATTCTATTCGCTGTTTCAGGCCGGCGAACGGTCGGACCCGGTGTCTCCCACGGTTCGCGAATTGTGGGGCAACGGCAGCTCGCTAACATCCGTCCCGGCATCAGCGCCTGTCAAAGCGGGTACCGATGGCGCGCCGCGTCCGCTCGATCTGTTCAGCGATCGCGCGGGCGTTTTCAGCGGCTGAGACGGCGCGCACCATCGCGCATTCTGCGCGGGTTAACAGAACCTCAACAAACACAGCGGTTTATGGTGAACTGTTTCTTAAGCGTCATGGTTTACGCTTTCTGACAGTGGCGCCGCGTCAGGCGTCTTGGCATGTTGCGTAAGGCCAGAACACCATGATCGTTCGGCAGTTTATCAGTTGGGTTCGTACCGCTCCTCCAGGTGAGCGCGCAGAGGCGACAAGGGCTCTGGCCCGCGCCTGGCTCATTTCCGATCTGTCAGAAGATGATCGCGCGGCGGCAGAGGGCGCGCTGCTGATGCTTCTCGACGATGGCTCGCCGCTGGTGCGTCAGGCGATGGCCCAGGTTTTCGCCGGCGAGCCGGACGCGCCGTCATCCATCGTCGCGGCGCTGGCGTCCGACCAGCCTTCGGTCGCGCTTCCCATTCTTGAATTCTCGCCGCTGCTGGTCGATTCCGATCTGGTCGACATCGTCGCGACCGGCTGTTCCGAAACCCAATGTGCTATTGCCCGCCGTTTCGAGCTTGCCGCGTCGGTCTGTGCTGCGATTGCCGAAGTCGGCTCGGCGGCTGCGACGCTGGAACTGATCGAAAATCCGGACGCCGCGCTCGCGCCGTTCTCCATCGACCGTATCGTCGAGCGCCACGGCCATCTGTCGGCGATCCGCGAGGCGCTCTTGCAGCTTGACAATCTGCCGGCCTCGACCCGCCTTGCGCTGGTCGGGCAATTATCCACCACGCTGGCCAAATTCGTCACCGCACGCGAATGGCTCAGCCCCGGTCATGCCGCACGCACCGCCGAGGAGGCGATGGCACGCTCCACCGTCAACATCGCCGCCACCTCGCGCGGCGAGGACATGAAAGCCCTGGTGCAGCACCTGCGCGCCAGCGGCCAGCTCAGTGCAGGATTGATCCTGCGCGCGCTGTTGTCCGGCAATCAGGAGCTGTTCGATGAGGCGCTGGTGGAATTGACCGGGCTGCCGCTCGCGCGTGTGTCCGCGCTGGTCTATGACCGCGGCGCGGCCAGCCTGCATGCGTTGCTCACCAAAGCGGGTCTGCCGGAATCGACCTTCGTGGCGTTCCGCGCCGCGCTTGAGGCCGGTCATGAAATCGGATTTGTCGGCACCGTCGCCGGTGCGACGCGGCTGCGCCGCCGCATGGTCGAGCGCGTGCTGACGCGCTGTGAGGGCGAGCCTTCGGTGCATGAGCCGCTGCTGATTCTGCTGCGGCGCTTTGCAACCGAAGCCGCACGCGAGGAAGCGCGCGTGTTCTGCGACGAACTCGCCGCCGAGATCGATGTTCTGCCGCGGATCGAGCAGCTCCTGTCGCTCGATTACGCCGAGGTCAACGCGGAGTACGCCGCGATCGATGCCGCTGCCGAAAGCGATGCCGTCGATGTTGGCTTTGATCTCGAGGCCGAGATCGCCGAGGTGTATTTGCAGCATGGAGCCGCCGATGCCGACGACGGCGAATATGCTGATGCCGCCAGCAGCCGTGATAATGGCTATGACATCTATGTTGCAGCGGACCGCTACGCCGTTATTGGTGACGGGCGCCGCATCGCGGCTTGAGCCGTCCGAAGGCTTACAGGCGGGTTTGTCCGGTTCGATTTCGATTGAAAAAACCCGTGACTGCGGGAATGATCGGGCTTGAACCAAATTTATTTATTTCAAAGATTTTCAAATGCTCCAGCAGTCGATTTCCTACTGGATGAGCGGTGGGCTGAAATCCCAGCCTTCCTACGCCGAGATCATCCTTCATTACGCGCCGCTGATCGCGGCGATTATCGCTTTTTCAGCCGGGGTGATCGCGTTGATTGCCATTGGCGCTCAAAAGGAAATCGCCCGCAAACGCGCCTCGATCGATTTCTTTCTGAAGGCCGACCTCGACAGCACCAACCTGACCGCGGGTGAGAAGTTCGTTCCAGGGGCGGCTGCCGTCGAAAAACTGATCGCGAAAGGCGATTCGTTCGACGACATCCAGAAGACGAAGCACTACAAAAGCATCGAAGCGTATTTGAACGTTCACGAGTTGCTCGCGGTCGGCCTTCGAAATTCCGTCTTTGACGAAAAAACCTGCTTTGAATACTGGGCCGATGCCTTGCTGGCCCACTACCTGCTTTCAGAAAACATCATAACGCTGATGCGCGAACAGGCCGGAGACGAGTCGGCCTACATTCAGGTTCAGCGTTTGTCTGAAAAATGGAAAAAGAAGAAAAGCAGGCGCGCTGGTTGATCTCTTGCCGTCTCAGTCGCCCGGCACGAGGCTCGGCGACAGGATCGCCTCGAGATGCTCGGGGCGGTCGCGATTCACATAAACCAGATATTCGTCTGCGACACCGCGCAGCCGCGCGCTGAGTTCGTCAGCCATGCCGATGGTGTCGATTTTCGCCTGCTCGCGCACGATCGCCTGAATGGCGTTGATGTGATGGACAATGAGTTCGCTCGGCACCTGATCGAGGTCTGGCGCGTGCTCGATGATGCGGCACAGGCTTTCCGCCGCGGCCGCGGCCGTCGGATAGCCGAATGTCGCGGCGTCGCCCTTGATGTCATGCGCGGCGCGAAACAATTCCTCGCGGCTCTGCGCGCTGAAACCATCCCTGAGGATTGCAGCATGCGCGGCGGCGAGGCGGGCGCACTCGATTGACATCCAGGAATTGAATTCGACCGACAGATCCGCGAGCGCCTGCTCGGCGCGGGCGATGGGATCGTCCAGCTCGCGCTCGTCGATCCGACGCATCACCTTGCGCAGCGGATTGGGCTGGGTAATGACCTGATGCGCGGCGAAGGTCTCGACCTTGAGCGTACGCGGTTTTTGCTCGGCCATGATCTGTCCTAGTGTCCCGTATCCGACGTTTGCTTTATTCCGCAGCGCCTTCCGAGCAAACGTCGGATACGGAAGGACACTAGCAAATTATATTTCTAGTGATCCTTTGGTTCTGGCATTCGTAAAAGTGCCTGCGTAGGATGTCATACGAATGTCAGAACCGGATCACTAGGTCGTGCTGCGGGCTTTGTCGAGCAACGAGGGTTGCTGCATCACTTCAGCCTTGCCGCCGCTGCGGCGCTCGATGCCGATATAGGTGGTGGAGGTGTTGCGGCGGCGGTCCGGCCCGAAATAGTTCTTGGTCTTGATGAAGGGACGCGGATTGGCGACCACATTCAGGATGCGCTGATACAGGCCCTTGGCGGAAATCGGCTTGGCGAGGAATTCGGTGACGCCGGCATCGCGCGCGACCATGACGCGGCGCTTCTCGGAATGGCCGGTCAGCATGATGATCGGCGCGTAGGGATTGCCGACGCCTTCCGGCTGGCGGATCATCTGCGTCAGTTCGAGCCCGTCGAAAATCGGCATCGACCAGTCGGTGATGACGATGTCGGGCACATAATGGCTGTACATTTCAAGCGCGGTGGCGCCGTCCTCGGCTTCATAGACTTCACGCGCGCCGAACGAATGCAGCAGCGTGCGCAGAATGCGCCGCATGTGCGCATTATCGTCGCAGACGAGAAACCGCAGCTTGTTGAAGTCGATGCGAAACATGGTTGGCCGGCCATGGGCGTACCGGAACGCGGTACACGTTGGGCCAAAGTCTAGGCAGGGGCCGTTAACGGCCGGTTAAGCATAATTGCATTGGCGTGCCCCGGTGGAGACAGGCGGGCAGGGGTTAAACCCCGAATTGCTCGCTCAAAATCCGCTCTTCCAGGCTGTGGCCGGGGTCGAACAGCATCCGGATTGAGATGGTCTTGTCGGAAATGATCTCGACCCGGCGCACATCGCGCGCCTCGTCATGGTCGGCGACGGCGGCGACCGGACGCTTGTCGCATTCCAGCACCTCGATGATCACGAAGGCGGAGTTTGGCAGCAGCGCGCCGCGCCAGCGGCGGGGCCGGAAGGCGCTAATTGGGGTCAGCGCGAGCAGTGCGGCGTTGATCGGGATGATCGGGCCCTGTACCGACAGATTATAGGCGGTCGATCCGGCAGGCGTCGCGACCAGAATGCCGTCGGCGGCCAGTTCCGCCATACGCTCCTGCTCGTCGATCAGAATCCGCAGCCGCGCCGCCTGATGGGTCTGGCGGAATAATGCGACTTCGTTGATGGCGTGATGGACGTGAACCTTGCCGTGAATATCGGTCGCGCGCATCAACAGCGGATTGATGACCGTCATCCGCGCCGCCTCGAGCCGCTCCTGAAGATGGAGCGTGCTGAATTCGTTCATCAGGAAGCCGACGGTGCCGCGGTGCATGCCGTAGATCGGTTTGCCCGAGCGCATGTTCGCGTGCAGCGTCTGCAGCATCAGGCCATCGCCGCCGAGCGCAACTACGACGTCGGCGTCTTCCGGATCGCGGTTGCCATATTGCGCGACAAGCTGGGCAAGAGCCTGCTGCGCCTCGGTGCTCTGGCCCGCGACGAAGGCTATGCGCTCGTATTTTTTCGGATCGGCCATAACTGGATGACTGCTGTTCGATCGCGCTTCTGACCAGCGCGGGATCGTCTTGACGCATGACGTTATCCGAAAACCGCGTCGTACTTTTCGGCGTCATGCTCTAGCGATCTTATCCGGTCTTGTCGAGCAAGACATGGACGGAGCGCGCGCCCTGCGCGGATTCGCGCGGCAGTGCGAAACAGCGTTAACGGCCGAGCGAAGGGTTTCTTGCTAACATCGCCGCGCCAGGCACCAAAGAAAACGGGCCTGCATCGCTTTCGCGATGCAGGCCTGTCAATGTTGTCCTTCAGATATCAGTATCCGACGTTGTTGGTGGCAATCGCCGCTGCCAGCGAACGATATTCGGGGCTTTGCGTGCCGGCGAGCTGCGCGATCTTCGACAGGTTCTGTTCGGCGATGTCGCGATGACCCTGTTCAACCTGCCACAGACCGTAATACTGCCAGGTGCGGACATGGTTCGGATCGGACGCCAGCGCGCGCTCGTACCAGATCTTCGACTGGTCGTAATCCTTCAGCTTGCGATAGGAATAGCCGATCAGGTTGGCGACATCGGCGACGTTGTCGCGTCCGAGCGCCTTGAGTTGGTCGATCGCAGCCGCGTAATCGTGACGATCATAAATCGTGGTGTAGGCGGTGCGATAACCGGCGAGGAATTTCTCGTCTTCAATGCTGGATTTCTTGTCCTTCGGCGGCGGCTTGCTGCTGCCGTCCTTTGGCGGAGGCGGCGAGGGGGTGTCGCTGCCGGCGGCGAATGCGCCGTTTGGCAATGCGATTGCGGTGGCAGCCAAGATGGATAGAACCATCGCTGCAATGGAACTCAAGTTGCGTGCCTTGCCGGTCATATCGACCTCCCTTGTGGATCGCGTCCAGTCTATCCGACGCCGTCTATTTGAACACCCTTGCGCTGCAAACATTCCGGCTTTCGCGGCTGTAACCGCGAATTTGCCGCACCGCGCGCAAACATGACGAAGATGTCATGCAGATGAACCCAAGCCATCACTCGCCTTCAGACCGGGTTCAGCGCGCCGCTCGTAGTTTGTCTCCATGATCGGACACCTGGTTCGATCGATGAAACAGGAGACAGTCATGTTCAAGACAATTTCCGCGGCCGTTCTGGCCGTTTCGATGCTCGCCGTCCCGGCGATGGCCGGCACCGTCATCAAGACCGAAAAAGCTCCCGTCACCAAGTCCGTGACGCTGAAGCCGTCGGTTGCGAACGCGAATGCCAAGACCTTCAAGAAGAAGAGCCATCATCGGCGTATGTCGCACCATCGTGCCCACAAGCACACCGGTGCGATCGTGACGGGCAAGAAGGTTGCCGCAATCAAGACCGTCAAGCCTTCGCTCCCGAAAAAGGGCTGATCCAAGGACTGATTTAAGGCTCCAGCACGCGCAGGTCGCCCCACCGGCGCATCGCTGACACTCACCGGCCCGTGATCATCGCCCCCGATGAAAGCGGGCCGGATTTTTTTAACAATGCCGATGTTTGTCCGCCGCGCCGCGCCTGATAAACATTGGCCATGAGTTCTCCGAAGACCAATCTCCCGAAAATGACTTGCGGAATCGAACGGGCGGCGGCGATGGCCCGTGCCCGGAATGCGATTGTGGCCGGTCTTTGCGCGGCGATGCTGGCGGCCTGCGCATTCAGGGGCGATGACGGCCTCACTTATGCACAAGGCCGCAGCGACGGTCCGCAGACCTTTCCCACGGACTATCGCACCGAATTGCTCGCCTTCATGCGCAGCTATCTGAACGATCCGACCGGCCTGCGGGAGGCTGCCATCGCCGAGCCGATTCAGCGCACCGTGGGCGGCCGCCTGCGCTATGTCACCTGCCTGCGCTACGCCGCGCGCGAGCCCGGCGGTTATTCTCCCGCGAAAGAGCGCGCGGTAATCTACGTCGACGGGCGGCTCGACCGGCTGATGGAAGATGGCGGGGAGATTTGCGCGGGCTCGAATTACAGGCCGTTTCCCGAACTCGAAAAGCTGACGCGCTAGTGGTCCGAATCCACTCCACCAGGGCAAATCCGGCCTTTGGAGGATGGATCACGCCACGCCGCGAATCTGCACACGGACTCCGAACGGGCGAACCCGCAAGACGGCCTGCAAAAAACAATCGGTGGGACTCTCGGTCCGAATCTCCGTCAAATCGGAGCATGACTCAGTCGATTCGAACATTGAGACTCACGGGGGCAGCGGCGCTCGATCATGCGCTCGTTCTGGCCCTCACAGCCGCGGTTCTGGTGAACGCGGTCTGCCTTTGGGGCTATCTCTAAAGCCGCCCGACGGGCGAATCTTGCCTGCAAGATCGTCGATCGTGTTGTGCGATCGACTGGATGGTCAGTTCAGATAGCCCGGCTTTCCGCCATTGCCCGAAGAACAATGCAAGAAGGTGTCGCGAAGCCGCGCTAATTCGGCCTCGAGATGCTCGTTGGCGACCAGCAGCGCCTTCAGAGCGCCGCGCATGTCGCCGCCGCACATCGCGATGGCTTCCTCGACGACGATCTCGTAACTATCCTCCGCGAGAGTTTGGGACGTCATGTCTTCCTCCGTGTCTGGATCGGCCCGATTTGCCATGATCTCCAACACGGCCTGATGAATGAGGTTCGGGTGCGGGCGGGTTATGCCCGCAATTCACAGACGCACATGCCGATTACCGGGGTGAATGCCGCGCGAACGCCGCAGAGTTTGTGTTCCGAATGCCGGACAGGGGCGTCTGGTGCCGGTTGAGAGGATTGAACTCCCGACCTTCGGTTTACAAAACGAAATTAGACACTTCGGCCTCAAGCGGCATTGTTGCGCGTGGCTGGCTATCTAGCTGATTTTCTGAGGCAAAAAAATCTAAACCTTCGGTTTGTGTAGACCCCATTGGGCGTAGCGGGACATTCCTGTGGTACCTAACTGCTCCCTAAAATATAGGAATAAAAACCCAGTCACGTAGTTGATAGCACATGGGAAGAAACCTAATAGAAGCCGCCCCTGACGAGGATACGCCCGAAATTACAGTCGTGATGCGGAGGGCAGGCGTGTCTCGCCTACTCGCGCTTCGTGAGTGTCCGATACCTCGATCCGTTTTGGTATCCGAGGTTTATCGGGCAATGCGTTAGTTTGAACGGCAGGAATCCACGCTGGAAGCCGTCCGTCGCGGACCTGAAGAAAGAAATATAAATCCACAATGTAGTTGATGCCGATGTGGATGGCGTCAGCTATGTCCCGTAGCTGGGGGACTGTGAATGTCGTAAAATTAAATTTGGAGTAGTTCTTCGTCGACCTTTTAAAAAAGGACGCAATATCCTCTCCATCATTCAGTGTGATGCCCCGTTGCTGTGAGTGCATCAGAATATTTCTGCTTTCGTAGCACCATTGGAAGTACGAAAGAACGTGATCCACGTGGCCAATGACGGCAGGATCAGTCTCGAAATAAAGAAATATTTGTTTTATCGTTTCGCCATGGTCAGACCCACCTATGTTTCCATAGATGGTTTCGAGCACCGGCAGCGGAATTTCCCGTCTTTCAAGGTGGTGACGGAAGAGGCTAAATAGTCCGGCTTCGAACTGATTGAAGTTTATTGATACCACAGACATTGCATGCAGGTGATCTTTAGGGGGCACGTTGTATGTTGGTCTGGGCCAGCTATCGGATTCTGACATTATCTCTCCGAAGGGATGTTTTTCCGAAAAAGAGAAAAAGAAACGAAGAAAAGATTAGAGGCGACACTACGCGGCGCATGTGAATCATCGCCCACGCCACTAAAGGCCATTCCGAAAAAGAGCGGAGAATCTCGGAAGGCCGAGAAGAAGACGAAACCTAGGAAGAAGCCCGGCTCGTAAGCCGGGCAAAAATATTAGGATTTTTGATGCGTCACTTTAGAATGAGGTTGGTGTTGATCGTCGCCAAACTTTTCCGAGTGCCAATAAAAATCAGGGATATTTCTGGGGAGCATCGATTGGGCGTCAAAGATTATCGACAAGCCATTGATTGCATTTCCCGGCAAAGCCAAACCAAGCAGCGCCCTTGCCATATTTCACGACAAGAAGTTGGTCATCTGGGAGTAAGTGCGCCTTTAGTTCGTTACGAATCTCGGCGGCTGTCTTATCGGACACCACGAGCCAAGTTGAATCGATACAGTGCCATGAGGATGTTCCGACCTTCGGTATTGCTTTGAGAAGATCGTCGTAAGTTTCCCCCTTGGATGGATGAAGATCGTAACCAATAACAAACACGGCCATGATGGCCCCTTTCAAAGGCGGGGCCGATCTTGACTAGCGACGATTCTTCAGGACAGATTGTCCTTTCTGAGAGTTCGTCTGTTCCGCGATCAGCCCCTAAGCTGTGAAGCGGAAATCTAGAAAACCGTCCTGCCAGGGGCGGTTTTTTCGACTCAAGTTCTTATTGGAACTCACGAAGGAACCAGAGTCGAGTCTTTGTTCCGGGTTTGTGCACGTTATACCCAGCTACCGCATCCGCCGGTTTGATCCTCTGTGACTTGCGGCGTCGTGCGGCAACGCGGACGGGTTGACATCGAATATTCGAGTCCTATCTTTAGGACATGGATGGGCATGGGCCCGCCGCACCGGGAGGAGACCCGCACCGTGACTACAAACACGCTTTTAATGGCTATTGGCGAATTGCTTTACGGAACGCGTTGGCAAAGCGATTTGTCGCGCGACATTCACGTAGCTGACCGGACGATCCGGCGCTGGTTTTCCGGCGAGGATCATGTCCCGTACGGCGCTTGGCGAGACATGTATCATCGTCTCGAAAATCGTGCCGTCGAAACAGAGCGGATGAAGTTTCGTCTTGCGGGCTTGCTCGGCGCGCGCGCGATGACATTGCAGCCAATTCCGAATGGAGAGGCAAATAGCGATATCGATGGCGTCTGGTTCGCCATGACATCAAGCGATGGGCAGATTTATCGCTGCTGCGCTAGTCGCGGCTTCTTTCAAGATCACGGCGTCGAGAAGCAAACGGGACAGCGAGCGTTTTTTCTTGAATACGAGCACAGCTTCTACATGGCCGCGAGCGCGAAGTACGACATGCGGGAATTCAACGGTAGGGTCATCAAACTCGGCCCGCATGACATCATCCTGATGCCGAACGTCCTCGGTCTCGGCTCAAAGATCGCGCCGATCTAACCGTGCGGACCTTCTGTTTATTGCGGCATTGCTGGACATTACGAGACATCTTTTAGGTACCTAGATGGTACCTAAAAGATCGAGACGAATAACGGAAACTCGCTAAGTGCTTGATAAATGGTGCCGGTTGAGAGGATTGAACTCCCGACCTTCGGTTTACAAAACCGCTGCTCTACCGCTGAGCTAAACCGGCATTCGGCCAAACAGCTATCAGCGCCGCCCGGCGCCGACAAGGCCGTGGACACACCCGTTAACACCCCCCGTTCGCAAGATGGCGGGCCTGGCCGTCTTGCCAAATCCTGTCCGGGTTCCGTGCATTTGAACGCGAATCCGCCCTTGCGCGTTAGCCTTACCGGAAGATCGCTTGTGTCCCTTAACCTTTGGCCCTGCCGCCTGATTTAGGATGCCGGCTGGATTGAAAGGGTTTTTCCATGCGTGCAGTTTTGTCGCTGGCAATTCTGATCGGCGCGTCCTTTTTTGGCGCTTCGCTGGCTGCCGCCTCGGAGACCGGCCCGACGATCGTCATTCCCGGCCGCCCCGGCGTTCCTGTCATGATTAACGGCCGCGACGCGTCCTATGCCGTCGTCGAAGGCGACTGGGGTCTGGCCAGAAGCTTCAGTGTCCAGCCGACTGTCTATGGCGGATGGGAAACTTACGAAGCCCCGCAAGTCGGCCATTATTATCCAAGTGCCGGACGCATGCCGGGCTATGGCCGCTACGAGATCGAGCCGCCGGTGAACCGCGTGTTGCCGCAGCCGGCCGAAAGCTTCCATCAGTCGTGGACGGCGCAGTCCGGCCCGCCGGCGCCGCCGCAGCAAAACAATTTCGAGGTACCGTTCTATCCGCCGGCTGTCATTCCCGCGCCGCCTTACCCGCCACAGCAGGGCCCAAACCGTCCGCGTCAGGGACAGAATTTTCAGCATTTCAGAAACTAGAGCATGATCCGGACCCGGTGGGCCGCGCCGCGCAAAGCGGTCACCGGTTTTCCGAAAAGATCACGCCGAACCAAAAAACATAAAAGACGATCAGCAGGAGAGTAAAAGTATGCGTCACACGATTGCAGGCAAAATAGCAGGACTGGCCGCGGCGATTGCCGTGATGGTCAGCGCCGCGCCGGCCATGGCTTGCTATGGCGGCTGTTCACAGGGCTTCAACTTTGGAACGAATTACGGTTACGGCTGCGGCGTGGCTTACAGCGGCTGCGGCGCCAGCGTCGGTTATGGCTACGCCTATCGCGAGCATCTGCCGGATCCGACCGGACCTTATTCCAATTCCGGACCCCAGTATTATTACGTCAATCAGGGTCCGACCTTTACCGGTCCCGGCGATGTCGCGCCGGCGCCGACCTATCAGGAGCGCGCAGTTGGAGGCTGGTACGTCTACAGCCGCCCTTACTACTACGGCTACAATGGCGGGCCTTACGCTAACACCACCAACCACCTCTATGATGGTGCCTACGGTGGAGGTCCGGCGGTCTACAGCTATCGCCGGCATCACTACTACCGCACGAATTTCCGCAGTCGTCCGCGCGCGCCGAAATATTACTACACCGGCCGTCCGGGCGTCCGTTACGGCTATGATGGGCCGCGCAATTACGGCGAACGCCAGCGCGTGTTCTGATCGCGACGAAAAGCAGAAGTCCCAACGCCCGCTCTCGCAGCGGGCGTTTTTCTTTTCTTCAAATATTACGTCATGAGTCCAAGTTTGGTCGCGCTAATATATAGTGCGAGCGCGGTTGCGTTCGACACGTTCAGGCTCTTGATCTCGCCCGGCATGTCCATGCGCGCCACCACGCCGCAGGTCTCGCGGGTGAGCTGACGAAGGCCCTTGCCTTCGGCCCCGAGCACCAGCGCGAGCGGCGCCTGAAGGTTTACCGCACTGAGATTTTCCGATCCTTCGCTGTCGAGTCCGACGGTCATGAAGCCGGTCTCTTTCATCTCGGTCAGCGCGCGGGCGAGATTTTGCACGCTCACCATCGGCACCAGCTCCAGCGCGCCCGACGCGGACTTCGCCAGCACGCCGGTCGCTTCTGGGCTATGGCGGGCGGTGGTCACCACTGCCTTCACGGCAAAGGCAGCGGCGGAACGCAGGATGGCGCCAACGTTATGCGGATCGGTGATCTGGTCGAGCACCAGCACGATGCCATCGCGCGGCATGTCGTCGATGTCCGGGGAGGGCAGGGCGTCGACCTCCGCAAGCAATCCCTGATGCACCGCGTCGGGACCGAGCCGCCGGTCGATCTCGCTGGGGCGTACCATCTCCGGCGTGACCCTGGTATCGATCTTTTCCTCGGCCAGACGCCGCGCGGCGTTTTCGGTGACATAGAGCTTGCGGATGGTGCGCTGGGGATTGGCCAGCGCCGCCGCCACGGTGTGCCAGCCATATAGGATAATAGGTCCGTCGCCGCGTGCCGACCGGTCGCGGCTGAAGGACGGCCGCCCGCCGTCGCGGCGCGGGCCGCCCTTGGCCCCCTTGAAGCGCTGATTCCGATCACGATCGCTCATGCCGGGCTTGTCCCATGGCGGCGGAACATTGGCAATTTGCCGTTTTGCAAAGGGCCATGGCCGGAACATATTCAGCCCCCTTGGTTGACTTTGCCCCGCGCCTTCGCCCATAAACGCGCCAACCGGGCGCCCGGGTTCGGGCACGCTCTTTACCGTCATCGATGACCGTTCAGCCGCCGCTTCGGTGGGCGAGATTTCGACGACGTGAGCGGGGGAGTGTCCCGAGTGGCAAAGGGAGCTGACTGTAAATCAGCCGCCGTATGGCTTCGAAGGTTCGAGTCCTTCTTCCCCCACCATCTT
>JAIERI010000115.1 GCA_019747015.1 Xanthobacteraceae bacterium
CCAAGATCGACAAGGTCGACATCCAGCAAGATTTCAATCTCGCCAAGCTGGCCGGCGACGGACGCATCGCCACCGGTGATGTCGCCGCCGTGCCGGTCGGCAAATACGCCAAGGCCGCTCTCGAAAAACTTGGCGCATGGAAAGACGCCGAGCCGAAATTCGCGATGGCGGAAAGCGTGCGCGCCGCGCTGACACTTGTGGCGCGTGGCGAAGCCGTGCTCGGCATCGTTTACTCCACCGACGCCAAGGTCGAACCCGGCGTGAAGATCGTCGGCACCTTCCCCGCCGATTCGCATCCCGCCATCATCTATCCGGTGGCGGCGACAGCCACCGCCAAGCCGGAGACTGCCGACTATCTGGCGTTCCTGAAAACCTCGGCCGCGAAGACCATCTTCGAAAAATACGGCTTCACCTATCTCATCAAGCCGACCTCGTAGAACACGGCTCCCGGACGTAGCAAAAAACACGTGTTCGACTTCTCACCAGCCGAATGGACGGCGATCCTGCTTTCGATCAGGATCGCCGTTGTTGCGACACTCGTCGCCACGCCGCTCGGTATCGCAGTGGCATGGCTGCTGGCGCGCCGCGATTTCTGGGGCAAGGCGTTCGTCGATGCGGTGATCTATCTGCCGCTGGTGCTGCCGCCGGTCGTCACCGGTTATCTTCTGCTGCTGACTTTCGGTCGGCGCGGTCTCGTCGGCGAATGGCTCGCCGACCATCTCGGCATCGTGTTCTCGTTCCGCTGGACCGGCGCGGCGCTGGCCTGCGGCGTGATGTCGTTTCCGCTTCTGGTCCGCCCGATCCGCCTGTCGATCGACGCCATCGACGCCAAACTGGAACAGGCTGCGCAGACCCTTGGCGCAAAGCCTTGGCAGGTATTTCTCACCGTGACACTGCCACTTGCCCTTCCCGGCATTCTCGCCGGCATGGTTCTCGGGTTTGCCAAGGCGCTCGGTGAATTCGGTGCAACCATCACCTTCGTCTCGAACATTCCCGGCGAGACCCAGACGATTTCGGCAGCGATATATACCCTGACGCAGACGCCTTCCGGCGATGCGGCGGCGATGCGGCTGGTGATCGTTTCGATCGCGATCGCAGTGGCTGCACTCATCCTGTCCGAGGTATTGGCTCGCCGCGCCACAAAACGTCTGCACGGGCTATGACAATGCTGACGGTGGACGTGGCAAGGCAGCTTGGTGAATTCGCGCTGCAGATTGCTTTCGAGAGCACGAGCCGCGTCATCGGATTGTTCGGCGCATCGGGCGCGGGCAAAAGCTCGCTGGTCAACATCATCGCCGGGCTGCTGGAGCCGGACCGCGGCAGGATCGCGATCGATACAGAAGTGCTCGACGACACCGCGGCGCATATTCACATTCCGCCGCACAAGCGCCGGATCGGTTATGTGTTTCAGGATGCAAGGCTGTTTCCACACCGGAACGTGGCACAAAATCTTGATTACGGACGGCGCATGAACGCCCTGCCGTGCGACGGTGCACACCAGGAGCGGATCGTCAGTCTGCTCGATATCGGCACATTGCTGGCGCGCCGTCCCGCGCAACTGTCGGGCGGCGAGCGCCAGCGCGTGGCGCTCGGCCGTGCATTGCTGTCAAAGCCGCGCCTGCTGCTGCTCGACGAGCCGCTCGGTGCGCTCGATCAGGATCGCAAGGCCGAGATCCTGCCTTATCTTGAGCGGCTGCGCGATGAGGAGAATGTCCCGATGGTCTATGTCAGCCACGATCCGGACGAACTGCGCCGTCTTGCAGGACAGGTGGTCATGCTCAAGGGCGGCCGTGTCGCCGCGTTCGGCGGGGTCGAGGTACTGCCCGCCGCGTTTTGAGCGCGACGTCGAATCTCAAATGCCGGATACCGCCTTGAATATCCGCAGCGCCCTGCGCCTGATTGCCGTGACACGTTTCGGCGGCGGCCTCGCGGCATCCTCGTCTTCGGGCAATCGCAGGCCGATGACATTGACGCGGTTGCCGCCAATGCTGCGCGCGACCAGCACGATGGAATCCAGCGGCAGCGTCGCGCCGACACGCGGCGCATGATCGAGATGAATATCGAAATAGTCGGCGAGCGTCAGCGCGGCGTCGTTGGCATCGACATTGATGCCATAGACTGCCGCGACCGAGCCGAGCGTGACATCACCCGCCATCATGAAGTCGCCGAGCAGATGCGGGTCCGGCGCGGGCACCGCCGGCATGTCAACGAAGAAACGATCCAGCGACTCGGCCTTCTCCGGTGGCGCAAGAAGATACATGTAATCCCCCTTCACCACCGGCTCGGCTTCAACCGGAGAAAGAATCTTCTCGTCGCGGATCACCAGCGTCGGCTTCGACCATGAGGGAATAAGACCGCGCTTCAGAAAAAGGCTGTTGGCGCGCACCGGGTAGCCGACAAGCTGCTGCTCGAGCTGACCCGGCAAATCAAGCTCGATACGGCGCGGCGCCTTATCCGTGCGCGGCAATGCGACGTGCAGTTTCCGCGCCGCGACGCCAAGCGTCCAGCCCTGCGCCAACAGCGAGACGATGACGACGACGAAGGCGACGTCGAAATAGATGTGGGCTTCGGGAAGATCGAGCAGCAACGGGATAGAAGCCAGGAAGATCGCGACCGCACCGCGCAGGCCCACCCAGGCGATAAAGATTTTCTCGCGCCATTTGAAACGAAACGGCGCAAGGCAGAGAAACACCGCAACCGGCCGCGCGATCAGCATCAGGGCCAGTGCCACCGCAAGCGCCGGAATAATAGTCCCGAGCAGCCGGGTCGGCGAGGCCAGAAGGCCGAGCAGCACGAACATCACGATCTGCGCCAGCCATGTCGCGGCGTCGAGAAACGTCACCACCGAATTATGCGCGCGGGTCGGCCGGTTACCGATCACCATGCCGGCGAGATAGACCGCAAGGAATCCGGACCCGTGCGCGATTTGCGCCAGCCCGAAGATCACCAGCGCGGCGGTAGTGACGAAGGGCGCGTGCAAGCCCTGCGGCAGCGCCACCTTGTTCAGCGCGATCACCACCATCCGCCCGCCGACCACGCCGATCAAAATGCCGACGAACGTCTCGCGGAAAAACTGCTCGGCGATATGCACGGCCGTGCTCTGTCCGATCGAGAGCAACTCGACCAGTACCAGCGTCAGGAACACCGCGAACGGATCATTGGTGCCGGATTCGACTTCCAGCGTCGCGCCGACACGCGGCCTCAAACGAAGACCCTGCGCGTGAACCAGCAGAAACACCGCCGCGGCATCGGTCGAGGCGACCACCGCACCGACCAGAAGCGCCTGCGGCCAGCCGATACCGAGAGCGTATTTGGCTACCGGTGCGGTGAGCAGCGCGGTGAGCAGGACGCCAATCGTCGCCAGAATCATCGACGGCGCAAGCACGCTGCGGACGCTCTGGAATCGGGTTTTCAAGCCGCCATCGAACAGGATCAGTGCAAGAGCGACGGAGCCGACGAGATAGGTCAGCCGCACATCGTCGAACCGCAATCCACCGGGACCGCTTTCACCCGCAAGGATACCGACACCCAGGAACACCAGCAGCAACGGCGCGCCGAAACGCAGCGCCAGCAGGCTCGACAGGATGCCCGCCATCACGAGGACGGCGCCAAGCAGAATGGCAATGCTGACCGAATCCAGTGACGCCATGACGTGGCCGACCTCAAATACCTGCAAATGCATGCTTATCGTCGCGGCGGCGGATCGCCAACCGATTTATCCGCTCATCACAAATGTGCCGGATTTGCTGGTGTAAGTCGCCACGTCGCGGTTGTCAGCCGCACCCGCATCCCGAATATACCTCCCGGGAAATGCGACTTCGGGTCGCAGGCCGAGACCGCACGGCTCAAGGTCTGCTGAAACAAGAACCAGAGAGATTGCCGATGGAATGGAATGACATCCAGGACACGCTGAACGACATGCTGCAGTCGGCGGCGCATCAATTCACCTCTCCGTGGTTCTACATTCAGATGGTCATCGTCCTGATCGCCGCCGGGCTGGCGCTCGCCGGTGCCAGTTTTCTGCGCGGAAAAGTCGATCCCACTTCGCTGGCGATGGGTTTGCCGGGACCGCTGCGTATCCTGATCCGTGTCCTGATGAACCGGGCCGGCACCATCATCTTCGCGCTGCTGACCTGGATCGCACGCTTCGTGCTGGTGCATGCGGGAGTCCTGAACCGCGGCTATCTGCTCGCCACCGCCACCAGCCTCGCCAGCGCATGGATCATCATCCGCCTCGCCACCAATCTGATTCACAATCAATTCATGGTGCGCGTGGTGTCGCTCGCGGCGTGGACGGTGGCGGCGCTGAGCATCATCGGCCGCCTCGACGATGCTTCAGATGCGCTGGATTCGGTCTCGGTGATGGCCGGCACACTGCGCGTCACGCCCCTTCTGCTGATTAAGGTCTCGGTGTCGCTGGGCATCGCGCTGTGGCTCGCCGGCGTGTTCAGCAAATTCCTGGAAGTGCGGATCACCCGTTCACATGATCTGACGCCGTCGATTCAGGTGCTGCTCATCAAGCTGATGCGCGTTCTGCTGATTGTCGTTGCCATCGCAATCGTGATGAGCATGGTCGGGATCGACCTGTCGGCCTTCGCGCTGTTTTCCGGCGCGGTCGGCGTCGGTCTCGGTTTCGGCCTGCAAAAGATCATCGCCAATTTCGTCAGCGGGGTGATTTTGCTTGCGGACAAATCGGTCAAGCCGGGAGACCTCGTCACCATCGGCGACAATTTCGGCCGCATCAGCGCGATGAACACGCGCTACATTTCGGTCGCCGCGGGCGACGGCCGCGAATTTTTGATTCCCAACGAAGACCTCATCACTCAAAAAGTCGTCAACTGGACCTACACCGATAATAACTCGCTGGTGAAAGTGAATTTCGGCACCAACTACGACGCCGACCCGGAGCGGGTGTGCGAGCTGGCGGTGACAATTGCCTGCGCCCATCCTCGCGTCATGACGAGCAAGCCGCCGAGCTGCCTTTTGAGCGAATTCACCGAAGCGGGGATGAAATTTTCGCTGACCTTCTGGATCGAGGATGCCTATGCCGGCATGGACAATGTCCGCAGCGACGTGATGCTGGCGCTGTGGAAAGCATTCAAGCAGGAGAACATCCGCGTGCCTTATCCGGTGCGCGAAATCCGTGTGCGCGGCGGCGCGCTGCCGGTGGAAACTATCGTCGAAGTGCCCTGAATCGGCCTGATCCGGAGTTTATCAGGCGCTTGCGTAAAGGGCACGAAACATTAAATTGAAGCAAATCCGCCGCTTCCGGCGGCCCATCCCGCTATCATTTTAAATCCCGATCCAGCGAATCTGCCATGAACTATGTCGAAGCCACTGAAGGTTCCCTCCGCAAGACCGGGCAAATCAAACTGCACGGGCCGGCCGCGTTCGCGGGCATGCGCAAAGCGGGCGCGCTGACGGCGCGCTGTCTCGACGAGCTTGCCGGCATCGTGCGGCCGGGCATCTTCACCTCCCAGATCGACGATTTCGTCCGCAAGTTCGCTTTCGGCCACAACGCCATTCCGGCGACGCTGATGTATCGCGGCTATCGTTATTCGACCTGTACCTCGATCAATCATGTGGTCTGTCACGGCATGCCGGGCGACCGGCAGTTGAAGGAAGGCGACATCGTCAATGTCGACGTCACCCTGATCGTCGATGGCTGGTATGGCGATTCCAGCCGCATGTATGCGGTGGGTCCGATCTCGCGCCGTGCTGAGCGCCTGCTGGACGTGACCTATGAGGCGATGATGCGCGGTATCGCCGCGGTGAAGCCGGGCGCGACCACCGGCGACATCGGCCATGCGATCCAGAGCTTCGTCGAGCCGCAGCAGATGAGCGTCGTGCGTGATTTTTGCGGCCACGGCCTGGGGCGCTTGTTTCACGACGAGCCGAACATCATCCACATCGGCCGCCCCGGCGAAGGCGTGACGCTGCGTCCCGGCATGTTCTTCACCATCGAGCCGATGATCAATCTTGGCAAACCGAGCGTGAAGGTGTTGTCCGACGGCTGGACCGCGGTGACGCGCGACCGCTCGCTGTCGGCGCAGTTCGAGCATTCCGTCGGCGTGACGCAAACCGGCGTCGAGGTGTTTACGTTGTCGCCCGGCAAACTCGACAAGCCGCCTTACGCGACGGCGTAGGATCCCCGGCGACATACGCCGCCCCGTCCGAAATTGCCCTTGCAAAACATATCCGGCACGGCATGCTCGCAAAGCCCTTAGGTCAAGGCTCGTGAGCAAAGCGCCCGACATGCCGACCGCCGACGATCCATCCAAAACGTCCGGTTTTTCCGATGCACCGCATTATCATGGCCACCGCGAACGGCTGCGGGACCGCTTCAACGAAGCCGGCCCCGACGCACTCAGCGACTATGAGCTTTTGGAAATGGTGCTATTTCGCGCGCTGCCGCGCCGCGACGTCAAGCCGCTGGCGAAATCACTGATCGCGAAATTCGGTTCCTTTGCCGAAGTGGTCCACGCGCCCGAAGCGCGGCTTCGCGAAATCAGCGGGCTCGGCGACGCCGCCGTCACCGAGGTCAAACTCATCGCAGCGACCGCGAGCCGTGTCGCCAGGGGACAGGTAAAACAGCGCACGGTGCTTTCGTCATGGTCGAACGTCATCGAGTATTGCCGCGCGGCGATGGCGTTCGCCGACAAGGAGCAGTTTCGCATCCTGTTTCTCGACAAGCGCAATCAGGTGATCGCCGACGAACTCCAGCAGGTCGGCACCGTGGACCACACCCCGGTCTATCCGCGCGAGGTCGTCAAACGCGCGCTGGAACTGTCGGCGACCGCGATCATCCTGGTGCACAACCATCCCAGTGGCGACCCGACACCATCGACCGCCGATATCCAGATGACGAAATCGATCATCGCGATATTGAGCCCGCTCGGCATTTCGGTTCACGACCACATCATCGTCGGCAAGAACGGCCATGCCAGCCTGAAGGACATGCGGCTGATCCCGTGAAACCTATTGCCGCATCATGATGAGCGGATCGGCGGTGTCGGGCACCCGCCGCCACTGCGCGTTGTCATCGGCCTCAAACCGCCAGATCTCGCCATTGGTGGACATCAGCAGGATTTCGCCGCGCTCGATGCGCCACATCGTCGGCGCGAAACTCGCCACCGCCGGATCGCAGCGCGGCTTAAGAAACACCTGGAAATTGTCCTGCGAGGTTTCGACCGGCGTGTTGGTCAGCGTCAGACTGCAAACCGGATCGCCATTGCCGCGCACCATCGCCCAGTCGCCGATCAGCTGATCCGTGGACTTCGACAACGCACGGGCCGCGGCAAGATTCTGCAGTAGATAGACTCCCTCATTACTGCGAGTACCTTCGAAAATGCCGCTCTCGACCTCGGTCACATCGATAACGGATTGCCCGCGCGCATCCTGCAATCGCACGATGTCCAGACCCTTCACATTCCAGGACGTAATGGCCTTGGTGAAAGGAAGAATGTCGCCGCATCCCTTCTCCAGTTCGAGCTTCATCCCCTGCGCCGTGGTATCGCTCTTCAGCGTGATAACGCAGGTCTTGTCACGTCCCGCCGTAGACAATTCCCACTGCCCGACCATGTCGCTGGCAAGGGAGCGCGCATCCTGCGCCCTTGCAACCGGCATTGCGAGCATGACGGCAGCCACGATCAGGATGCTTCGCAGCGACAGCATCACGTTCAGCGGCCCTTGAATGGTGTCTCGGGGACCGGCGTCAGCGGCGGCTTGCCGGCGAACCAGGCTTTCAGATTGTCGACCACGAGCTGATCCATCGCATTGCGCGTCGCTACGGACGCCGACGCGATATGGGGCAGCAGCACGACATTTTCCAGATCCCGCAGCGCCTGCGGCACATTCGGCTCGTGGGCGAACACGTCAAGACCGGCTGCGGCGATGGTACCGTCCTTCAGCGCCGCTATCAGCGCCTCTTCATCGACCACGCTGCCGCGCGCGACATTGATGACGACGCCGCGCGGTCCGAGCACCTTGAGCACCTCGGCGTTGATCATTTTCGCAGTCGACGCGCCGCCCGGTGTAATGAGGACAAGGGTGTCCACATCCTTCGCCATCTCGATCAGGCTCGGATAATGCCTGTTCTTCACGCCTTCGGCGGGACGGCGCGAGTGATAGACCACCGGCACCAGCGATGCCTCCAGACGCCGCGCGATTGCCTGACCAATGCGGCCCATGCCGACCATGCCCACGGTGCGGTCACGCAGCGAGCCGGGGCTGAGGCGGAAATTTCCACCAGCCCATTTGCCTTCGCGGACATAACGCTCGGCCGGAATGAATTCGCGCACCGTCGCGATCAGAAGTCCGAGCGCGGTGTCGGCGACCTCCTCGGTCAGCACATCGGGCGTGTTGGTGACGATGACGTTGTGTTCGCGCGCGTAATTGACATCGACATGGTCGTAGCCGACGCCAAAGCTTGAGACGATCTCGAGTTTGGGAAAGCGCGCCAGCATCTTGCCGTTGGCCTGCACAAGCCCGGTGACGGCGACGCCGCGAATGCGCGCAGCCATATCGGGCGCCAGACGCTCGACATCCTCGAGGCTTTTGAAAATATGGGTGGCGAACTGCGGCGACAACCCATTCTCGATCAGGGCCTTGGACGGCCCATAGATCAACAGATCGGCTTTTTGTCCGGCGGTATTTGCAGCCATTATAATTCCCTTCAGGCTTCCGTTCCCAGGGCGCTTTCGTGCCAGCGTCGTAGCACAAGATGTGAGACCAGCGAGAGCGCGATATGGATCACAATGCCTGCGGCACAGAGCAACAGCAATGCGGCGAACATGCGCGGAATGTTGAGTCGGTAGCTGGATTCCGCAATCCTGTAGGCCAGCCCGGAGCCCGCACCAGCAGATCCGGCCGCGATTTCCGCCACCACCGCGCCGATCAGCGACAGACCGCCCGCGATGCGCAGGCCGCCAAGCAGATAAGGCAGCGCGGAGGGCAATTTCAGATAACGCAAAGTTTGACCGGGCGACGCGCCATAAAGAGTGAACAGCCCGGCGAGATTGCGATCGATCGATTTCAATCCGAGCAGCGTGTTCGACAGCACCGGGAAGAACGCCACGATGAAGGCGCAGGCGACCACGGCCAGATGCTGCGGCAGATAGATCAAGAGCAGCGGCGCGATCGCGATCACCGGCGTGACCTGAAGCACGATCGCATAAGGAAACAGTGCGGTCTCAACCCATTTCGACCGGCTGAACAACAGCGCCAGCGCGATGCCGCCGATGACAGCCGCGGCAAAACCTTCCAGCGTGGTTCGCAGTGTAGTCAGAAGTGAATCGAACAGCACCACCCAGTCCTGTACCAGCGTCTGAGCGATCAGGCTCGGGCTCGGCAGGATATAAGGTGGAATCTGTTTGATGCGGACGACCGCTTCCCACACCCCAATAACAAGGACGAAAATCATCGCCGGGAGAATAATACGCGGCGCCCGGCGCCATTCCCGATTCATCGTCGCACCTCGTCATCGCTGGCGCGGGCGAGCGCGGCCGAGACCTCGCGGCAGATCGCGGCGTATTCGCCGGACGTACGGAAATTTTCGTCGCGCGGCTCGGGTGTCTCGATTCTGAATTGCGAGGCAATGCGTCCGGGCCTGTGTGTCATCACCACCACGCGCTGCGACAGATAGACCGACTCGAACACCGAATGGGTGACGAAGATCACAGTCTTTTTCAGCGTGCGCCACAGCGTGAGCAGATCGTTGTTCAGCCGAAAACGGGTAATCTCGTCCAGCGCCGCGAACGGCTCGTCCATCAGCAAAATATCCGGATCGGTGACCAGCGCGCGGGCCAGCGACACCCGCATCTTCATGCCGCCCGACAATTCGCGCGGAAACGCGCCGGCGAATTCACGCAGGCCCACCTCCGCCAGCGCCGCGTCGGCGCGGGCGGCCGCGTCCTGACGCGGCGTGTGCGATAGTGTGAGCGGCAATTCCACATTGCCGCGCACGTTTGCCCACGGCATCAGCGTCGGCTCCTGAAACACGAAGCCGATTTTGTGCCCCTGCTCGCCGGCATGAACATCCACGGTTCCGCTGCTCGCGGGCGTCAGACCCGCGATGATGCGAAGCGCCGTGGATTTGCCGCATCCGGACGGACCGAGCAGCGACACGAACTCGCCCTCCGCCACGTCAAGATCGATGGGTCCGAGGGCAGTAATGTCATTGGTGTAGGTTCTGGTTACGCCGCGCAGACGCACGGCATAAAGCAGGAGGCGTGAGAGCGCTGGTGCGGAGGTATCGCTCATCACACCCGCTACTTGCCCGGCCGCAGATCGAGGCCGACGCCCTTGTTGATGAACCGGAGCGTGTACGCCTTGCGATAATCGATATCGCGCCGGACCACGCCGGCACGCACCATCTTGACGAAGAAGTCCGCCATGCGATCGTCGTTCATCGCGCCGATTCCGTTTTTCAAAGCATCGCCGGAATCCACGATGCCGTAGTCCTTCATCCGCGCGACCGAATATTGCAGCAGCGCGTCGGTCATTTCCGGGTTGAACTGCTTGATGAGATCGTTGCCGGGTTTGTTGTCGCCATAGAGGTAGTGATACCAGCCGATGATCGACGCATCGACAAACCGCTGGACCAGATCGGGCTTCTTGTCGGTGAGCGCGATGCGGGTTTCGATCAGGGTCGAATAGGCGCTGAAGCCATAGTCCGCGAGCAGGATGACCGTCGGCTTGAACTTGGCCTGTTGCTCCACCGCGAACGGCTCGGACGTAACATAGCCCTGCATCGCGCTGTTTTTATTCGCGATGAAAGGCTGCGCGTTGAACGTATAAGGCCGCACATTCTCGTCGCTGAACTTGTGTTCGCTTTTCAGCCACTGGAAATAGGTTGGCATGCCTTCCTTGGACACGAACAGCGTCAGCGGTTTCAGATCGTCGAGTGTCGCAACCTTGGACTCCGGATGGGCGAGAAACACCTGCGGATCCTTCTGGAAGATCGCAGCGACCGCTACCACCGGTACATTGTTCGCCACCGCGTCGAGCGACTGAAGGTTGTTCGCCGACATGAAGAAATCGAGCTTGCCCGCGACCAGAAGAATCCGGTTGTTGATGTTGGGGCCGCCCGGCACGATGGTGACGTCGAGGCCGTAGCTTTTGTAGGTGCCGTCGGCGACGGCCTGAAAAAACCCGCCATGCTCGGCCTGCGCCACCCAATTGGTGCCGAATGTAACCTTGTCCAGAGTGACCTCGGCCGGAATGCCAGAACCAGCCATCTGCGCCCGCACCGGCAAATGAGCAAAAATACACCCAGCCGACAGCACAGCCGTTAACGCTCGCAGTAAAAGTGGGCGGTCCATGATTGGACTCCGGCGTGACACCGCCCTACGTTTAAAGACTATCCCGGTTTAAAGAAACATCCCGCACGATGACAGCTACGCATCCGCCCCGCGACTGGAGCCATATTTATTGGCCGCAGGTCAGTGCCGCCTCGCCAGCAAACTGGATCACGGTGCTGCCGCTGGCCGCGACCGAACAGCACGGCCCGCATCTGCCCCTCGGCACAGACGCCATGATCGCGCAGGCTTATCTGGCACGGGTGCGCGAGACCCTGGCGGCCGGCATCCCCGCGTCCTTCCTGCCGATGCAGGATGTCGGTCTTTCCACCGAACACCTCGCCTACCCCGGCACACTGACGCTGCCCTATCACGTCGCGATCCGGCACTGGATGTCGCTCGGCGAGAGCGTCGCGCGCGCGGGCGTGCGCAAGCTGGTGATGGTCACGAGCCATGGCGGCAACAGCGACGCGATGGCGCTGGTGGCGCAGGAGCTGCGCTCGCGTAACAACATGCTGGCCGTAACCACAAGCTGGAGCCGGTTCGGCGTCCCGGACGGACTGTTTCCCGAAGGCGAACTGCGTCACGGCATCCACGGCGGCGCGGTCGAGACATCGATCATGCTGGCGGCGTATCCCCAGTGCGTGCTCAAGGACAAGATCGCCAATTTCGAGCCTTCCAGCGTCACGATGGAGAAGGAATTCAACTGGCTCTCCACCCGTCGTCCCGCGCCGTTCGCATGGACCGCGCAGGATCTGCACGAAAGCGGCGCGGCCGGGGACGCCACACTCGCCAGCGCAGAAAAAGGCAGGCAACTGATCGACCATGGCGCAAAGGCCTTTTGCGAATTGCTGGCCGATATCCATGCGTTCGATCTGGCGCGGCTGGGGACACAGCCTAAAGCTTGAATCCGGACACCCGGCCCGACGTCCATCCAGCAAAAATTCCTCGAAAACCCTCGAACCGGTTAGCCCCGGCCCTCCACCAACGGACATGCAGGCCATGATCGGCCGCACCCCCACGCGGATGGAGATGAACATGTCAACCAAGACCAAACTTGCTGCTGTTGCGATTGCAGCCGTCACCCTGACCGGCGGCATTGCCAGCTCGACGCAGGCGCAAGCCGGCTATCACGGCGGCGGTGTCGGAATTGGCATCGCGGCGGGCGCCCTGTTCGGCGCAGCGATTGCCAGCAGCGCCTACGGCCAGCCCGCTTACGTGTCCGACTACGGCTATCGCCGCTGCGGCTGGGTCCGCCAGTTCGACGCTTACGGCAATTACATGGGCCGCGTTCGTAGCTGCGCCTACTGACGCCATTCGTAGCTGCGCCTACTGACGCCATTTGAGATTGCGTCCGCCGGCGCCTCATCCACGCCAAGGGCGCAGGCCCGTCCGGATTGTCCCCCCGGACGGGCCATTTTTATTGCGATGTGACGATCCGCATCCCGCGCCGGGATGCATTAGTTGCAAATGATTCGCAAAAATAGTTGACAATAATTCGCAACAAAGGCTGAGTGTCGTGATGACATCTCGGCTGATAATTGCAGATCGTGACAAGGGGACGACGCACATAAAGACGCTTCGTCGCGGTGGCTCTGGCGCGACCGGCATGGCAAATCTGTTGTCATGAGCGCGATTCTCCGCACCGTATTTGCCGGCCTGTTGCCACTCGGTGCAGCCAGCAGCGCCGCGCTCGCTGCCGATTTTCCGGTGAAAGCGCCGAACCTTCAGCAGCAATTCGACTGGGCGGGCGCCTATATCGGCGCGCACACCGGCTATGGCAGCGGGCATTCGAACGCGACCGTGTTCGATCCCACCGCAACAGCCGCGCGCAATACCTATGGCGGTGCGATCGGCGGCATTCAGGGCGGATATAATTTCGTGCTGCCCTCGCGCCTGCTGCTTGGCGTCGAAGCCGACATGACGTTTCCAAGCTATCTCGATACCAACAGCGCCACCGCCACGGTCACGACGCCGAATGCGACCCTCGTCGAACAGCTCGATTATGCCAGCACGGTGCGCGGGCGGATCGGTTACGCCGCGCCAAACTGGATGATCTACGCGACCGCAGGCTTTGCCTGGGCGGGCGAACGATTCATCAACACGACGTTCGCTGGCAATGAAGAAAAGAAACTTTATCTGCGCACCGGCTGGGCCGCGGGCGCAGGCGTCGAGCTTGCGATCGCGCCGCAATGGAGCGCACGGCTCGAATATCTCTACAGCGATTACGGCACCGCGAATGTCGGTCTTGGTTCCGGCACGCGCATCAACTCGGCGCTGGATTTGCAGACCGTACGGATTGGCCTCAATCGCAAGATCGATGGTCCGGGCATAAGCGCCAGCGCCGCGCCAAAATCCGATGGCAGCGGTTCGAATGTCTGGGAGATCTGGGGTCAAACCACCTATCTGCCGCAGGCCTATCCTGCCTTCAGCGCACCCTACACTGGCGCCAACAGCCTGACGCCGGGCGCACAGGCGAAAGCGACGTGGAGCAACAGTCTTTATTTGAATGCGCGGCTGTGGGACGGCGGCGAAGTCTATTTCAATCCGGAATTGCTGCAGGGCTTCGGCCTCAGCGACACCGTTGGACTCGCCGGATTTTCCAGCGGCGAGGCGCAGAAATCGAACTTCCCCTACCCGCGATTCAATCCGTCGCGAATCTATCTGCGCCAGACTTTCGGCTTCGGCGGCGAAGAGGAAACGCTGGAAGGCGGCCCGAGCCAGCTCAGCGGCAAGGCCGATATTTCGCGCCTCACATTGCAGGCCGGCAAATTCGCCGTGCTCGACGTGTTCGACGGCAACGCCTACGCCAAGGATCCGCGCAAGGATTTCATGAACTGGGCGATGTGGGCGCCCGGCGCGTTCGATTACTCCGCCGACAAGGTCGGCCTGACCTATGGCGCGACGGCGGAATTGAATCAGAAGAACTGAGCGTTCCGGCTCGGTTATTTCCTGATGGATGCTGAATCCAATTCCAACAATTTCGACATGAAGCTGTTTTCGCGCGGCGAATATGTCGCCGAGCTTGAGCAGCGTTACACGCTGTTCGGTCAGCCGGGAAAACTGCGGACCATCGCATGGCTGAACAGCGCCTTCGCCGGCAGCTACCGCGACACGCTGAACGATCCTGCGCTCAACCTTGACATTGCTCAGACCCGCGAAGGCCGGATCAAATATGGCTACGTGGTCAATCTCGAACAGGCGGTGACCAAAGACATCGGCCTGTTCGGACGCTGGAGCTGGAACGACGGCAAGACCGAGATCATGGCCTTCACCGACATCGATGCCAGCCTGTCGACCGGCGTGTCGGTCAAGGGCACCTCATGGGGACGCCCGGACGACACCGTCGGCATTGGCGGCGCAGTCAATGCGCTGTCGCGCGACCATCGCGATTTCGTCGCCGCCGGCGGGCTTGGCGTGCTGATCGGCGACGGCCAGTTGAACTATCGCCAGGAAAATATCCTCGAGACTTATTACGCGCTGGCGCTGAACAAGCAGATTACGATCACCGGCGATTATCAGTATATCCGCAATCCCGCCTACAACGCCGATCGCGGGCCGGTGTCGATCTTTTCAGGCCGGTTGCGCGGCGAGTTCTAGCGATCCGATCCAACATTCGCATCCCGTTTCGGCAAACATCCTTGCGAATGTCAGAACGGGGAATCACGGGCAATTGGCGGCAAATGTGTGGGTCTGCGCCATCGCCCAGGCATCGTGGAAGCGCGGATTGTCCGTTCCCTCCAGCAATTCTCCCGAACGCAGGGACGGATAAAGCCGAGCGAACGACAGCACTTCCGTACCTGACAGCCGATGCGAAAAATGAATCGGTTTGATCTCTTCCGTATGGCTGAGACCGGCGGCGCCGATCAGTTCGGCAAGCGCGTGGAGCGTGGCCCGGTGATAGTTGTAAACCCGCTCGGTCTTGTCCGGCACTACCAGGGCCCGGCTGCGTGTCGGATCTTGCGTGGTCACGCCGGTCGGGCAGCGGTCGGTGTGGCAGCTGAGCGACTGAATGCAGCCAAGCGCGAACATAAAGCCACGCGCCGAATTGCACCAATCCGCACCCAGCGCTATCGCCCTCGCCATGTCGAACGCGCTGACAATCTTGCCGGACGCACCGATGCGGATGCGATCACGGACGCCGATACCAACCAGCGCGTTGTGCACGAAGTTGACGCCCTCGCGCATCGGCATGCCCAGATGGTCCATGAACTCCACGGGCGCGGCGCCGGTGCCGCCTTCCTTGCCGTCGACCACGATAAAATCCGGGTAGATATTGGTTTCCAGCATTGCCTTGCAGATCGCCAGAAACTCCCAGCGATGGCCGATGCACAGTTTGAAACCCGCCGGTTTGCCGCCGGACAGGCGGCGCATCTCGCCGATAAACTGTATCATCCCGACCGGCGTCGAGAACGCGCGATGAAACGCAGGGGAAATGCAGTCCTCATTGAAGGCGACGCCGCGGATGCGGGAAATTTCCTCCGACACTTTCGCGGCCGGCAGCACGCCGCCATGGCCGGGCTTGGCGCCCTGGCTGATTTTCAGTTCAACCATCTTGATCTGATCACTGCTTGCGACCTTGGCGAATTCATCCGGGCTGAAACTGCCATCGGGATTGCGGCAGCCGAAATAACCCGACCCCACCTCCCAGATCAGATCGCCCTTGTTCTCTCGGTGATAAGGACTGACCCCGCCCTCGCCGGTGTCGTGCGCAAAATTTCCGCGCTTGGCGCCCGCGTTCAACGCAAGAATCGCGTTGGGACTGAGCGCACCGAAGCTCATCGCCGAAATATTGAAAATCGAAGCGGAGTACGGCTTGGTGCATTCCGGGCCGCCGACCGTGATCCGGAAATGCTCGTCGGCCCGCGGTTTCGGTGCCACCGAATGATGCATCCACTCAAAACCGTCGCCGTAAACATCCTCCTGAGTGCCGAACGGCCGCTTGTCGAGCACCATTTTGGCGCGCTGATAGATCATGGCGCGTTTGTCGCGGCTGAACGGTTTGCCGTCTTTCTCGCTCTCGAAAAAATACTGACGCATCTCGGGACGGATTTCTTCCAGAAGAAACCGCAGATGCGCCGAGATCGGATAATTGCGCAGCACCGCGTGGCTGGTTTGCAGAAGATCGTTGATGCCAAGGCAGCTCAGTCCGCCAAACACCGCGATCGGAATCCACAACAGCGGAAACAGGCCACGATCATTCAGGCCGATCGCGACGAAGACCGCCGTGACGATGATGCAGATCGTCAGGATGATGAAGCGCGGCGTGAAGGGAAGCAGTAGCGTCTGCATGAAAACCTCGGTTGCGCGATCGGCTGGGAAACGCGGTTGAGAGAGAGTCCGGCGGGGCAGCGAAATTGGCAACCCTTATTGAAGCTAAAGCATTTCAATATGACGACAGAAAGCGCGCCTCATCGGATCCTGCTGCAAAGCAACATCGTCCGCAGCAAATCAATGCGCGTGCGGCCGCATCTCGTCGGGAATGCCGCCCCGTTCGAGACCTCCCCGTACGATCCATTTCTCGGTGTTGGCGATGGCTTGTGCGATATGCGCGCTGCTCCGGGAGAAGTCATAAGGCGAGCCAACCAAGGGACATAATGGCGGCACCACGGCGTAGGAAATGCCGGCTTCCAGATCGTCGAGTTCGTCGGTCATCTGCCGCGCGATCAGCAAGGTCAGCGCATGAAGCGCGTTGGCCACCGCGCCAACCGGCGGCACACTGCCGGCGCAGGCATAGCCGGTCGGCAGGATGATCAGCCGCGTCGCGCCCTTGTCAATCGCAGCGCGGATCGGCGTGTTGCTCGAGATCGCGCCGTCAGCGAGATACAGGCCGCGATATTGAACCGGCTCGAACGCACCGGGAATCGACGTACTCGCCACGATCGCCTCGGCCGCGGAGCCATCCGAGAGCACCACGCTATCCCCCGAAACGATATCGGTGGTGACAATGTGAATAGGCAGCCGTGCCTGGTCCAGGTTCTTGAAGGGAAGATTGTCGTCAATCAGCTTGCGCACGCCATCGTGCGAAATCAAAAAGTCTCCCCGCCACAAAAAGCCGATCAGGGTGTGCAGCGACACCGGAAACACGTCCCGCCGCCGCAGGCCGCGCCAAATTTCCGCGAGTTTCTTGACACCTTCAAGGGTCGGCGTGCCGGCGAAATACGCGCCGTTGAGCGCCCCGACACTGCAGCCCACCACCATGTCGGGGATCACGCCATGGGCGACGAGGGCCTGGAGCATGCCAACCTGAACTGCGCCGAAACTGCCGCCGCCGGCAAAGACAAAGGCCGTCTTTTCGGGCCTTGGGTGCAGCGACAGGTCGAGCGGCAACGCCAATGGCTGGTACTTTCATCTTGCCGAGCGGGATGCCCGGCCCCGCGGCTTATATCAATGCGGTTTCGGCCGGCGCAATCAAGATCGCTTGTCCAAACCATGAACCCGATTGAAATTGCGGCGTCCATTGTCGCCGGGATACCACCGAAAGAGTCCCCTTCAGCCGCCGCTGACCATGACCGAAGCCGCACGCTTGATGCCTTCGTGCCGCGCGTTAATGGCTTATTGATGCAAATTTTATATGCCTGAACGCAGAACAACTATTAGTCGCGCTAATGCTTGGGGGCAGAATGCTTCGGTTTCGGTCAATTTCAATTCGTATCATGGTGTCGATTGCGCTTGTGGCAGCGGGATCTTGTGCCCTCCTCGCGGGCTTTGGGATGTGGCGGCAGCAAACCACGGTGGACACCGCGCTGGAGCGCGAATTGCGCTCCGACTACGCGAACTTCATCGCGGCCATGGACTCCGAAACCCGCGCCACTTTGGCCGTCGCCAACACCTTGGCTGTGATGCCGCAGCTCAAGGATCTTGTCAGGGCCGCTGATCGTCCAGGTATTCTTGATCTGCTTCAGGGCGTTTTGGCCAAGATTGCCCCCATGGGCCTCGAACTGATCACGATCCAGACCCCGCCCGCTTCCGTGCTCGCCCGCGCGCATAATCCGAAAGTTTTCGGTGACGATATTTCCGTGCGGCGCAAACTCGTCGTCCAGGCCATGACAACAAAAAAGCCGGTTGGCGGTGTTGAAGCCGGTCTGGAAGTTCTGAACGTCTTCGGTTCGGCTCCGATTCTCGATGGCGACACAGTGATCGGCAATGTCGATATCGGCGCCCCGTTCGGCGAGATCTTCGTCAAGACGATGAAGGCGCGCTTCGGAGTCGATGTCGCAATTCACCAGATCCGCGATAATGCCGTGAAGACGCTTGCGACAACTGCGCCGAGCAGCGCGCCGTCCGTCGATGCGGTCAAACGCGCGCTTGCCGGTGAAACACTTATCTCGCAGGACGAGCAGGCGGGCCATCATGTTGCTTTCACATTCGGCCCGATCAAGAGCTTCTCGGGAGAGCCCATCGCGGTTGTCGAAATCGTGCGCGATGCAACGGCCTATAGCGAACTCAAACAGCGTTCCGCACTGTGGCTGGCGCTTGGCGCAATCACAGCCATTATTCTCTCCGGCCTGATCGCCATCTGGCTCGGCCGCGGACTGGCACGCCCGATTCGATCTCTTGAGGGGGCAATGCGGGATATCGCCGCAGGTAACCACGATACCGCCGTGCCCGGCGCGAATCGCGGCGACGAGATCGGCTCCATGGCGGCCGCTGTGAAAATCTTCAAGGATGGGCTGATCGAAACCGGACAATTGCGCACGGCGCAGGAAAACCAGCGGGTCACGTCGGAGGCCGAGCGGCGCGGTGCCATTCACGCCCTCGCGGAGCGTTTCGAGGCGAGCGTCGGCGGCGTCGTGAATGCAGTCGGCGACGCAGCGACGGAATTGCGCGCCACGGCCGTGTCGATGGCCGGCACCGCGGAGCAGGCAACCCAGCAAACCACGACCGTTGCCGCGGCATCGGAAGAAGCATCGCGCAATTCCCAGGCTGTCGCCGCCGCGATCGAAGAACTCAACGCCTCGATCAGCGAGATCGCCCAGCAGGTGAACGAATCCGCGAAGGTCGCGGGTCAGGCCGCGGGCCAGGCGAACAAGACCACAACGGAAGTGCGTGGACTGGCGCAGGCCGCGGAAAAGATCGGCGACGTCGTAAAACTCATCAGCGAAATCGCCGCGCAGACCAACCTGCTTGCGCTGAACGCCACCATCGAGGCGGCCCGCGCCGGCGATGCCGGCAGGGGATTCGCAGTTGTGGCCTCGGAGGTCAAAACACTGGCGAGCCAGACCTCGAAGGCGACCGAGGAGATTTCCGCCCAGGTCGCAGCCATCCAGTCCGCGACGCTGTCGTCCGTCGAAGCGATTGACGGCATCACCCACACCATCGGCAGGGTGAACGAGATCGCCAGCGCGATCGCATCCGCCGTCGAGGAACAGGGCGCAGCCACACGCGAGATTTCCTACAATGTCGCAGAAGCTGCCCGCGGCACCGGCGAGGTCTCCGAGAATATCAATGGCGTTCGCAATGCGGCACGGGAAACCGGCGCCGCCGCCGACCAGGTGGTCGCATCCGCCGCGGCCTTGTCCGAAGGCGGCGAGACGCTGAAAATGCAGGTCGAGGCGTTCCTGCGCGAGGTTCGGGCGGCTTAAGTCCGCCCGGGTACACACAAAGACCGAAGGTCTACGCGGGAATTATCGCGCAGACCGCCATCTCGCAAAGTACAAAAAGTGCGGACCGCTGTGATTCCGGCGCACCCCAAGCGCGATCGGGGAAACTGGCGATCCCGGGAAGACTCGAACTTCCGACCTGCGGTTTAGGAAACCGCCGCTCTATCCGGCTGAGCTACGGGACCGGATGCACACGCATCATTCGCGAACACCCGGGCTTCATACCAGAGCATATGCGGTTTCGCTACGGGTCGATTCGGCGATCCTCGCGCAGAAGCATGAATCACACGTCATGAGCGGCCTCAGGTGCCGGATGCTGTCGACCGTCTCAAGCCCGTTGATTTGCTTGATCAGTCTTTCGGTTTTTCCGATCCAAGAACCGGCCCCATCAAGTCCCGTGCTTTTGCAGACACCGCTTCCGTGGCCAGCGGATTCGCCTTGGTGCCGGGCGATGGCACCGGCGGACTGAAGCATGCGGCGGTGTGACGGAATTCGACGCTGAGGCATTTGACTCTTTCGTAAGATGACAACCTTGCCGTTTTGACAACTGTGCCGAGACCGAAAACTTGCCCGAAGTTACGTCCGGCCGGTTCTCTTCCAATTCAACTTTTTAGAGAGCCTTCGAATTTGAGGCACCGTCAATGCCTCAAACCGTCCTCCATTCGAAGGACGCGGCAAAAATTCAGCCCGTTATTAATTCGCGCGAACCCCGCCGCGGCGTTTCTGCCGCTCGATGTGGCGGTTCGTGAGCGGAAATCTTTCAACCACACAAGGATACTCGATGACTTTCCGAAAATCATGCCTCTCAAGAGGATGCGGTGCAGCTTTTGCTGTAACCGGATCGATCATGTTTGCTTTGAGCAACGGAGCCTTCGCTCATGGTAGCGGCGGTGGTGGCGGCCACAGCGGCGGCGGCAGCCATGAAAGCAGTCATAGCGGTTCGTCTTCCTCCAAGTCGTCTGGATTCAAGAATACGATCCATCCGATTATTGTTCGGGATCACCGCAACAAAAGCGACCATTCGAGCAGCAAGTCGGAGCGCCGGCTTGAGCACAAGCTGAAGCGATTGGAGCGCAAGGAAGAACGGCTGAAACACAAACTTGATAAAGAAAAGGGATATCCCACGGAGTCAAAAAATCCGACGGCGCCGGGCAAGCCACCGATCTCCGGCGGCAATCCGCCGATCGCACCTACGAAGCCGGGAACGCCGCCGCCAACCTCACCTCCGCCGGCGGCGCCACCTCCGACAACGAAGCCTTCTCCACCTTCAGCGCCGACGCTCCCTCCGCCGGGATCAACGCCGGGCGGCGGCGGTCACCTCCCTGATCCTGGTGGCGCGTCAACACACAAGCCCGACTAAGGTGTTTTAAAATACCGTCCATACGACAAGTCGCGGTGCGTTATGCGCACCGCGACTTTCTCGTTTCAGCCGGTCAAAGGAGTGTGCCTGCGGGCCCCGGATAAGGACTATTCGCCGAAAACGGCGACGGCTTGTCTGGCGGGCAATCTCATCGCCAACGATTTTTCGACAGTATGGATGGCCCAGCCATGCGCGATAACAAAAGCGCATATAAGAGCAGCGATCGCCGCGCGCCCGGCCGTCGCACGTGTCAATTCCGGACCGGAAAAATCCGCAGCGCGAGTCACATCGTGATCCGCCGACGCTTCTTCACTGCGAAGCGCCGTGTTTTTCTTTCGCGTTGACGCCATGTCAACGGACAAGGTTTTGTTCATTTGTTCACTCCGGTTTTAAGCCCGGTTGTTACCGAGTCCGCGCTTGAATAGAGGATGGCCGCCCCAAAGCGCGTCCCTCGATCGAATGACCCCGGATAAACTTGTCTTGACCGGCGATTCGGTCTTTCACCGCGAGAGTGGCGGGCTCTTGATGCGCAACGGGGACCGATAGCCCGCAACCAGCTTGACGAGATCGGCCTGTCTGTTGACGCCTGTCTTCTCATAGAGCCGGCTGAGATGTGTTTTGACAGTCGTGACCGCAACGCCGAGCGCCAATGCGACTTCCGGCACGCCGCCCACTTCGACAATTGCCAACAGAACGCGCAGCTCGGTCGGCGTGAGCTGATAGGCCTGCTGGATGATCTGCGGTGGCGGCGGATCTTCGAGCGCGGCCTTTCGCACGAATAGGGCAGCGACGGCCTTGCCGTTGCCAGCCTCCCTGCGGCGCATGCCGGAGGTCAGAGGCAAAACGTGACCGATAAACTTGCCGCCGCTGCGTGACGGCAGGGAGATCGCGATTCCCTGAACGCCGAGCGCAAGATCGCCTGCAGCTGAAGCCGCGAAGCTCTGCCGGAGAGTGTTGTCGGTCTGCGCGTCGTTCGTGCTGAGTCGGCCACCGACATCGCAGACCACATCGCATTCAGCCAGCAGGTCCTGGGCCGCCTGATTGGTATGCGCGATCTGACCGGAACTTTCGACGAGGAAGATTCCCGCGTCCACCCCGTCGAGCAAATTTGTGAAGAGGCGTGTCTGCGATCCCATTCCGTCAAACAGACGGCCGATCAAAACGGTACGGCGGATATGAGGGACGATGATCCGCATTTTCCTTCGCATCTCGCTGTCTGCGAGACCGTGTTCTTCCTTTCTGAAAACACCAAACAGCGCGACGCTGGTTGCCGTGCGGTCGAGGATCGCACTCAGGAAATCGACCAAGCCCTGCGGCTTGGCCCACTCGCTGTAGAATTGTGTTTGCAGGAATTCGCCGTAAGGCATCATGTCGGATATCGAGACCGGCCTCTCGGTATCGGCGAAGAACTGACCCATCGGATCGAGCGCGATGTATTTATCGCAATACAGCTCCACCCAATACGGGTCCGTGCCATAGTCATGGTAGATGTTGCCGCGGCTGGACGCTGCATCCTTCGAAAAAAGCACAGCGCCGGAGCCGCCGATAAAGCCAACGGCCTTCGCGATGACGTCCGTCCAAACGCCTTCGTCGACCGCGGCATCGTAGATTCGACCGATGAGGTCGCTGACCTGATCAATTTCTTTCATTCGCACCCATGATTCGCGCTCGCTGGTCGCGCATGCACGGCGCGGCCAACCTGAATTGATGTACGCTGTGAAGGGGTGACTATTCCGTGATGAATTCGCCAGATCCGCCGAGCTCAAGCGGAAAGTCCTTGAGCTTCGGCAAACCGTCGCGCATCGGCAGGACTCTTTCCGAATAGTTCACGTGGATCGCGGGAGTGAATTCAAGCGTCGGCATCGTTCCGGAGAACACGCCGATCAGGCGCAATTGCGGATGATAGGTCATCAGATGACCGCCACATTTGCTGCAGTATTGGCGCACGCTATTCGCGGATTTTTCGAAGGTCGCTATGCTGTCGTAGCCGGATTGAATGCGCACGGCTTCGGGCTTCCACAAGGTGAAGCCGTTAACGGGACCGCCAGACCAGGACCGGCATGAAGAGCAGTGACAATAGCCCATCGCCTCCGGACTTCCTGTTGTTCTGAATTCAACGCAGCCGCAAAAGCATTTTCCAAAGTGAACCATGTGGTCTCTCGCGTGATTTGGTGAGACGTGTTGGTAGCCGACGAGGGATAGTCGCACGTCCTCCATTTGGGGGACGCGATGTGGCCATCACGCAAAAAAGACCGGGACGTATTCGGCACAGGCGGCGGCAAGTTTCGCGAGTTCGACTTATTCTTTTTCAATCGATGGAATAATCATCAAACATCGGAATCGACGACCGCTCGCCCGTCTCATGCCGCTCAACGTGCCTGCCACGCGGCTAAGATTTTAATTAAAGACAACAACGCAGCAATCCGCAACGTGGCAGTCCACTCGGTGCGGCCGCGTGCGTTTAAATGGAATACGAATCAGTAGGTGATCGTGCTGCGCAAGCCGAACACCGCCGCATCCTTGATCCGGTGAGTCTGGGTCGGATCGTCCGGATCGGCTACGCCCCCGCCGGGATGGAACACATATTGGAAGACCGGTTGGACCAGCCAGTTGCTCCACACTTGAACGCCATAGGTCGCTTCCAACACCGCCTCGTAGTCGCGCACCGGAACGGGCACGCCGGTGAGCGCAAACGTATCGCGATCGGCCTGCCGCGCGGCGTCTGAAATCCTTGCGTAGGTCATGGCGACGCCGATCCTGTCGTCCGGCCGTGCATTGCTGAAGCCGGTGAGCAGAAATCCGCCGTCGACATAGAGGCTGATGAGATTACGGTCGGACGGACTGACCGACGAGCGGACGAAGAAGGCGAGACCCTTGTCCGATCCCGGCGCCGCCCGTGTCAGCATCTGTTCATACACGCCGAAAATGCCCTGATTGCCGCGCAGCTTCTGCGGATCTCCGGTGCCGGCGGGATCTGCGAGCAACGTGCCGCCCACGGCGAATCTCTGATCGTTGAATTCGCCGAGATGCTTCCAGGCGCCGCCAGTGATCGTCGCCGGCAGTTGTGCCGGACCGATGTTGAAACCGTATTTGATCTGGCCGATCATCCATGCCGGATCCCTGACGCGAAACAGCAGACCCGTCGCGTCCGCGATCTGCGGGTCGAGCGGTGAGTCCGGGGGCGCGGCGTCACCATCGAAAATCGCGGCATAGGCCGTGATGTTGTCGGTGATCTGCGCTTTCACTCGCACACCCGGTACCGCCAGCGGCGGCGACGGGCCGCCGGACAGCAGATTGATGCCGGTGATGCCCGGCCATCCGAGCGCGGAGTTGGTGAAGAGGTCATCGTATTTGCTGTCGAAGAACTCGACATCGGACGCCTGCTGCCCGACCTTGACGAGCAATTTGCCGGCGAACAGCGATTGTTCGATCCACATTTCATAAAGACGTGTCGCGGGCAGCGCCTCGACGCCGCTGACCAGCATCAGATTCCCGACATAGTCGCGCGACAATCCCTGGCCGTTGATCTGGTACATGTTGGCGTGGAATTTCGCGCCGGTCCATCCCGTGATCTTTTCAAGGTCGACGTCGGTGCCAAAATCCAGACGGCCGGTGAAGATCGTGCCACGGCGCACGCCGCCGGTTGGATTGCCGAAGGTCTCGGCGATGTAGGTTGCGGAGAACGCGACGCCCCAATCGGCCAGGATATCGCGGGCGCTTTTGGTCGTCGGCGCATCAACTGTTTTGCCGTCGCCTGCCGATGCCACATCCGGCGCGGACATAAAGATGACGCTGAAGGTCGCGGCGGCCAGCAGCAGCCTGGATGGTTGATTTTGCACCGCAGCCCCGGACTATCTCATGATCCCGAGACGCTTCATGATGTAGTAGGCGAGCGCGGACGAACCGACGATCAATCCCGACGCCCACAGGAAGCCTTCATCCACGTCGGTCAGCGGCAAGCCCTTGGTGTTCATGCCGAAGATGCCGGTGATCAGCGTCGGCGGCAACAGCAGCGCCGTTAGTACAGAGAGCAGATGCAGGCTCTTGTTGCTCTGCTCCTCGATCTTGAGCTGCAATTCTTCCTGGAGCAGGCGGCTGCGCTCGCGCATTTCCACGATCGCGTGATCCAGCGCGTCGAGACGCTGCGCCAGTTTTCCTGCGCGAAGCCGCAGCGCCGGCTTGAGCGCTTCCGAATCCTGCTGTTCGAGACGATGAAACGTGAACCGCAGGCCCGACAATTGACGATGCAGCCGCACGCAGGTTCGCCGTAACCGGCCGAGGTCCTTGCGCAGGTCCACGGTATCGTCCGAAAGCACCCGCTCCTCGAACGCGTCGAGCTCTTCATCGATCCGGTCGGCGATGCGCTCCATGGTCTCGGCGACATATTCGACGATGGTCTCGAGTAGCGCCGCGGCGCTGCCGATGCGCTGACCACCTTCCAGTACCCGCCGCGTGGCATCGACCGAACACAGCGCATGGACGCGGCCGCTGACAAGCAGCCGCTCCGTCATGACAAAACGCAGAAAGCCGGTTTCCTCGGTCACATGGTCGATCGCGCGCACCAGGTCGGCGATGACACCGTAGACGCTGTCGTCCGCGTTGTGCATCTGCTGGAAATTATCGTTCGACAAGAACAGCGTTTTCGCGACCGCAGGCAGGCCGACATCCGTCGTCGACAGCCATTGCTGGGCGCGCATGTCGGCAAGATTGAAATGCAGCCACAGCAGCCCGTCATGCCGCAGATCGATGGGCTGATCGACGTTGAGGGGCTCAGACTGGCCGTCGTCGTGAATCCGGAACGCCCAGATCAGACCGGGGATCGGCGCGGCCGATTCGGTGAGTCCGGCCACGTCCGATGGTCTCAAGGTCTCAGTCTGCACGCTTTGCCCCAGCCAACTCACGACACGCCCCGGACCGGCTCCGGTGCCGGCGAATAAACGACAATCTTGTTACAATCGCATGTCAGCGGCGGATCACTCCGCCGCTTCCGCCAGATCGTCGGTCTGTTTGTTGTAATCATAGACCACGCGGCCATAGGGCAGCGTAAGATCGGCGACGAAATGCTTCGCCCCTATCACGCGGCGCACCGGAAAGTCGGCGACCGGCGCGTTGACGTGGGGAACGAGATGCAGACGGGCCGGGCCGAACCACGATCCCTTCACCGTAATGTCGGTGAGGTTGATCGCGACAAGCTGGGCAACTTCCGCGCGGCCATCGACGCCCGGAATCAGTTTCAGGTTGATCTGGGTTTTCTGCAGCGCGGCGAGCGTGGCTTCGCCATTGCCGGCCTGCGCTTCGTGCTTGTAGCCCATCGTGCCCATGGCGACGAACTGGCCGGCATATTCCAGCGTGCCGGTCAGCGTGTCCTTGACCACTTCCAGTTTCGGATGCGCGTATTTCTTCGGAAAGCCCCAGATCTCGCGGCCGGCGGCGATCGGTGGATCGTCATCCAGATACATTTGCGAGACGAAGTTGACCTCTTCGCCGTTCAGGCGCGCGGGGATCACAAGACCGGACTCGGTGTAGCTGCCGAAGCCGGAGGAGTCCGGCATCTTGATCCATTCGTAATGCACGATCGGATTGTCGATCGGCTCCAGCGGCTCAGGCAGGCCGGCGCGGATCAGATCGGGATCGGTCTCATAGGTGATGACGAGAAATTCGCGATTGATGAAGCGATACGGACCCGCCGGATAGCTCGGGCCAGCGGCCGGCATCGACGGGAGCTTGAGGACATCTGCCTTGCGCATCGAGAGGTGCCTTTCTGTGTGACCTTGAGGGGCGGTGTCAGTGAGCGGTCCAGCCGCCATCGACGGGCAGCGTGGTGCCGGTGATCGACTTTGCGTTGTCGGTGCAAAGGAACGTCACCAGCGCCGCCAATTCCTCGACGGTGACAAAGCGTTTGGTCGGCTGAGCGGCGAGCAGCACATCCGAAATCACCTGCTGTTCGGTGATGCCGCGCGCCTTGGCCTGTTCGGGGATCTGCTTTTCCACCAGCGGCGTCATGACGTAACCGGGGCACACCGCGTTGCAGGTGATGCCATGTTCGGCGACTTCCAGCGCGACCGTCTTGGTAAGACCGGCGATACCATGCTTGGCGGCGACGTAGGCCGATTTGAAGGGTGAGGCGACCAGCGCGTGCGCGGAGGCGATATTGACGATGCGGCCCCAGGAATTCTTCTTCATCGCCGGCACCGCGAGGCGCGTGGTGTGAAACGCGCTCGACAGATTGATCGCCAGGATCGCGTCCCATTTCTCGATCGGGAAATCCTCAACCGGCGCGATATGCTGAATGCCGGCATTGTTGACCACGATGTCGACCGAGCCGAATTCGCCTTCGGCCAGCTCGATCATGCTCGCGATGTCGCCCGGGCTGGTCATGTTCGCGGGACTGTAAAGCACCTTGATGTTATGGCCGTTGGCGATGTCCTCGCGGATGGTTTCGATCTCCTTCGGATCGCCGAAACCGTTGAGCATGATATTCGCACCGTTCGCAGCGAGGCCGCGCGCGATTCCGAGGCCAATGCCACTGGTTGAACCTGTGACGATGGCGGATTTTCCAGACAGCATTTGAAAGACCGATCTTTAGGCTGCGCCGACGCTTTTCCGGCGGGAAAACGGCCGTGCGTCCAGAGCGGCGTGACTGCGATGCACAACAGCTAGCCGCGGTCCTTGACATAGATGTTTCATGAAAATGACAGCCGTGTGCGGGCGGCAGGTTTTTTAGAGAAATAAAAAGCATCGTGCGGCGGTAGACCATCGCTGTCACAACAGCGTCACCGCTCGTCTGAAATCTGCGCTCCGCAACTCTGTTCTCAAAATAATCGGGGTAAAAATCATGGATGCGCGAACGCCGGAATCCGAAACATCATCTTCCCACCGATGGCGGCCCGAACGCTGCGACCGTGTCGCGCTGGTGCTTCAGGGCGGCGGCGCACTCGGCGCCTATCAGG
>JAIERI010000009.1 GCA_019747015.1 Xanthobacteraceae bacterium
TACTTTCTTGTCATGATGTGCGGCGCGGTTGCGGTCGCAGCGGTCACCAAGACATCCGCGCTCGCCATCAACACCAAATTCAACGCCATTATTCACGCACTGAAACGACGCTGACGCGCAGTGAACACCACTCAAAAAAACCGGCAGTCGCAAGACCGCCGGTTTTTTATTTTCAACCTTTTATATTCAAAGATGACGAGCCGTCACACCTTCAGGAGCGGCTCCTTCGCCGGTCCCTTGCCGGCGTCACCCTTCGGATCGCCTTTGGGCTTGCGCTTGCGCGCACCGGGAAGTTTCTCGGGCTTCGGCGTGACCGGACCTTCGACGAACTCGAAGCCGATCTTCTCCTTGCCCTCGTTCGTTTCGTCCTTGACCAGCACGACACGGACATGACCGCCACTCTTCAGCTTGCCGAACAGTACTTCGTCCGCCAGCGGCTTCTTGACGTATTCTTGGATCACGCGTCCCATCGGCCGCGCGCCCATCTGCTCGTCATAGCCTTCTTTCACCAGCCACACCTTGGCCGGCTCGGACAACTCGATGGTCACGTCGCGGTCGGCGAGTTGCGCCTCGAGCTGCATCACGAATTTCTCGACCACCATGCCGATGACATCGGTGTTGAGATGCGCGAACGACACGATGGCATCGAGGCGGTTGCGGAATTCAGGCGCGAACTGCCTGTTGATCGCCTCGTGGTCCTCACCTTCGCGCTTGCTGCGGGTGAAGCCGAAAGCGGCCTTGGCCATGTCGGCGGCGCCCGCATTGGTCGTCATGATCAGGATGACGTTGCGGAAGTTGACCTGCTTGCCGTTGTGATCGGTCAGCTTGCCGTGATCCATGATCTGCAGCAGCACGTTGTAGAGGTCAGGATGCGCCTTCTCGATTTCGTCAAGCAGCACCACGCAATGCGGATGCTGGTCCACGCCATCGGTAAGAAGACCGCCTTGGTCGAAGCCGACATAGCCTGGAGGCGCGCCGATCAGGCGCGACACCGTGTGCCGCTCCATGTATTCGGACATATCGAAGCGGATCAGTTCGACGCCGAGCGAAGCGGCCAATTGCTTGGCGACTTCGGTCTTGCCGACGCCGGTCGGACCCGAGAACAGATAAGATCCAATCGGCTTCTCCGGTTCGCGCAGGCCTGCGCGCGCCAGCTTGATCGATGCCGACAAAGCCTCGATGGCCTTGTCCTGCCCGAATACGGTGCGCTTGAGAGTCGTCTCGAGATGCTTGAGCACCTCAGCGTCGTCCTTCGACACGGTCTTGGGCGGAATCCGCGCCATCGTAGCGATGGTCACTTCGATTTCCTTGATGCCGATGGTCTTCTTGCGCTTGTTCTCCGGCACCAGCATCTGCGCCGCGCCGGATTCGTCGATCACGTCGATCGCCTTGTCCGGCAGCTTGCGGTCATGGATGTAGCGCGCCGACAGATTCACCGCCGCCTCGATGGCTTCATTGGTGTATTTCAGCTTGTGGTAGTCCTCGAAATACGGTTTCAAGCCCTTGAGAATGCCGATCGCGTCCTCGACCGACGGCTCGTTGACGTCAATCTTCTGGAAACGGCGCACCAGTGCGCGATCCTTCTCGAAGTGCTGGCGATATTCCTTGTAGGTGGTCGAGCCCATGCAGCGGATCGTGCCCGAAGCCAATGCCGGCTTGAGTAGATTCGATGCATCCATTGCGCCGCCAGAGGTGGCGCCGGCACCGATCACCGTATGGATCTCGTCGATGAACAGGATCGCATTGGGATGCGCTTCCAGTTCCTTGATGACCTGCTTGAGGCGCTCCTCGAAATCGCCGCGGTAGCGCGTGCCCGCAAGCAGCGTGCCCATGTCGAGCGAGAATACGGTGGCCGCGGCCAGCACTTCGGGCACATCACTGTCGACGATACGCTTGGCGAGGCCCTCGGCAATCGCGGTCTTGCCGACGCCGGCTTCGCCGACGAACAGCGGATTGTTCTTCTGGCGGCGGCACAGCACCTGGATGGCGCGGTTGATCTCGGCGTTGCGTCCGATGACGGGATCGATCTTGCCTTCGCGCGCCTTCTTGTTGAGGTTGACGCAATAGGTCTCGAGCGCCTCGCCCTTCTTCTTGGACTCGTCGCCGCCCTTGGTGTCCGCCTCGTCATCGACGCCGCGTACCGGCCGCGCCTCTGAGACGCCTGGACGCTTGGCGATGCCATGGCTGATGTAATTGACCGCGTCGTAACGCGTCATGTCCTGCTCCTGCAGGAAGTACGCCGCATGGCTCTCGCGCTCGGCGAAGATCGCGATCAGCACGTTGGCGCCGGTGACTTCCTCGCGGCCCGACGACTGCACGTGGATCACCGCGCGCTGAACGACGCGCTGGAACCCAGCGGTCGGCTTGGCGTCATCGCTGCTGTCGGCGATCAGGTTTTCGAATTCGGTTTCGAGATAGTTGACGAGGCTGCTGCGCAGCTTGTCGAGGTCGACGCTGCATGCACGCATGACGGCGGAGGCATCGGAATCGTCGATCAGCGCGAGCAGAAGATGCTCGAGTGTCGCATATTGATGATGCCGCTCATTCGCAACAGCGAGCGCACGGTGCAGGGATTGTTCAAGGCTCTGAGAAAAAGTTGGCATTCGCGTCCCTTATGGCCCCCGCCACTTCAGTCTTCCACTTCCGATCTTTCGCTTTCAATCGTGGCGCATGCTTCCATGCAAGTCTCCGGCCAACTTACTCCAGCCCGTTGGCCTTTCCGCTCCCGTTCCCCACTGCTCCAGCGTCGTCCTCGACTCGAAGCCTACTTCTTTTCCATCACGCATTGCAAAGGATGTTGATGCTTGCGTGCGAAATCCATTACCTGCGTCACTTTGGTCTCGGCGATCTCATAGGTGAAGATACCGCACTCGCCGATGCCGTGATGATGGACATGCAGCATGATCTTGGTTGCGGCTTCCGCATCCTTCTGAAAGAATTTCTCCAGAATATGCACGACGAACTCCATCGGCGTGTAATCGTCGTTCAAAATCAGAACGCGATACAGGCTCGGCCGCTTGGTTTTCGGTTTCGTCTTGGTGATGACAGAGGTTGCGGGGCCGCCTGAGCCGCCGCCGCGCTCGTCACCTTTCGCCAATCGGATGGTTAAGCCAGCCACGCCGGTCGTCGCAGCCGTTTCGAAGGCCGGCTTCTTATTTGAATGCAATCGCAACATGGCTCGCGCGTCAGATTTCCGTGGACCGCCGGCCAAAACCTGCTTTTAGACAGCGGACAATCATTAAGAGGAATATGGGTCGGACCGGCCTGCGCCGCAAGCACAGGAATTGCGCTGTTATCGCGTGTTACAAAGAAAATGGACACGTCCGGCAGCTTAAAATAGGTCCAAACAAGCACGATTGGCAGGCCAGATCTGCTGATAAGGCCCTCCCTAAAGATTGCTGCGATGATTTTCGGCATCGGCTCACGGCTCGGCAGAGCAGGGCCGCCACGCCGCCGTCTGGCGCGCCCTGAAAAGGTAAACGCCATCTCCCACAATTAAGCCCGTTTTTATTCAATCCGCAAAACGCTTTGTTGACGATGAATTCGCATCGCCCCGGTCTGGATGACCGGTTTTGCCAATGATCCCCTGTTTATGCGGATCATTTTACTACCTCTTCACCTGCCCCTCTTAAGCAAAGTTCCAGATGTCATAGGTGGGTGAGTGCCAATGAGCGACCTCAAGAGTTCCAATCCGGTTTTCAGCCTGCGCGCGGCCTTTGCGCGGTTCCGGGCCGATGAACGCGGCAACATCGCGGTGATTTTCGCAATCACGCTTTTGCCAATGCTCGGCCTCGTTGGCGCGGCGATCGATTACACGCGCGCCAACAACGCACGAACCGCGTTGCAGAGCGCGCTCGACACTACGGCTCTGATGATCTCGAAAGACGCAGCATCCTTGCCGGCGAACCAGGTCCAGGCCCGGGCGCAACAGTACTTCAACGCGCTCTACACACACACCGAAGCACCGGTGTCGAATTTCACTGCAAACTACACGGCTAATACAGGCAGCGGATCGAGCGTCGTCGTCACCGCGAACAGCACCATCCAGACGGATTTCATTAAGGTCTTGGGAAGCCAGTTCAACCAGCTTGGATTGAACGGTGCGTCCACGACCAAATGGGGTTCGACGAAGCTCCGTGTTGCGCTCGCGCTCGACAACACCGGATCGATGCAAGACAATGGTAAAATCGGCGCGCTGCGCACGGCCGCAACCAATCTGGTCAACCAGTTGAGCGCCAGTGCGACCAACGATGGCGATGTGCTGATTTCTCTGGTTCCGTTTTCCAAGGACGTGAATGTGGGCACGAGCAACGTCGGGGCCAGCTGGATCAGATGGTCCGGCGAGAGCGACACTTGGGAAGAGAACAACGGATCGTGCAGTAACAGTTATTACAACGACAAAACCTCGTGTCAGCAGGCGGGGAAAACCTGGACCGCGAAAAGCCATAGCAAATGGACCGGCTGTGTCATGGATCGCGATCAGGATTATGACATCAACGGCACCGCGCCCAACTCGTCCAATGCGGCGACGCTTTTTCCGGCCGAGGAGTACTTCGAGAACAACGAAACCTATTGCAAGCCGGGCAACAATCCTCCGCTTCAAGAGGTAATGGCGCTCAGTTCCGACTGGACCACGCTCAAGAATAACATCGCCGCGATGCAGCCGACCGGCGGCACCAACCAGGCTATCGGCCTCGCATGGGGCTGGCTGTCGCTGATGCAGAGTGATCCACTCAACGCGCCGTCAGAGGATCCGAAGTATCAATACAGCCACATCATCATTCTGCTGTCCGACGGTCTGAACACGGAAGATCGCTGGCCCAACTACGGCAACGGTGTCACGCAATATACCTGCTCGCCCGGTAACGCGCTTTGCATCGATGCGCGCCAGAAAAAACTTTGCGATAACATCAAGGCGGTGAAGGACGCAAAGAACGCGAGCGTGTACACGATCTATGCGATCCAGGTGAACACAGGCTCCGATCCGACATCGAGCGTGCTGCAATACTGCGCGACGGACTCCAGCAAGTTCTTCGTGCTGACAAGTGCCAATCAGATCGTGACGACATTCGATTCAATTGGCACTCAGCTCGCGAAGCTGCGCATTTCGCAATAAGCGCCCGCGTTCGGCACTTAACAAAAAAGCCCGGCCTTACGGCCGGGCTTTTCGATTCAGTAAACGGCTGAAAGAATTCAGTGCGTCGACGGCGGCGTGAACTTGGAGACCAGGCCTTCGAACGGCTTGTAGGTCTGCTTGGCAAGATCGGAATAGAGTTCGCCGATCTTCTGCGACTCGGCGACGAAGGTTTCGTAAGCCGATTTGGCGAATTCGGTCTGCACTTCGATCGCCTTGTCGAGCGACTTCACGCCCGCAAGCTTCTCGACATAGGACTTGGTATCTTCGAACGATTTCTTGGAGTAGTCGCCGTAAGCGGTGGCGAGCGCCTGAACGCCTGTCGAAAGTGTCTTCGCCGAGGCAACGGCGGCATCCATCTGCTCTTTGCTCTGCTGCTGGAAGTCTTCCATCTTGAACATCGGTCGTCCTTTCCCAGACTAAAGTCGAATTGTGCCGGGAGGTACCCGGCTCCTGACTACGGTCTAGTTAATACTGCATTGCACAATAGAAGTCAACATTATGGTGCGGTGCACAATAGAAAATTGTCCATAAATCCGGCAGGTACAGGAAACGGTTCGTTAATCTTTTGGAAACCCCCGCCCCTTAACGTGACTAGCTGTGCCCTTCGGTTTCTCTTCAGAGAGCTGAAAACACGAATCCGACCAAGCTCTTAGCTGGCCGTCCACGGTTCTGGCCGAGTGCCTGGAAGGTCTCGACATCACAAGGACGACCCAGCCGGTGAAACGCCAGGCTGTGAGCCGACCAAATTTGGCCTCAGAACGAGGCGATTGATCTGGGAATTGGACGGGGAAGTTCATGTTCGGTGCCAAATCTGCGTCCAATCGGGGGGCGCGTTACATTCTCATTGGGCTGGCCATCGTCTCGGCTGCCGTGATTTGCACCACCGACAGCGCCGACGCACGGCGGCGTCATCATTACCGGCACCGTAGTCACGCCGAGCGCAGCAGCTACGCTCCCGCATTCTCATCGATCATCGTCGACGGCAATTCCGGCGCAACGCTTCAGGCCAACAGCGCCGACAGCCCGCGCCATCCCGCCTCGCTCACCAAGATCATGACGCTGTATCTGCTGTTCGAGAAACTCGACAGCGGCAAGCTGAAACTGGATTCGATGCTGGATGTGTCCGAGCGCGCTTCCGATCAGGCGCCGACCAAACTCGGCCTGCGGCCCGGCCAGTCGATCAGGGTCGAGGACGCGATTAAGGGTATCGTGACCCGCTCCGCCAACGACGCCGCGGTGGTGGTCGCCGAAGCTATTGGCGGCAGTGAGGACGATTTCGCCAAGCTGATGACGCGCAAGGCGCGCGCGCTCGGCATGAGCAGGACCACCTATGTAAACGCGTCCGGCCTTCCCGACGAGGATCAGATCACCACGGCGCGCGATCAGTCGACGCTCGGACGCGCGATCCAGGACCGCTTTCCGAAATACTATCGCTATTTCTCGACCGAAGCCTTCAACTGGCGCGGCACCTCGATCCGCAACCACAATCGCCTGCTCGGCCATGTCGAGGGCGTCGACGGCATCAAGACCGGATATACCCGCTCTTCCGGCTTCAATCTCGTTACCTCGATGCGCCGCGGCAATCGCTTTCTGGTCGGCGTCGTCATGGGCGGACGCAGCGGCGGATCGCGCGACGCGATCATGCGCAATCTGCTCGCCGAACATCTCGATGAAGGTTCGACCAAGCGCACCGTCGCCGCGATCACCGAACGCAATGCCGGCGATACCCGTGTTGCCAGCGCCGATGCTGATGACGCCAGCGCCGCACAGACCCGCGCTCCCGCGCCAGCCGCACCGCGCCCGGCACCCACCACGACGCAGGTGCAGGGCGCGATCCAGAGCGCGCCCGCCACGGCCAAGCCGATGCCGCTCCCGCAGAATGAGCCTGCGCCGCAAGGCCAGCAAAATCCCGTGCCCGCCCCACTCACCAGCGGCGTGATTGCCTCCCAGCTTGCGACCGCGCCCGGCTCCGCCGAACCGATGACGCCGGTACGCGTGAAGACCGTGCAGGTGCGCATGAACGGCACCAAGCTCGCGGTCGCTGCCGCACCGAAAACGCTGGCGCCCGCCGCCACCAGCGCCATCCCCGTCCGCGAGGACACCGCCGAAGCGCAGCGCGCACCGATGCGCGCCGTCGATACTCCAAGAGTTGTGAGCGCCAACCCGCCCTTCCCCGCGCCGATTCCCATCGTGGTGACGCATAATTCGCCGGGCATGGGACAAGGCACGGTCGGCAACGCACCGGGCAGCATCCCCACGTCCTCGGCTTCGATGCCGCATGCCAACACGCTGGCTTACGCCGACCGCGGCGCACCTCCCACCACATTGGCGGCACAGGCGCAGGCCATGGAATCCTCGGTGCCGGTTCAGCGCATGGCCGCCGTCTCACCGCAACCCGAGATCACGCAGCAGAACGGTGCCATCAAAGCCACTCCCCGCAGCGGCTGGATCATTCAGGTCGGCGCGCTCGAGAGCGAAGGCGAAGCGCTCCAGCGTCTCGACGCCGCACGCGGCAGCGCCGGCAAGCTGCTGGGACGCGCCGACCAGTTCACCGAGACGGTGGCGAAGGGCAACAAGACGCTCTACCGCGCCCGCTTCGCCGGCCTCGATCAGGATTCCGCAGAAGCGGTCTGCCGCACGCTGAAACGCTCGGACATCAGCTGCATCGCCATTAAGAATTAAGGCCGCAATAGATTTTCTATAGATTTTCTTCCGAACGCCCGCGAATGCTTCGCGGGCGTTTTTGCAAAAGCCGCCCGTGACAACCCTTTTTCAATGTTTGGTCTCTAAAACCTTAATCAGACCACCGACCACGCCGGACTACGGCGGGCAACCCCGGGGCATCTGACAGAGAGAAGGAAAGCCGCTCGCAAGCGAAGCGTTTTGTTGCGTGGAGTTAGTTGCGATGCGTGCGAAGAAGAGTGTCCTTGGCCTCGTTGACTCGGGCCGCGAGGTACGTCGACCCCCCTTGGTCGGGATGAAGTTTCTTCATGAGCCCACGATGAGCCCGGCTGATTTCATCACGCCCGGCTCCCCGCTTCAGGCCCAGGATCTCATAAGCCTCCTCCGCCGTCATTTTACCGCCCGACGCCGCGCCGCCGAACTCGGCGCCACGCCCTCCTGCCGCTGCGTCATGCGCGTGCTCACGCCAGCCGGGAAACCGGCGGTCAAGGTAACTTTCAAGAAGGGCCCAGCTCTCGTTGTCGAAGGCGCGGCCAAGCGCAATCAACTCGTCGAGCGTAAAGTCGTCGAGCGCGCGCCCCGCTTCGGGTCCGGCGGTCAGAAACCCCTCAAGCACACCGGTGTCGTGGTCGAGCGTCATCTGTATAAACTTGGACCGTACCTCGGATTTCTGCCCGTCTGATTTGCGGGCACTGGCGGTCCAGTTTCCCCAGGCCGAGCCGATCGATGCACCGAACGGCGACCAGCCGAGAAGACCCGCGCCGAAAATACCGATCGGAATCGCCACCGCAATTTCACCGCGCGCGCCGATGAACGCGGCAAATGCCAGCGTCACCACCCCGCCGCCGATCTTGATCAACCGCGCGAGAAATTTCGGGTCCGCGCCCTTGATGACATTGAGCGCGGCGTAAATCAGCGCGACGGCGATAATGCCTGCGATCAGTGTCATGGACCTGTTTCCGGAAATCTCAAACGCATCTTATCGCAGCTGGGTAAGCAGCGCGGAAGCGCCTGACGCCGTCTTTGACAGCCGCTCCAGCGCCTCACGCCCGCCAGCCGCATAGGCCGCCACCGCGCGCAGCAATTCGCGCAGTTGCGCCGCCGCGCCCGGATCGAACCGGCAATAGGCCCCGCCCGACAACCGCGCGATCTGGCGGAACGCATTCTCGGCAACATCATCGCTGCCTTCCTGAAACATGAAGCACGGCACCTTGAGCAAGCCGAGCTCCCCAGCCTTGGCGCACAGCGCGTCGAGATTTTCCTCCATCGCATCGCCGACGAACACCAGCGCCCGTACGCCTTCCTTCACCGCCTCGCGCCGCGTCTCGGAGAGCACCCGGCCGATCTGGGTATGCCCGCCTTCGACGTTGATCCTTGTCATGAGCCGCGCGAGTTGATCGGTGTCGGAAATCCACGGGCTGGCGCGGCATTCGTTGAGCCCGCGAAAATACACCAGCCGCACATCGAGACCGCCGATGCTGCCGGCCTCGCGAAACATGTCGGCCTGGAGCTGACATGCCATATCCCAGGTCGGCTGACGGCTCATGGTGGCGTCGAGCGCAAAGACCAGACGGCCGCTTTTGCCGCCCGCCCGCGGGGCGAGTGCGCGCGCTTTTGCGACAAAAGCCGCGATATCCGATGCTGTTGAGGTTTCCGCATCCGGCAAGGACGCCGTGCAGGATGCTGGCGCGCCGATCTCGGTTTTGGAAACGGCAGGATCATCGGGCATTCGAGGACTCGCAATCAATGCGAGTCCTATGTGGAGGTGGCAGTCCCAGCCGTCAATGAACAAGATGGCGATGAATAAGACGCAATGAACACGCCGCCTGCAAAGGGCCGGTGATAAATAAACACGGCCGCTCTATATTTCGATACAGACCGCCAGCCGGCCGATCAGCGCGGCAAGTTCGTCGAGCTTGGCTTCGTCGTGGCGGTCCACCGCCTCGGCAAGCCGCGCGACACACTCGTCGTCGCTCATGGCATTCACCGGATAGATGTCCATCTGGGGCACCAGTGTTGGTGAAGCATGAGAGCGGGTCATGGTATCAGCCATTCGAATCACCTCGTTCTTTCATTCAATGATGAACCAAGCACGGGGCATGCCAACAGCCGATTGTGGCGCATCGGCGGGCAGAACAAGGAATTTTTCGATCACTTCTGCTTGCTTTGCCGGCACAATGACGCGCGGATCACCAGTCAGTTGACGGGGCCGCCCGCGATCAGATCGGGCGGCTTGGGTACCTGAATATTGTCCGTCTTGACTGGTGCAAGATCGCTATCGTCGTTCAGAAACTTGTCGAGCGTGCTTTCGATGTTGGTCTTCAACTGGTCCGGACCATGATCGGTCATGTCGGTGTGCTGATACGGTGTATTCACGACAGTGATACCCGACTTGCGGCAGATCTCGTCACTTGGAATCACACCCGGATCGGGAACGAAACGCGGATCCTTGGAGCGGAAGGACAAAACCTTGAATGCGCCCTGGACCAGCGGCACGCGAAGATTGTCGAGAGTGACGACCCTTTTCACCTGATCGGGATGTGTCTTGGCGAAATACATCGAGATATCGCCGCCGTTGGAATGACCAATCAGGGTCAGATGATCGTAGTCAGCATTTGGCTGAATCTTCTCGATCGCATTAAGCACAAAAATAATGTTGGACACACCGCGATCATAGACCGGCTGGCGGCCGACATACAGTTCGCCCTCCTTGGTCACCAAAGGCGCGTCGCTGGCAAGATCGTGCTGGATGCTGATAGCCATGTAGCCGCGCGCTGCCAGAAGGTTGGCGAGGAACGAATATTCGGTGAATTTAACGGTGTTGCCGTGATTGATGATCGCGACCGGCATTTTCATCATGCCGGTATCGGCCGTCATTTCGATATCGCGCCGCACGGCGACGTCAACATCGAGCGGACGATTGCGCGCGGCGTCATAGAAATGGAACGTCTCATGCCGGATCGCCCATTTGCTCGCGGCAAAATATCCGCCGGCACCGACGGCAATCAAGGCCAGGACGATAATCAGAGCGCGTTTCATCTGCATTCCAGCATCATGCCGCAGTGTTTTAAAAATTAGACTCCTTGTCGAGCATCTTTATCACCGGGCAATGACATTCCTCTGCATATTATGTTTGACAGGTAACCCTTAACCGCAAGTCCATTTGTGCAACGCACAGGAAAATTTTCCGCCATCGGAACCAACAGAAAACGCGGCCAAGGTTGCGGTAAATTTCAGTGAAAAACCCGGAACCCGCGGCGGATCAGCACCTGGGGTTTCAAACGACCAGAGTGTCGGGATCAGATTTTTCAGGCAGTGAGATCATGGGTCTCGAGTGGCTTGTCGATATGGGCGAACCACTCCGCCTTGGTCGCAGCACGGCGGCGGCCCCGCTCGTCCAGCGGCAGCCTCAGATCGCGCAGGAGATTGGTGACCTCCTCGCGCGCCGTGACGTGGGCCATGTTCGGACGCGTCCCCAGCGTCACTTCGTCGAGTTCGTCGAGTGCGGTCAGGCCCCGGGGAAAGAATTCGCGGTAAACCACGCGCTCCGCGAACCCGTCGACCGGGCGGAACCCAAGCCGGAAAGAGAGCTGATCGAGCCCTTCGGCGACCAGTTGCTTGTTGCGTGAGCCCAGCATCGACAGGCGGTTACGCACCACGATCCAGTCGGTGCTGGCGCCGTCCAGGGTGCGGCGCTGCTTGCGTGCTTCCCGCACCATGGTCGAGTAATGGCTCTCGCCGGTCACCGAATAAGTGGTCGGATCGACCGTGCCGAGCACGTCGAAGTCCAGAAAACTGTCGTTCAGCGGCGTTACTAGCGTGTCCGCCATCGCATGCGCCAGGCGCATCAGGTAGCTGTCGGACCCCGGCGTATCGATAACGATGAAGTCGTGGGTATTTTCCACCGCGTTAACGGCGGCGGAGAACTGGGCGAATTCGGACAGCTCGTTGTCGCCGATCTGCATGGTGCCGCCGATCTCGATGCAGTGATGATCCGGAATTTCCAGATCGATGCCGCTGCGCCGGGCCCAGGCCTTGCGATTTTCGATGTAGCGGGTGAAGCTTTGCTGGCGGCAATCCAGATCGATGGTGGCAACCTGCTGTCCGGCCTTGAGCAGGGCGACGGCCACATGGATAGCGGTAGTCGATTTACCCGACCCGCCTTTCTCATTGCCGAGCACCAAGACGTGCGCCGACCGTGACCCAGGATTTCCCTGCAGCAACATGAGCCCACCCCCCTGTGGATATCTTCAAATCATGCAAGCCTGCGGTCAAGCAAAATACGTAACGCGCCCCGTTTCACCATTAATTCGGTCTCCGCTGTGGCTGCGCTGCACGATCGCAAGTGAAACAGCAAGACCTCGCCGGACCAGCACCCCTTCGTTAAGATCGGCTGCCGAGCCGCCCTCAACTACACCGCCGAACACCGCGGCACATCCTCCGCACGAAGGATAAGAATGTCCCACGCTCCCGTCATCGCACGCACGATTCCTGCCCTGCACCGCGCTTATAACGATTTGAAAAAGCGCAACGCGACAATTGCACTCGTTCCTACAATGGGTGCGCTCCATGACGGGCATGTGTCACTGGTCCGGCTGGCCCAAAAGCGCGCGAAGAGGGTCGTGGTCTCGGTGTTCGTGAACCCCGAGCAGTTCGCGCCGCATGAGGATTTCGCCTCCTATCCGCGCACGTGGAAGGCCGATCTTGCAAAACTGCGCGACGAAGGCGTCGACCTGGTGTGGAACCCGGACGTGACGACGATGTATCCCGATGGTTTCGCGACGCGCATCACACCGGAGGGGCCGGCCACCGCCGGACTTGAGGATCGTTTCCGCCCGCATTTCTTCGGTGGCGTCGCCACCGTGGTCGCCAAGCTGTTCACGCAGGTGCGGCCCGATTACGCGATTTTCGGCGAGAAGGATTATCAGCAGCTCAAAGTGATCGCGCGGATGGCGCGCGACCTCGATCTTGGCGTGAAGATCGTCGGCGCGCCGGTCGTGCGCGAACGCGATGGTTTGGCGATGTCATCGCGCAACATCTATTTGTCGGGCGATGAACGCCGCGCCGCGCCGGTTTTGTTTCGCGCGATGAAGGACGCTGCAAAACGCATTCGCGGCGGCGAATCCTTTGATGCCGCGCTTCACGCAAGCGCGCGGTCCATCACACAAGCCGGTTTCAATCTGGATTATCTCGAGGCCCGTCATACAGAGACGCTGGCGCCGATCTCGAACTTGAGCGCGGGCCCGGCGCGCATGCTGGTGGCGGCGCGGATCGGCACCACGCGGCTGATCGACAATATTAAAATCTAATCCGTCGGGATTTAAAGCAATCCAAGCTCGCGAAGCTCGCGTTTCATTGGCTCCGGCATGCGGGCTATGCTTTCCGCCGCGCTGCCAAGATCGGGCGGTGCGCTTTTGGCATCGAGATAACGCCAGCCCTGAAACGGGCGCATCGGACGCGGCGACACCGCGATCAGTTTCGGCTGCATCACTAGGCGGCAGCGGCCGATGCCATCCTTGTCCCGGAACGGCTCGATGCCGATGAGTTTCTGGCGGGCTGCGATCTCGCCCTTGATGACCCAATAGATCGAACCGCCGTCGAGCAGCTCGGTGTCGCGCTTCGGCGTCATGCGGGTGATGTGGACGTAATGCGCCGGCAGGCCCTTGGCTTTCGCCTGCCGGGTGCGTTCCGCGACCCAGTCCTTGTGATCCTTGAATGAGATCGCACCGACGCTGAGTTTGACAAGGTGAAGCGGCATGGCGGCAGAGAAACCTGGCGCAGGATTGCAGGAGACTGCTCAGTTATCGTCACTCGCCGCGGCCGGCGCAAGCGATGCCGGGGCCTGCGCCCGCGATTTCTGTGAAGAGGGTTTTTTGGCGGCGGGCGCCGTGCCTGTGCGCGGCGTATCCTCCGCGCCTTTCGGTGCAGCTTGTGCTGGCGTCGCAGGCGGCTCCGGCGTCATGATGTTGACCGGCGGGATCGAGGCGGAACTCGCCGGGAAATCTCCCGACAGAGGCTTGCCGCTCGGCACGCCTGGCGGCAGCGCGGATGTCGCCGAAGGCGCGGGGCCCGATGCAACCGTTGGAACCGGCAGGGCATTCCAGGATGGCGCATACTGACCGACAAAGCCGTCATAAGTTTTCTCGGTCATGTTGACCGAAATCTGCGCGGTGTTGGTCAGCGACTGAAAGAACGGACATACCGACAAATTGCAGCCGTCGCGCACGCTCAGCACCTGCGCGATCAAGCCATAGCGGTCGCGCTCGATGGCACGGCGCAGCACCTGAAGCTCGGGGGTCATCACCTTGTCGGCGGCGGCGACATTGCCATAGGATGCCAGCCTGGTGATCTGGGCGGCGGAATAGGAGACGGCGGCGGCCGTCGACTCCGCTGTGGCGAACACGGCTTTCTCGCAAGCGCTTTCCACGCTCTCCCCCGCAAGCCCGTCGAGGCAGGACAGCGCAGGCAGCGAGGCGACCGGCTGGAAGACCTGCCGGGTTTTATTCACGTCATTGGCCGCGCTGCCGGCGGAGGATGCCCGCAGCATCGCGGTTGCGGCGATGCCGACCGCGAGCAGCGTGATGACGATCAACGCGCCATTGGCGACCGACTTCTCGGCGCGCGACAGCGTGATGAGAAGAATCACCGCGAAAAAGGCGGCGGCGATAATGGTCAGCCACAGCGGGAAATTCGCCGAATGCCAAATCTCGGAAAGCGAAGCGGCCCAGGCCCGGTTCATGCGAAATGTCCTTCAGGCCGAACCGACACACTGCGGTAAGGGGCCCTTCTCAGGAGCCGGCGAGCTGGCTTTCCTTGGCAACGCGCTCAAAGGCTTCGGTCGAGCTTTTGATCCGATACTGGAAGTCGTCGCCATCGGTGGGAAGCAAGCGGATCACTTCGTAAGTGCCGCTGGCGGCTGGACGCGCGACATTGCTTGCAGTGAAATAAACGGTCTCTCCAACGACGAATTTGTGCTTCAACACCTTAGCTCCATACGCAGAACGCGAGATTTTCGGTGACCGGTCTGTGCCGACTCTCCGAAGACGCCTGTGAGTGTATACCACGCCGGACGCCGTTTTGGCCAGCCAAACCAAGCATGGCAAATACGCGGATTTGGCAGGTATTTCAGTGTGATAGTTCAACTTCAACGTGCGCGGAAACGCCTCCGCCGCCGCTTTTGGTGTGGCGGCGGCGGGATATGATCGTTAAATCAGATGCTTAAAGCGTTATGCCGTGTGCGGCAGCGTTCCATTGGGGCTAGCCTTGTCGACTGCTTTGGGCAGGTACTGCGCTAGGATCGGGCCGAGCTGATCGATCGGAACGCCATACTTGGCGGCCAGTTCCTTGACCTTGGCATTGCCGAGAACTTCCTGAAGCTCCGCGCCGGTAATGGGAATATTCTTCCCGTCGCTAAGCCACGACTTCACCTGATCGCCGTAGCCGGCCTGCTGGAGCTTGTTGACGATCGCCGTCAGGCCGCCCTGGTCGCCCTTGCCGAGTACCTCGTTGAGCACCACCGGAATGATGCTGGCCTCAAGCTGGCCCGCCTGCGGTGACGACAGCAGGCTTTTCAGCGTATCCAAAATTCCCATAATCGAATCCCTCATTTGAAATGATCGCTCGCAAAAAGCCAAACGCACTTCGCGCCATGCCGTCAAGCACATCGCTGCGTCTTTTTCAGCCAATTTTTCGCGAGCGGCAACGGCCCCGGCGGGCCGCGTTAAAATGACATGACAATGACGTTAAATTTAATCCGTCTCGAACTTCTCGATCGTCAGGGTTTCAGCGAGCGCCTCCTGCGTCCACTGCGCGAAGGCAGGGTGCATGCGCATGACATCCATGTAGTCCTGAACCCGTGGCTGCACATCAATCGCGTAGGTGCGAAAGCGATGCACGACCGGCGCGTACATCGCATCCGCCGCGCTGAACGCGCCGAAAAGATAAGGCCCGGACCGCGCATGACGCTGGCGGCAATCGATCCACATCTCCTGAATGCGCGCGATGTCGACGAGTGCCTCAATCGACAACATTTTCGCGCGGACCGGGCGATGGATGTTCATGCCGCATTCCCGGCGCAGCGGCCCGAAGCCGCCATGCATCTCCGCGCCGATCGCACGCGCATGCGCCCGCGCCGCGCGGTCCGATGGCCACACCGCCATATCGGGGAATCGTTCGGCGAGATACTCGATGATGGCGAGCGAATCCCATACCGTGATGTCGCCATCGACCAGGGCGGGCACCTTGCCGGAGGACGTGACATCGAGAATGCGTTGCTTGTCGGCGGCGCCCGTATAAAGCGGGATGACGGTTTCATCGAAGGGGATGCCGAAAGCCTTCAACACCAGCCAGGGACGCATCGACCATGACGAATAATTCTTGTTGCCGATGAAAAGTTTCAAAGTCATGCCGCGCGCGCTCCCTGTTCAGCCATTGTCGCACGCCGGGGCAGAGCCTATCAACCGCGCGGGGAACAGAGCGGCACGTTGCCGCCCGCGCGGCGCCGTGCCAGCATCGCGTTCATTCTGCGAAGGCTTTGAGCGATGATCGTTTTCTCGACACCCGATATCGTGGCGATTTCGGGCTTTATCCTGGCATGGACGGTTTACGCGGTGACGCTGGAACGCACGCCGCACGGCCGCGACAGCCTCAACGCGCGCATGAATATTTACCGCGAAGTGTGGATCCGCCGCATGCTCGACCGCGAGACGCGCATGGTGGACATGCAGATCATGCTGTCGCTGCAAAACGGCACGGCGTTCTTCGCCTCCACCACGCTGCTGGCGATCGGCGGCGGACTGACGCTGCTCAAATCGACCGAGGAAGCGCTCTCGGTTCTCTCCACGCTGCCGCTCGGCATCCGCGCCTCTCCCGCGCTATGGGAGATCAAGTGCATCGGCCTCATTCTGATCTTCGTCTATGCGTTCTTCAAATTCGCCTGGGCCTACCGGCTGTTCAATTACGTCGCCATCATGCTGGGCGCGATGCCGTTCGCCGCCAAGCGCGACACGCCCGAGGCGCAGTCGCATGTCATGCGCACGACGCGGCTGTTTCAATCCGCCGGCCGGCATTTCAACCGCGGCCAGCGCGCATTCCTGTTCGCGCTCGGCTATCTCGGCTGGTTCATCAGCCCGTGGGTGCTGCTGATCTCGACCCTCGCAGTTGTCGTGGTGATGTGGCGGCGGCAATTCGATTCCGACGCGCGCCAGGCTGTCGTTAAATAAGGCCGTCGTTAAGGCGATCCTGAAACAACCGCGCTTGCGCGATCCAGAGCGATCCGGCAAGGACAGGTCATGTCCCTCCCCGATTCTTCTCCCACGACATCGCTGGCCGATCCGCCGCCCGCCGAATTCTCTCTTGAGGATACGATCCTCGGCGTCCTGACGCGCGCGGGCAGCAAGACCCTCAGTGCGCCTGAGATCGCTCACACCATCGAACCTGAAGGCGACTGGCACGCGCTGCTGACACCGATCCGCAGGGCTGCGGTGACACTGGCGCAATCGGGCCGTCTGATCATCTACCGCAAGGGCAAACCCGCCGATCCGAACGATTTTCGCGGCGTCTACCGGCTGGGACTGCCGAGACACGATTGAGCAAGGCGTTCCGCCAGCGCCTTGCGGCAGTAGAAAGCCCCCGGCGATTAAATCGCGCGAGGGCCTAGAGTGATTGGCTATCAGCTCCGCGCGCCTTTAAGCATGGATTCTCTCGCGGCGCTTGCCGACTTTTTCTCCTTTCGAGCGTTTGATCCGGATCGTGTCTTTTTGGCAAACGGCGCGACAGGCGATTGATGTGTCGGCTCGTGCACACAAGTCCTGCGCAAGACCGGGCTTGACGTCGGGGAAATCGATCCAGCGGTCAGCCTGCTTTGGCGCTTTTCGGTTTCTTCTGCGCGCGGGCTGGGCGAGCGGCTCGCGCCGCCGTATTCAGCGCCACGGCGGCCCGAATGAGCGCCTTCAGCGCCTTTTCATCGATCTTGTCGCCTTCACGGACATCGATGGCGCGCCTTGTGTTGCCGTCGAGGCTTGAGTTGAAGAGACCTGATGGGTCTTCCAAGGAGGCACCCCTGGCGAAGGTCATCTTTACGACAGCCTTGTAGGTCTCGCCGGTGCAGATGATGCCGGCATGCTCCCACACCGGAACGCCTTTCCACTTCCACTCCTCGACCACTTCCGGGTCAGCCTGTTTGATGAGCGTTCGGACCCGGGCGAGTATCTCGCCCCGCCAGTCATTCAGTTCCTTGATTCTCGCATCGATCATCTTCGATGGAGACGCTTCTTTCCGGGACTCGCTCTTGCTCATTGCGTTCACCCCCGTGCGCCGGCTATGGCGTGTGCTTCGGCCCCGGTAGCAATTCACTGCTGCGTCCGCTTAAGCGATAACCGATCAGCCCGATCCACTCATGCACCGCCGTATCGAGGCGCGACAGGCCCGCCGCCAACGTATCGAATGGCGTCGCTGCGTCCTGCCAGCCGCGCGTGCGCCAATCCACCGGATAGGGATCGACGTCGAAGCCGGCCGCACGAAACGCGCCGACCGCGCGCGGCATATGCACCGCCGAGGTTACAAGAAGCCAGTATTCACCCGGCTTGGGCTCGAGCAGATCGCGGGTGAACACCGCGTTCTCGGATGTGGTGCGGGATTTGTCCTCTCGCACGATACGGCTGGAGGCGACGCCGAGATTTTCAAGAAACCGCGCACCGACCGCGGCTTCAGTAGACACCGGATTGATCAGCGCGTTGTTGCCGCCGCTGAGTACGATGCGCGCGTCCTTGAAGCGAAGCGCAAGTTCAGCCGCCGCCGTCATGCGCTCGCCCGACGCGTTGATTTCCGCGGTTCCCCTCGCCTGCGACAATTCGGGATTGATCGCCCCGCCGAGCACGATGATGCCGTCGGGCGCGCGGCCAATGTCATGCCAGGGCGGAAAACGCTCCGACAGCGACAGCATCAGCCAGTTTCCGAGCGGCGAAAATCCGAACACCAGCAGCAGCGCGATGCAGCCCAGCATCGCCTTCGTGCCGGCTGCGCGCCATGGCGTTGCCAGCAGCAGCGCGCCGGCGAGACCGAGCAGCCCAACAAAATTCGACGGCGTCGAGACGAAGCCGAATATTTTTGAGGCAATGAAGAACATGCAAGACTCGCGATGAGGATGGGTTGAAGCACCCTGTCAGCGCGCGATCAATCCCATTTCGGCGCGAAACCGAAATTGGTCAGCCGACCCTGCGGTGAGCCCATCGTGAAAATCTCCGTCATCTCCTCGTCACTCAAATTGAAATCGAACACGTCGATGTTTTCCGACAGCCGCTCGACCTTCGAGGTACGCGGGATCGCGACCACGTTCTGCTGAATCAGCCAGCGCAGGCACACCTGTGCCGCCGATTTCTTGTGGTGCGCGCCGATCCGCGCCAGTACTTCGTCGTTCTTGATCTTGCCCTTGGCGATCGGGCTGTAGGCCACCACCGCCATGTCGTGACGGCTGCAGGCATCGATGACCTTGGCCTGATCGAGATACGGGTGATACTCGACCTGATCGCACACCAGAGGCTCGGCGCACGTCGCCACCGCCTCCTCGATCAGCGCCACGGTGAAGTTCGACACGCCGATATGCCGCGCCAGTCCCATCTGCCTCGCATGCGCCAGCGCGCCGAGCGTCTCGGCGAGCGGCACCTGCGGGTTCGGCCAATGCAGCAGCAACAGATCGACGGCGGCAAGCCGCAGCCTGCTCAGGCTCTCCTTGACCGAGCGTTCGAGATCGTTGGGCGCGAAATGCGTGGTCCAGACTTTGGTGGTGACGAACACATCGTCCCGCCGCACGCCCGAGGCGCGAAGCCCGGCGCCGACCTCGCGCTCGTTCTCGTAAATCTGCGCCGTGTCGATATGGCGATAGCCGAGCCGCAGCGCCTGTTCGACCACGCGCGCGCAATCGCGGCCCTGCAATTCCCAGGTACCCAGCCCGATGGCAGGAATGCTGGCGCCGTTCGCCTCAACGAAGTGCATGGCCGCTCCTTGTCCGCTGCATCCTACATCGATGCGAAGAATAATCGACGACAAGAATGTAAGTTGCGTTGGCGCCGGACCGGCTTCAAATCGAGGTGGTGTCTTCCGCCAGCGCCGCAAACACTGTCTCGGGCGCGTGTGCGATCACAGCCAAGAGCGCGCGCGCCGGGCCGCGCGGCATGCGCTTGCCCTGCTCCCAGTTGCGGATGGTCTCCAGCGGCACGCACAACCTGCTCGCGAACTCGGCCTGTGTCAGCTTGGCGCGCAGCCGCAATTGGCGCACCTGCGGCACCGGCGTGGTTTCACGCTGCGGGCGGACATGACGAGGCCCAATCGCGCCGATTGAAGGGTGCATCGAAGGCACGAGCGACATTTCGCGTCCGTCTTTGAGTTCGACGATCCGCCCGTCCGCTTTCAGCCGCAAACGTTGCATGTCCGCTCCCGCCTCGTCAGAGCATTTTCCGGCTAAGTGGAAGCCGGTTAGCCGCCAGAAATGCTCTAAAATATAATCTAGCGCGTGTTCTGATCGCAAAACCGGCGCCCACTTTTGCGGAACACGCGCCATGGTCGGCGATGCATGGTTAAAAATGTCTTAAAAATTTCCGTGTGGTGGTTCGCACGTCCGCATCATTTCCACCGCACACACTCTTGCGGACGTGCGAACCAAAACCACACGAGAATTATTATTCGCTAGTGTCCTTTCGAATCCGAAGTTCGTTACGGAAGGCGCTGCAAAATAAGGAGAACTTCGGATTCAGGACACTAGTGGAAGCCGAACCACAGGCTGGCAATGCCGAGGAAGGAAAAGAAGCCGACCACGTCGGTGACGGTGGTGACAAAGGCGCCGGACGCCACCGCCGGATCGGCATTGAGCTTGTCCAGCGCCATCGGGATCAGAATGCCGCCGAGTGCGCCGGCGACGAGATTGCACAGCATCGCAAGCCCGATGACGATTCCAAGGCCGGGCACCTTGAACCATGCCACTGCGGCGACGCCGGTGATGATCGCGAATGCCAGCCCGTTGACGAAGCCGACTGAGCATTCGCGAAAGATCACGCGCAGCGCGTTCCATGGCCCAAGTTCGCGGGTGGCGAGTGCGCGCACCGCGACCGTCATGGTCTGGGTCGCGGCATTGCCGCCCTGGCTGGCGACAATCGGCGCCAGTACCGCGAGCGCAACCATCTTCTCCAGTTCGCCTTCGAACAGGCCCAGCACCGATGAGGCCAGAAAGGCAGTGGCGAGATTGACCAGCAGCCAGTTGAAGCGGCCCTTGGCGATGCTCCAGAATGAATCGGAGAGTTGTTCATCCGCGCGCACACCGCCCAGCGCCTTAACCTCCTCGTCGGCCTCCTCCTCGATCACGTCCACCACATCGTCGATGGTGATGACGCCGACCAGACGGTTTTCGGTATCGACCACCGGGGCTGCGACAAGATTGTACTTGCCGAACATGCGCGCGACATCGCCCTGCTCGTCGAGCACCGAGACGGAGCGGCGGTCCTCGTCGATCAAATCGGTGATTGGCCCTGGCCGCCCGGCGCGCAGCAGTCTGTCGAGCGGCACCGCGCCTTTAAGGTGCTGGTCCTGGTCCACCACGTAGATTTCATAAAAGCGGTCGGGCAGCTCGGCGGTGTCGCGGATGTGTGCGATGGCCTGGATCACGGTCCAGTCCCGCGGCACCGCGATGAACTCGGTCTGCATCCGCCGGCCGGCGGAATTCTCCGGGTAGTCGAGGCTGCGCTCCAGCGCGACGCGCTCGGATTGCGGCAGGTGTTCGAGGATTTCCTCCTGGTCTTCCTCGTCGAGATCCTGCAGCAGTTCGACCGCGTCGTCCGAATCCAGTTCGCGTACGCCCTCGGCGACGGTTTCCGGCTCAAGCTCCTCGAGGATCTCCTCGCGGATGGTGTCGTCCACCTCGTTGAGCGCGGAAAAGTGAAAGTCGGATGCGGTCAGCTCGATCAGCTTCGGCCGCAGGTCGGGCTCCAGCGCCTCGATCAGATTGCCGAGGTCGGCTTCGTGGAGTTCGGCGACGATCTTGCCCAGAAACAGCGCGTCGCCGCGTTGAACCGCATCCTCGATCATTCCGACAAACCGGGGGCGGATTTCTCCACTTTCGTCCCGCATCGGATAGCGGTCGAGCACCGAGTCATGCCGGGCATCGGCGGGATCGGCCAAATCCTGGTGGTCTGCCATGCCGTGCTCCCGCGGAATTGAATGTCGTTGCAGGATTGCCACCCTGATAACGTCGCATTACCCAATCAAAGATACACAGCGCAACGCAAAACGTGCGGGCCCAACAGGAAGACACCGGAACATGCAATGGCCGCCGATGCGCCGTCTTGAAGGGGTCATGACCGGTGCGCGACTGGCACTGTTTGCAATCGCGCTTCTGGGATCGCCGGCGAGGGCGGCGGACTGCCTGTACAGTGACGCGCTCGGCACGGCGCGGGTCATGAGCGTCGATCCGAAGGCATTTCCGCGCGTCGGACTGAAGAGCTTTCCCCAGACTCTGCCGCTCGCCGACAAGGAAGTGGTGCTGACCTTCGACGACGGCCCCTTGCCCGCCACGACCAACAAGGTGCTGGCCGCACTGGCCGCCGAGTGCGTCCAGGCGACATTTTTCCTGATCGGCCAGAACGCGAAAGCCAATCCGCAGACGGTCAGGGCCATCGCCGCCGGCGGCCACGACATCGGGCATCACACCTGGTCGCACCGGATTTTGAACCGGGTCAGTGAACCGCACGCCCTCGATGAAATAGACCGCGGCATTGCCGCCGATGACGCCGCGCTCGGCGCTCCCGCGACACCGTTTTTCCGCTTTCCCGGCTTTGCCTCGACCCCGAGCCTGCTGGCCCGGCTTCAGGCGCGCGGCTTTGCGGTGTTTGGCGCGGATTTGTGGGCGAGCGACTGGAATCCGATGACGCCCGATCAGCAACTGCATCTGCTGACCGCGCGGCTGGAGCAGGACGGCCGGGGTATTATTCTGCTCCACGACACCAAGCGGCAAACCGCCGCGATGCTGCCGGCCTTCTTGCGCTATCTCAAGCGCAACAATTACAAGGTGGTCCATGTGGTGCCATCGCCGGAGCCCAGCCGGTCCACCCCGGAAAAGAGCGCCGTCAGCCGGTTTCGGCCGCGCCGGAATCCGTCGCATGCCCCGGTCACGACCAACAATTAAGGTGACATTCATCGCCATGACATTACGGTTTGGCTTAAATACCCCGATTGCGATGCTTCAATTCAGGGTTCCGCTCGTGTTCAGACTTCTTGTAAGTGCCTTGCTGTTTTGCTCCCTCGCCGCTGCCGTTCATGCTGCCGATTGCCCCGGCAATCCGAACGCGCTCGGCACCTCGCGCACGCTCGTGGTCGATCCGACGGAGCATCCGCGCATCGGCGTCATGCAATATCCCGAGACGCTGCCGCTGCAGGATCACGAGGTGGTGCTGACTTTCGACGACGGCCCGATCCCGGCTCACACCAAGCCGATACTGGCAATACTCGCCGCCCAATGCATCAAGGCCACCTTCTTCATCATCGGCGAGCAGGCCCAGTATAATCCGTCGACGCTGCGCGAGGTCGCTGCCGCCGGTCACACCATCGGCACCCACACGCAAAATCATATTTTGAAGATGGATCGCATGCCGCTCGATCAGGCCAAGGCCGAGATCGACAATGGCATCGCGTCGACCGCCACCGCGCTCGGCGATTCCATCGAACTGGCGCCGTTCTTCCGCGTCCCCGGCCTGCTGCGTTCCGAAGCCGTGGAAGGTTATCTCGCCTCCAAGGGCATCATGACATGGAGCGCGGATTTCCTCGCCGACGACTGGCGGCACATCTCATCGGCGCGCGTTGCCGAACTGGCGATCCGGCGTCTGGAGGCCTATGGCCGCGGCGTGCTGCTGCTGCACGATATTCAGCCGCGCACCCAAGCCGCGCTGCCGACGATCCTGCGCGAACTGAAAGCGCGCGGCTATCGCATCGTCCATGTCGTTCCCTCGACACCCGAACTGGCGAAGACGCCCACTGAAGCGTGGCAGTGGCATATGCATGGCGTCGATCCGGCGCTGGTCGCCAAAGCGCAGAGCGGAATGCGCTTCGCTTTCGATGCGCCACGGCTCTCACCATCCGAAGCTGCGATGAGCGGAATATCGACGGAGATTTCGGCCGCCGCGCGATCGAGCGTGCGCAGCGACCCCACTCCGATCTGGCATGCGACCGGCGCAATCCGCACTGACGATGCGGCGATACGGCTCTTGGCACCGACGCCGGAAACATTCGAATTCAGCGAAGGCGCGCTGCGATCGCTCGGCGCCAAGGCATCGCTCGGCACGCCGCAATAGAGCGTGGCGCCTGCAATGCGGACCATCTACAGTCCGGCGAAAATTCCTCCGGTTTCTTAATCAATGCAAATCAAGAAAATCGTCGTGTTCCACAATCTGGCGGGCGTCGGCTCGGCCTGGTGTTTCGCCGAGGGCGTGGTCAGCGTTCTGCAAAGCATGGGTTATGAAGTCGCCGACGCCAAACGTGGCGGGCGGCCGCGCTTCCCGGTGCGCAAGCTTCTCGAGGCCGATCTCATCCTGATCTGCGGGCCGGAATGGCTGTGGTACCGCTTGGGCAAGCGTTACGGATCGCTATGGCGGAAAATTCCGACTCTGAAAGTGGCATGGTTCGTCGAGTCGCTGTCGCGCGACGATCGCGTTTTCGATTTTCAGGATCTCAAGTCCTTCGCCGACCTGCACTACTTCCCGGCGATACAAGACGCGGAGGATTGCGGCGGCACCTATCTGCCGTTCGGCGTCGACACCTCGATCTTTCGGTCCCGTCCCACCGAACCGAAATACGACTCCGCTTTCATGGGATCGCTGTATCCCAAGCGCGAGCAATATCTGAGCCGCGTCGGATTTCCACTCCAGCGCATGCAGTCCGTCTCATCGCCCGACACGCGTAAATCGTTCGAGTTGCTCGCCGAGGCGTATCGCTCGACCAAAATCTTCGTCAACCTGCCCGCGCTGTCGCGGCTGCTGGTGGGAAAGGTGTTCGAGGTGATGGCGAGCGGCACCTTCCTGCTGACGCCACGGCTCGACCATCCCTCCGCGCTTGCCAACATGTCTCTGTTCGAAAGCGGCAAGCACCTTGTCTACTACGACCCGGAAAAACCCGAGGAGATCGGCCGGCTGGTAAAATACTATCTCGATCATCCGGAGGAGCGCCGCGCCATCGCACAAGCCGGGCATGACGAGGTTCACAAGCATCACACTTTGCGGTTGCGGCTTCAGAAAATCCTGGATGACGCCTCCCGTGTGGAAGCGCGGCCGAAACCGTCCTGGTGGAAATTGCGGTTCGCAAAGTCCTGAAGGCCCGCGCGCCTGCGCCGCAAGCGGTTTTGAGAGAACCGGCATGCATTTGACGCGTTGACAAATGTGTCATCCGGCTTTCGACTGTAAGTCATGATTTGCCGCTTCACCATCGCCGTTCTCGGCACAGCCTTGCTCCTGACCGGCGCCGCCTGCCCGCCCGCCGCGGCGCAGACGCTGTCGAATTTTGAGATCGCGGCGCGCTCGCGCGGCACACCGGATTTTCCGGGGCTTAACATCGTCTGGATCAGGCCCTGGATAGATCGCGAAGATGCCAACCTCTGGCACAATATCGTCGTGCATCAATCCGAAGGCCCCGCCGGCTCGGCCTTTGCCAATGCGCTGGCGCAGGCCGTGACGCCGGACAAGCGCGGCGCGACGATCTGGGTCGAAACCGATGGCACGGTTTACTGGGCAACCGGCGAATGGGCGACACCCGGCCATGTGCGACGCGGCAACCGCGACGACAACAAGTATATCAGCAACGTCGAAACCTATCAGATGGTGCCGAACAGCAATTCACTCGGCGTCGAGTTCGTCGGCAATTTTCCCAATGTGCGAACCCCGCCGACCGAAGCACAGATCGAGGCGTGGCGCATTCTGGTGAAGATCCTGCAAGTGCGCTACGGCATTCCAACGGATCGCATTTTCGCGCATAACTGGGTCGATTTCAAAGACCGGCGTTATTGCGAGGGCTGCTCGCTGGCGTCGATGGCGCGCCATCTCGGCAGCGATATTGCGCTCCACACCAACACGGAAGCCGACAGTCCGCCGGACAGCACCGTCACCGGAACGATTCCCGATAAGGCGCAATAGGACGCGGGGAGATCACGGCGATCTGTCTGCTGAAAAGCTCAGAGACGATCGACCTTCAGGAACAGCGTCCAGACCAGAAAAATTCCGCCTGCATAAAGCAGCCATTCGGGGTGAACGCAGAAGGTTTCGCCATACTGGCATAGGGGCCGCAGTGATGGGCCAAGCTCACCGCGGCCGGCTGCGTAAAACAACCCCGACAGGACGAACAGCAAACCTGTGATGAAGATCATCGGTCTTCACCTTTCCGGCTCTCGGGCCGAGCGATTCGGTGGATACGTCGAAGAATTATATCACAGGATGCCGGGCTGGCATGGGACGAACGATGCCAAGTATTCAGCGATGCCAAATCATCTAGGCGTTCGTCATTCTGTCGCGCCGTGTCTCACCACGAAATGAAGTGGCGGATCATGGCGCGAATATTGGCGGCATTGACATGATGCCGATACCGGCGCGGCTCCGGCGCGCCGGTATCCGACGCATCGCTGCGGCGGCCGGTGTCGGACGACAAATCAGTCTGCTTCGGGCCGATCGCCTCGAACTGCGCCTTCTGCTCGTCGGTCAGCTTGCCATAGAAGTCATTGAGCGCCACGCTCACCGTCTTCACGGCCTGCAACATGGTGTCGAGCCGCTGCCCGGCCGCGGCAAGCCGTGCCGGCGGCGTTAGCGCAGTCGCGGGCTGACATGAGACCTTGAGCAACTCGGCCGCCTTGGCACTGGCGTCCTGGAGCGCCGTCAGGCTGGCGCGCTGTGCTTCAGTCGGCTGCAAGGTGTCGTTGATCTTCGCCGTGGGCCAGTCGGTGATGCCGGGCTGAGGGGCGCCGCAGGTTTGGGATGCGTCCGCCATTTTGGAGCCATCGCGCCGCCCGAGCGCCGTCAGCCGCGCCTTCTGCTCATCGTTGAGCAGACCGTAGAATTTGTCCAGCGCCGGTTGCACCGTCTGCACCGCGGCGATCAACGCCTCAAGACGGTTTTGCATGGCGGCCAGACGATTGGGCGCGGTCAGCGCGATCGAGGTCGGACATGCGGCCTTGATGTCCTGTTGCGCCTTCACCGAAGCGTTGGCGAGATCGTCGAGCGCGGCGCGCTGCTCGTCATTGGGCTGGATGACCTGCTGGATCTGGTCGATCGGCAGTCCGGCGATGTCGCGCCCGTCCTGCCCGCACATCTGGGCCAGTTCGCTCGATTGCGCGGCCGGGTCTGCGGTGGATGTCGATCCCGTCGTGGCGGGTGCGGACGACACCACACCGCCGCTTCCGACCGGACCGGAATATTGCGGCCCATAGCCGGCAAGATCGTCATAGCCGTAAGGCGCGAACAGGCCGGCATAGATGTCGTTGTAGCCATAGTCCCAGAACGAGTAATCGTAGCCGTCGCCCCACAGCGCGTAATTGTAGAAGTCGTAATAGGCGAACGGCCAGAACAGCGGTCCCACCCATCCGAAACCGCCGTGACGGTGACGCCACCAGCCGTCGCGGCCCTGCCGTCCGGCCATCGCCGCGTTCGCGGTGATGCGGGAGCGTGCGTTGGGATCGCGCAACGCGGCCCTGTTATGCAAGGCACCCGCGACCGCGCCTGAATGCAAAGCGTTGCGGACCGCGGCGGTCCTGCGGTTCGCATCGCGCGTGCCTCGCGCGGTCAGGTTGCGATTGACGTTATTGCCGGTGTTGAGCGTCGCGGCATTGTTGCCGGCGCGGCGGGCAGCCCGGCTGGCCGCACGATTTGCCCGGATTGCCGCGCGGTTACTACCGCCCCGGCTGACGAAAGAACGATTGCTCCGGCTTGGCCGCGCGAAGGAACGCGACACGCCCCGCCCGGTGAAGCGCGGCGCGCCGCCGAAATGAGCGCCGCCAAAACGCGCGCCTCCGCCGCCAATATGGACGCCACCACCACGCCCGCCGCCACCGCCATGTCCGCCACCGCCGTGACCCCCGCCGCCATGGCCACCCCCTCTTCCGGCGGCGAGCGCTGGAACGATCAAAAGCGCGGCCGCCAAAGCCACCGCGAGAACCTTGAGACTCGATTTCGAGGAGACGGGTTTCGACATGACACTCTCCGCAGCTGGCGAACAGATGCGCCATGATTTTTTGCGCAACACTCACAAACGCCTGCCGGAACCCCATGGTTCCACGGGTTTGCCGTGCCACCTGCGAATTCGAATTCTGAACGGCGAATTTTCGCGCCGCATCAAAGATCGGGCCGGCCGGATTCCAATCATCCGCCCGGCCCGCAACTACCCGCTTAACTTAGGTCGCGTCGATTGACGTCACGCGTGCCGCCAGGGGCATCTGTGAAACCTGAGCGGTTGGCGCGCCCTGCGGAATCGGCGCGGCCTGAGCAGTCGGCGCCGTCTGAGGCTGGGCTCGCGGCTGGGCGTTACGGGTACACCCACCTTGATCGCCATGGACGGCCGGCTGCTGCCCGGTGCGGTG